>CANPWC010000035.1 GCA_947581905.1 uncultured Acetatifactor sp.
CCTGCCGCCGCCCTGCTCCCGCCCCTCCAGGCCGGAGCCGATCTGCTTCACCATCCGGTCCAAAAGCACGTCATACTGGGACGGCACATTCAACGCCGCCGTCTCAAAAGCGAACTGCAGGATGCTGCTTTCATCCATGGCTTGCTCCACCTCCCTGGACAGGGAAGTCTCGAACACATAATTGACGAAAAAATATCCGCTGAACCCGAACGCGGCAGCCATGACGATGATCGTACAAGCTAAAATCTTATAAGAAAACTTCATTCCGCTACCTATTTGCGTGCCCTGGCACGCCTGCCGACTTGATCTATATCTCCAGGCGGTATCCTACTTTATAGACCGCCACCAACTGGTTTTCCCAGCCCATCTTCCTGCGAAGGCGCTGCACATGGAGGTCCAGCGTGCGGCTGTCCGCAAAATATTCCCCTTCCCATACCTTTTCATAAAGCGTCTCCCGGAAGAGCGCCACATTTTTATTCCGCATGAAAAGCACCAATAGGCCAAATTCCTTATTGGTCAGCACGACCTTCTTGCCGCCGCGCGTCACCTGCCTGGCTTCCACATCCACCACCACGTCGCCTGCCGTCAGAAGCTTCTGCGTCTTATTATAACGCCGCAGCACCACTTCCACACGCGCCATCAGTTCCACCACATCGAAAGGCTTGACCAGGTAATCCTCCGCTCCCAGCTTCAAACCCTTTACCCGGTCCCGCACCTCATGCTTCGCCGTAATGAAAATGACCGGGATCTTCAAAGGGCGGATATAGTCCATGATATCATAACCATCCACCCCGGGCAACATGATATCCAAAAGGATCAGGTCAAACATTTCCCTGTCGATCAGGTCAATGGCCTTTAGACCGTCCTGGACGGCTTTGCACTGATAACCCGCCGCAGAAAGGTTCATGTCGATCAAGTCACAAATAGGCTTTTCATCATCCACGATCAGTATCTTTGTCATCCTCTTCCACTTCCCATCCCCAAAAGTCCCGTATCTTCACGACCAGGTCCCGCAATTTGTCGTTCTCCGCGCATTGGTAATATTTTGAAAACTCCCGGTCGGTGTCAAAGCTTCCCGTCCGCTGATAATAGATCCTGCACTGCAGGTCCACCATCAGCTCCCCGCCAGGTCCCTCGTAACTGTACCGGGCCAACACCGCCAGATCCTTCATGCCGTCCCCGTCCAAATCCTCGCAGGCCATCCCTTTCATGGAATAAAGGTTGTCGTAATCCTCCATTGGCTGGAATCGCCAGACGATATACCCCTGGTCGTTCACCAGGTAGATCATGAAGATCGCATACTCCGCCATGGAAAAGATGCCCGGCACGATGTCCAGCACGCCCAGCTTTTCAAAGCTGCGGGCATAATGCTGGGCTTCAAAGATCCGGAAGCCATTGTCCAAAAGCGTGTCCAACGTGGTCGCCGTATATAGAAATTCCGTGGAATAGCCATCCCGGGCATAAGCCGTGATCAGCCCCACGCTTTTATTCATGCCGAAACGGTTGATCTGGTCCGACACCCGCCAATCCCGGTAAAAGCCCCCGCCCTCCTGGTACAGGACGTCCCCCACCTTGTAGGGCTGTCCGGCGTAACTGCCGCTTTCATTTTCACAGGTCGTGATCAGGATGATGTCCAAAAGCAGGTCATGGTTCAAATCCTGGAACGCCACGGCGGCAATGCCGCGGGTCGGCTGTTTGAGCCTGCCCCGCACGCAGTAATTCGTCTCCAGTTGGTTGGTCTTCCAAAGGACGTTGCCGTCCGTATCCGTCACGAATAACGCCAGCCGCCTGGTGTCCTGGTCCATCGCCGGGACGAACCGGCACTGCATTTCCCCAAAAGATTTCAGGATGACCGGGAAAATCTGGTCTTGGATGACGGTATAACCATTCTCCTCCAGGTCGTCCGTCTGCGTAACCGCCTCAAAGCGCGCTTCATAAGCCTCATAATCCGCAAGCAGCTTCGCGAAAGCCAGGTCGTTATAGGAAAAGGGCTTTGCAATGCCGTCCAAAACATCCCGCGCACAGGGCGCATCGGATGCGGGCGCCTCATAGCCGGACGCAGGCAGCCCCTGGGCAAACGCCTTGCCCGGAAAGGCCACGGTCAAGCACAGGCACAGCCAAAGGGCAAGGCCCCTAAGGGATGCCTTGCCTGGGATGATCCTTACCTTATCATGCTTCCTTTCCTTTTCCATGAACCACACCTGCCCGCCGCCAAACGACTTTCCACCTTTTCAATTAAAATACCCTTCTTTTGCATCATTTCGGCATCCTGGCAAAACAAAACCAAAAAGTTTCGCCCTGGACAAATCCATCCTAACATTCCGCTGTTCCTTTGTCAATCAAGGACAGGGCAAGCCAAAAACTACCATTATATTTTTCTTTTCCCGGTCCATACTATAACCAAGATAAGCGCTGACAAACACTTAAATCGGCAGGGAACTGCAAGGCATCCTTCG
This sequence comes from uncultured Acetatifactor sp., assembly GCA_947581905.1. Taxonomy (GTDB): domain Bacteria; phylum Bacillota; class Clostridia; order Lachnospirales; family Lachnospiraceae; genus Acetatifactor. Next base: position 2,457 of record CANPWC010000035.1, read on the forward strand.
AGATAAGTGCTTGCCGCACTTATCTTGAAGATAGACAAGGCATAACACAGAATTGGAGGTGAGTGAAAATGTCTAACAGCAACACGAATAGAGTGGAAGTCCCTGAAGCCAAGGCTGCCATGGACCGCTTTAAGACCGAGGTGGCGTCCGAGCTGGGCGTAAACCTGAAAGAGGGCTATAACGGCGACCTGACTTCTAAGGAAGCCGGCTCCATCGGCGGCGAGATGGTCCGCAGGATGATCAAGAAGCAGGAAGAGCAGATGAAATAAGCATCTATCGGCATAAGGAAGACCGGAAGGACCTCGCGTCCTCCCGGCCTTTCTTCGTTTGGCGCATTAGCCGGATCCTTATTCCCCGAAGACGGCCCTGTAGTCCGCCTGGAACTTGGCAATGCCCATGGCGGTCAGGGGATGGTTCACCATCTGCTCAATGACCGCATAAGGGACTGTCGCGATGTCCGCCCCGGCCAGGGCGCAGTCCGTAACATGGATCGGGTTGCGCACGCTCGCCGCAATAATCTCCGTCTCAATCCCGGCGATGGAGAAAATCTCCGCGATCTCACGGATCAAGTCCACGCCCCTCTGGTTGATGTCATCCAATCGTCCTAAGAAAGGGGAAACATATGCCGCCCCGGCCCTGGCCGCCAGAAGCGCCTGGTTCGCCGAAAAGATCAAGGTCATGTTCACCCGGATGCCTTCTTTCGAAAGCTTCTTGCAGGCTTTCAGCCCTTCCGCCGTCATGGGGATCTTCACCACCATGTTCGGATGGATCCCCGCAATAGCCCGCCCCTCCGCGACCATGCCTTCCGCATCCACGGTAGTCGCCTTGACTTCCCCGCTTATAGGTCCGTCCACGATGGACGCGATCTGCGCGATGACGTCCTCGAACTTCTTGCCCTCTTTAGCGATCAACGAGGGGTTCGTGGTGACGCCGCAGATGACGCCCATATCATTCGCTTTCTGGATCTCTTCCACCTTGGCTGTGTCGATGAAAAACCGCATATCGTCCTCCTTTCCCGGGAACTGGTCCCTGTCTGTCCCATTGCTGCGCCCAACCTGCCATGCCGTACCTATAATGCCGTACTTAGATTGCCGTCCCTAGATTGACGTACTTATGATGCCTCATTTATTACGTTTTATTTGTTGCGCTTTATTCATTACGCCTTATTTGTTGCGCCCGCAGCATTTCTTATATTTCTTGCCGCTTCCGCAAGGGCAGGGATCATTGGGATAAATCTTCGCTCCCTTTACGATCGTGGTCGAAGCCTTCTGCTCCTTGTACAATTCCTTGCGCGTCTCCTCGTCAAAAATATCGTTCCACTCTTCCAGGTTGTAGAGCCAATCCGCGTCCGCGGCAACCATGTTCTTATACAGCCGCTCTTTATCAAAGCCGAGGTTCACCTCGGTATCCTCTTCCATCTCCTCGATGGGGTTGGGCTCCACCAGGCTATCGTTAATGCCGTCCAGGAAGCCGGTCATCGTCATGATGGACACCTGGTACTTGTCCGCCAGTTCCTTTACCGTGCCCCGCACCACCTCGTCCGGGTCCTGAAGCAGTTGGGCGTAAATGCCCTTTTCCAGTTCAAAATAGTCCGCCCACATCTTCTGAAGCTGCGTCTTGCCCACTTTCTCATTATAGGCTTCCTGCCTCCATTGCTCTAATAATGGCATATCGTTCTCCTCGTTTCTGCGCCACGCGGCGCTTTCTGTCAGTTTTCGCGCGTAAAAGGGCGTACCCTTTTATGCTTGTCCGTTCCCTGTTAGTATATAACAGATTCCTTTCAAAGACAAGGGAAGAAAAAGGAATTCTGGCCATTTCTTTTTCTATTTGCATTTTCCGTGTATAATACTGGAAAAGAGTGGCATACTACTACTATCATTGGAACCCCCTCCATTGATCTTACACAAGAGGAAAGAATACTTAATCCTCCCCTTTTGAAATCCCCCGGTCCACGCATGGGCCGGGGGATTTTTCAACTGTTAAGTTGGAATACAATGCTTTTTTTCTACCGATTGTAGGATCGTCATCGAATCACCGATAGCGATTTCTTCCAAAAATATATAGCGGGATATGATAGATTTCTTCACAATTCGAGCGTATAATGATTGATGTCGCATGAGTGACTGTTCGACGAATCAAAGATTGAAAAGGAGTAGCATTATCATGAAAAGGATATTCGGTTGACGAATGGAACAAATAAATTCAAGCAGGTGGCGTCAATAAAATCATTTTTGATATTTTCCAGGAAACCACCCAATGAGACTCCTCTTTGTGACACTTTATAGGTGAAAGGCAGGTGAGGATGATGAAAGCGGAGATTATGGAAAATTATATTGAAAAGGTTTATGGATATGCTGTCAATCACACCTATACCCGCGATGAAGCTGACGAGCTGTCGCAGGAAATATTGCTTACGGTAATTCGCGAGTTACCAAAGCTTCAGGATGACGGCAAATTTGAACCTTGGTTATGGGGAATCGCTAGTAACATGGCAAAGTCCTTCCGTCGTTCCATGGGTAAAAATCGAACGATGTATTCCTATGATGTCCTTGAAAACGCTCCTTATGAAGGACCTGACGATGGCGAAACCGAAGAAACCTATGATTTTCTTAGGACCAAGATTGCAATGCTATCTGAAATCTACCGCGATATCATCATCCTTTACTATTACGACGGCCTTTCTGTAAAAGAGATCGCCGAGAAGCTGAATGTTCCGGAAGGAACAGTTACCTGGAGGCTTTCTGCAGGTCGAAAAAAGTTAAGGAAGGAGTTTGACGATATGAATGAAACTGCATTACGTCCTGTCCGTATGAAGATAGGCATTTACGGAAATGGAGATTATGACGGAAAGAGAAAGCCTTTTCCTTCCGTCTATATTGACGATGCGCTGTCACAAAATATTCTATTCCATTCTTACGAGAAGCCTTGCACAGTAGAAGAATTGGCAAAGCTTTGCGGAGTACCGGCATATTACATCGAAGACAGGATCAGCCGCCTTCTGAAATATGAGGCGATGGTTGAGACAAGCAAAGGAAAATATCAAACAGATTTCATTATTTGGTCTGACAAATACGGCATTTACTGTGAAGAAAACGCGGAAAAAACATTAATGCCCATTATGGATGATCTATTGACTGCCTTGAAAGAAATCTCAAGACAGGCTATGGAACTCGATTTTTACAAAGCGGAAAAGAGGGAAACGGATTTGTTTTATTTGTTTGGCGCGCTCGCTTTTTCCTACGCAAGTACAAAATACTGCCCGCTTCCGTATCCATGGTTCAACAAGAAATTTGATGGAAATGAGTGGTCTTACATTGGAAGCATGGAAACCGGCAAACACAAAAGAATTGGGGTCAGCGTGCTGAATTGTACTAATTTGGGAAGCCGTGGCGATTGTTCACATAAAGCATTCAATTCAATAAGCGGCATTGCGTACCGTCCGATGATGTATGATAATTATATCAACGTGTGCCAGGATCTTCTATTTGACGGCAAAACCGACGACATCGACTCCCTCGCAAACGCCATCAAAGACGGATATATCATAAGACGAGAGGATGGCGGCCTCTTTGTAACATCCCCCGCGTTTACCATAGAACAGACGGAAAGCTTCAACAGAATCGTGGAAACTTATTTGACTCCCCATATCGGTAAATATGCCGCTCTTGTATCTAAGTTTGTCGAAGGATACAAAAACCTGTTCCCGAAGCATCTTCACGATGACGCTGACCGTATGTGCCAGAATATGTTTTTAGGGATGTATTCGGTTATTATTGACTATGCGCAAAGGACTGGACAGATAAAAATGCCGTCGAAGAACTGTTACTGCGACGTTATCCAGCAATTCAAATAAGCTTCCTTCTGAAAGCTTCAATTTAAGCCCCCTAAGCTTCCCTTTCCCACAAGCGTGCATATGATAAAATAAGCAGCCTGCAAGCGCCCGGGAGGGGCATCATGAGCCAAAAACTGGAAAACCTGCTAAATCTGGCACTGGAGACGCCGGAAAGCATCCGAGAAATGACAGACGACTTAAACGTGGGGTTCGATCGGGAGCGGAAACGATGGGAACTGATCGTGAAATACCACGGAAGCTTGGAAAAGCTTCGTTCCTTGGAGGTCGGCGTGGAACCGCTGATTGCCGGTTATGCCATCCTCACGGTCCCGGAGGGGCTCGTGGAGGCCGTGGCGCAGTTGGAAGAAATCGAATATGTGGAAAAGCCGAAACGATATTACTATGGCGACGCTACTGAACCCGTCCCCTTCGTCGTTCCGGGGCTGGGGGTGGAAAGCTGCGTCTATCCGGTGACATTCCGTCCTCCCAACCTGACAGGGCAGGGCGTCCTGATGGCCATATTGGACTCCGGCATCGACTATTTACGCCCGGAATTTCGCAACCGTGACGGCAGCACGCGCATCCTATATCTATGGGACCAGACGCTTAAAGGAAGCCAAGACTGCCAAGCCAGTCCTCCGGAGGGCTTTCTGCTTGGGCTGGAGTTTGACCGCCAGCAGATCGACCTCGCCCTCTCCCAGCCAAGCCCAGAACTGGCCAGACAGCTGCTTCCCAGCATTGACACAAGCGGACATGGGACCGCAGTCGCTGGGATCGCCGCGGCAAGCGACGACTACGGGGACGTCACCTACACCGGCGTCGCCCCGGGCTGCGACCTGCTCATCATTAAGCTTGGCCTGCCTGCCGAAGACGGATTCCCCCAGACGACCGAAATCATGCGCGGCATTACATACGCCGTGCAAAAGGCGCTGGACCTGGAGATGCCCCTGGTCATCAACCTAAGCTTTGGCAACAACTATGGCCCGCACGACGGCACCTCCCTGTTGGAACGTTTCCTGGACAACGCGGCGGAGATCGGGCGCACGGTCATCTGTGTCGGCAGCGGCAACGAGGGCAGCTCCGCAGGCCACGCCGCGGGGGACGCCGGGACGCAGGCCGTCGTGGAGCTCTCCGTCGGAAGCTATGAGAGGAACTTAAGCATCCAGCTTTGGAAGCACTACCGTGACCGCCTGCGCATCGGCCTGCGCTCCCCCGGCGGTACCACAAGGTTTCTGCCGGATACGCGTTCTTCTGAAAAATATACGCTCCGCATGGAGCAGACGGAGCTTTTGGTCTATTTTGGCGAGCCCACCCCGTATTCCGTGAACCAGGAAATCTACCTGGAACTGATACCGGCCGCAGGGCCCTATATCAATGAGGGCATCTGGCAGCTTTCCCTGGAACCGATGGAAACTGCCACAGGGCCTTACTCCCTTTACCTGCCTACGGCTTTCGCGCGAAGCCAGGGGACCGGCTTCGTCACTCCTACGCCCCAGTTGACCCTTACCATCCCCTCCACTGCCGCCAAAGTCGTCACGGTAGGAGCCTATACAAGCGTCTATGACGCCTATGCCGATTTTTCCGGGCGCGGGTACGCGGACCTTGACCGGGCCATGGGCGTTTTGCTGGCGGGAGGCATCAAGCCGGACCTGGCGGCTCCCGGCGTAGACATCCTTGCCCCTGACCTCTATAGCGGCTATCTGCCGATGACCGGGACCTCTTTCGCCACCCCCATCGTAAGCGGCTGCGCCGCGCTTATGATGGGATGGGGCATCGTCCGGGGCAATGACCCGTACCTTTATGGGGAAAAAATCAAATCCTACCTGCACGCGGGGGCCCTGCCTTTATCGGGGGAAGCATTTTATCCCAATGCCCGGGTAGGCTGGGGAAAGCTCTGCCTCTCCCGCAGCCTCCCCCTGGACTGACCAGATGCCGCCCCCTGGACTGGCCAGATATTCCTTGACTTCTTTGGACCGTCTGGGTATAATGCCTAAAAGGGCAAATCCCTTCCAAGAACCTGTCGTTATGAGGGACTCCCTCATGTTTCGCTAGAAAATGAAAAAGGCGCTGTTATGAGTTCTTTTCATCTATATCCTACACAAAGCTTCCCGGTAGAAGCGTTCTCTTTGCGTTCCTCGGATGTATCCCCCTGGCAGCCGCAGGGCCTGCCCCATAAGGAATTGGCAGTGATCCTGGTGAAATCCGGCAGCATGTCCCTGGAAGCCAAGGGGGAGGACCTCGTCCTGAACGCCGGACAAGGCATCTTCATCAACCAGGACGTCCCCTTTTCCATCCATTACCAGGCGGACCAGGCGTTCAAGGCCCACTGTTTGCTCTTCCTGCCATCCATCATCTTCGGGGCGGAGGAAAACGAACTTGCGGAGAAATACCTGCAGGGCGTCCTGGCCTCTCCCAATGCCGCGACCCTGGTCCTGGAAAAAGGGAAGCGGGACCTTTATGAACTGTTGCTTTTGTCCAGGCATATCCTTCTGTCCTGCCAAAGCTGCCACATAGGATATGAACTGGATGTCAAGGCGATGCTTTGCCGTTTCTGGAAGCGGCTCCTTTCCCTTGCCGTATTGCCGGAAGAAACGGAGGGGAAGCCTCCCTCCCACTCGGACAACGTCCGCATCAAGATCGCCGTTGACTACATCGAGGAAAACTATGCCAAGCCCCTGACCTTGGACAGCATCGCAAGGTCCATCCATACCAGCAACAGCGAATGCTGCCGCTGCTTCAAACGCACCCTGGGCGTGACGCCTTTTGAATACCTGCTGCGCCTGCGCATCATGAAAGTCGCCCAGGCCCTGCGCACAGAAAAAGCGGCAAAGGAGACCATCTCCGAGCTTGCCGCTTCCGTGGGCTTCAACAGCCCCAGTTATTTTAACAAAAAATTCAAGCAGTACCTCCATTGCACGCCCAAGGAGTACCGGCAGGAGTATTTCCGGGAAAAAGGGGATTATCCCGCCGACCCTATGGGGAAGCTCTAGCCCGGGGCGCTTAACAGGAGTAAAACGTCCGCAGGGCGCGGATCGCGTATTCCGTATCCTTGCTGCCTGCCGTTTCCACGGCGGAGTGCATGGCAAGCTGCGGCAGGCCGATATCCACGGACGGGATGGAGACGTGGGAAGTGGAAATGTTCCCCAGGGTGCTCCCTCCTGTGATGTCTGAGCGGTTCGCATACGTCTGGAACGGGACTTCGGCCTGCCTGCAGATAGACTTCATCCGCGCCGCCGTATAAGCGTCCGACGTATATTTCTCGCTGCCATGGTACTTGATCACGATTCCGCCGTTTAGATAAGGACGGTTGGTCGGATCCGCCAGCTCCGGGTGGTTCGGATGCACGGCATGGGCATTATCCGCGGAAATCAAGAAGCCTCCCGCCACCATGCGATGATAGTCCCCCGCCGAAACGGACATGGCCTCTAAGATCCTGCGCAGGGTCGCCTCTAAGAAAGTGGAGTCCGCCCCCTGCCGGGTGCCGCTCCCCACCTCTTCATTGTGGAAGACCGCGCAGACATTCAGGTATTGCACCGGGTCCGCCGACAGGAAGGCCGTCATGGCGGAAAACACACACTGCTGGTCGTCCAGCCTGGGGGAAAGGATGAATTCCTTGTCTGCACCCAGGATCTTCCCCGGTTCCCTTACATATAAAAACAGGTCGTAGCCCAACACGTCCCCTGCCTCCACGCCGGCCGCCTGGGCGATACGCCGCGTGAAAGCCCCTTTTTCCAAATCCATTCCCATAAGGGGCAGCATATCCACCTGGGGATTATATTCCACGCCCTTATTCATGTCCCGGTTCATATGGACGGCCACGTTCGGGATCACCAGCAAATCTTCTTCCAGGTTCACCAGCCTGCTTTCCAGTCCATCCCCTTTGGCGGCCACCACACGTCCTGCCAGCGACAGGGGACGGTCCAGCCAGGTGGAAAGGATCATCCCTCCATATTTCTCCGTATTCAGCTTGACATATTTCTTGTCCACTTGGATCTCAGGGTTTTCTTTCACCTTAAAAGAAGGGGAATCGCCATGGGTGGCCACGATGTGGAAGCCCTTGCCTCCCGCCGACAGACCCTGGGGGATCCGCAGGGCGATCAGGGATGCGTTGTTACGCACCACGTAAAATTTCCCGTCCTCCTTCCCCGCGCCTTCCAGCCATTTGGCAAAGACCGCGTCATACCGCCAGTCCGCTTCCTCCGAAAGCCTGTGATATCCGGCTTCCTCCAGCATGCGGGCGCAATTTGCCGCCACATGGAAACATGTAGGGCTCTGTTCAATAAAATCCAGCAATTCCCGCGTCCTGTTCTGCTCCTTCATCTTCACAGCTCCTTTCCCTTCTTCACAAAGGCACGATCCCTTGCCCGTCTTCCACCGGACCGATGCCGCTTAAGATGCCTGCGCCCCTTAAAGCGGGTATACCACTTGGCGGGCGATTTCGTCCGCTTTCTCCTGCCCGCGGCAAGCCGCGATGATGGCAAGCCCGAACGGGATGGAACATCCCATGCCCCTGCCCGTGATCACCGTGCCGTCCGTCACGGCAGGCACATCCAGCACTTCAGCGCCCTTAAGTTGTTCCTCAAAGCCCGGATAGCATACCGCGCGATGTCCTTCCAGGATGCCGCGATGCCCCAGGATGCTGGGCGCGGCACAGATCGCGGCCACATGCTTGCCGCTTTGGTAAAAGGCGTCCACCTGCCCCATCAGCTCCTTGCAAGCTTCCAGGTTCTGCGTCCCTTTCTTCCCTCCCGGCAAGATCAACATCTCAAACCGGCTAAAATCCAGGTCCTGAAGCAATACGTCCGCCTCCACCCGGATGCCGTGGGAGCCATCCACCATGAGACGGTCCTGAATGGAGACCGTCGTAATGGACAAGCCCGCCCTCCTGCACAAATCCACCACGGTCAATGCCTCAATCTCTTCAAACCCATCCGCCAAAAAAATCGCTAAATGATCCATCGCCTTACCATGCCTCCCTTTCTTACACCACCACCTGCGAACCGACAACATACCATGTCAGCAGGAAATCAAGCGCGAACGAAGTGAGCATTTGATTTCACCTGACATGGTAACGACAGAATCATTATAACATCGCCCTCCCAGAATGGCAAGGGCGGAAAAAGGGAAAAGAAAGCGTTGCAATCCCGCTTCGTTGACGTTATAATGAAATAAGCACTGACATGGAGGTCCTTATGGAAATCGAACGGAAATTTACAGTAAAGAAGCTCCCCGCGAACTTGGAGCAATACCCCCACTATGAAATCGAGCAGGCTTACCTGAACATTGATCCCGTCATCCGCATCCGCAGGCAGGACGACGACTATTACCTGACTTACAAGGGACGGGGGATGATGGCGCGGGAGGAAAGCAACCTCCCCCTCAACCGCATCGCCTATTACCACCTGCGTGACAAGGCGGACGGGAACATCATCTCCAAGACCCGCTACCTCATCCCCATTGAGCATCCGGGATTCAAGGAGGGCTATCCCGTACCGCCCGACGATTATACCCTGACCCTGGAGCTGGACATCTTCCATCCCCCGCTCGACCCCTTGATCATCGCGGAGGTGGAATTCGGCAGCCGGGAAGCCGCCGTGGCATTCCAGCCCCCGGAATGGCTGGATGAAGATGTGACCTACCGCCAGGAATACCATAATTCTTACCTGGCATCCACCCGCAGGAAGCTTTGACAGGCAGGCTCCCCGCCCCTACATTTGACATAGGGCGTTCCGCCCTACCCTTTTTGTTCCACATAATATTGTTCCTGTGCCTTCCATAATTCCCGATATTTTCCCTCGACGCTGCACAGGACGTCATGGGAGCCTGTCTGCACGATCTTCCCCTGGTCAAACACCGCGATCTTATCACAGAAACGGCAGCTCGACAGCCGGTGGCTGATATAGACCGCGGTCTTTCCTTTCACGATATTGTCAAAGCCCTGATAAATCTCAAACTCGGCGATGGGGTCCAAGGCGGCCGTGGGTTCGTCCAGGATCATAAAGGGGCTTCCCTTATAAAGCGCCCTCGCCAGGGCGATCTTTTGCGCCTCGCCGCCGGAGATCTCCACCCCGTTTTCGTCAAAATCCCTATACAGGCAGGTCCCAAGCCCTGCCGGCATCTTACGGAGCCTTTCGGAAAAGCCTGCCTGTTCCAGGGCCTTTTGGGCCAGGGCGGCGTCCACGGCTTCCGAAGCGGCGACGTTTGACCCCAGGGGGAAGGAAAACAGCTTGAAATCCTGGAAGACCACGGAAAAAAGCTGTAAATACTCGGCGTAGTCGTATTTTTGGATGTTTACCCCGTTTAAGAGGATTTCCCCTTCCGTCGGGTCGTAAAGGCGGCACATCAATTTGATGAACGTGGTCTTGCCGCTCCCGTTCGGCCCTACCACCGCCAGCCTGCTTCCCACTTGAAACTTGATGCTGATGTTTTTCAGGGCATATTCTTCGCTGCCGGGATACCGGAAGCTGACGTTCTGGAATTCCATTTCATACTCATTGTCGCCCCCGTCGCACAGAAACTGCTTCTCCACCGGGACCTTCCCTTGATACATCCGGTTGGGAAGGTCGAAATAAGACAGATATTCCGCAACGAACTGGGTGTTTCCGTCAATGCTTGCTTTGACGTTGAAAAACATGGCGATGCTGTCCGCGAGCCTGTTGATCGCCTGGGAATAGATGACGATGCTGCCGATCCCCCAGGCCCCCAGGAAGGAATACAGGGCGACAAAGGCGTATATCAGCCCTTCCATAAAATATTCCACCGCAAAAGTCGGCGCGTCATAGAGGTACTGCGTCGTATAGTATTTCCTGTTGATTTCGGTTTGAGCGTCCAAGAGCTTCCTTTTAATCTTCAGGATCATGCCGTCCTGTCGGTAAAGGCGTATGTCCTTGCCCATGTTGTAGACGTCGATGCCGCCCTCGACCCTGTTCTCATCCAGCATGGACTGGCCTATCTCGTTGGCAAGGCTGCTCATTTTCCGAATCCCCACCGACATCAGGGACACATGAAGCGCCAGGGCCGCAAGAAGCAGGATGGCAAAGCCCAAAGCCCAAAGGTTGAACCCTGCCCCGCAGATGGTAACAAACATTTCCAGGCTAAGGAGCAGGGAGAGAAGGAAGTCCACCGCCTCTTCCATGCCCCAGCAGACGGTAAGGAGCAGATTCTTCCTGCCATACCAATTGATCTTGCCGTTCTCAGTGATCTTGCGCCGCAGCTTGCGGATGTCCGGGGATTCCAGGTCCTGATAGTCCAGGGTCAGGGTTTTGCGCATAAACGCCGCCGCTTCCCGTTGGTCCAGGAGGTATTCCGCCTGTTGAAACGCACGGTTCAGTATCTGGGAAAGGACGGAAATTGCCAGGTTCCCAAGGATCGTGGCCAGGACCAAGGCGATCAGGCGCCTCTTGTCCCTTGCCCCAAGGAGCTCATTGATAATCTGGGCCGAGAACCAGAGGGTGAAGTAAGGCGAGAGCTTTTGAAAGAGGGCTTCCGCCGCTTTCAGGGGAAAATATTGGGGGCAAAGCCCATGGCACATTTTAAGCGCCCTGATATTCGGGTTTTTGCGGCAAGCTTCGATTTTTTCCTTAAATCGCTTCATCCCTTAGGCCCTCCTTGTAGTAGTGGCTCTGCAGTTCAAACATGTAGGCGTATTTCCCTCCAAGCGCCATGAGCTCGCCATGGGTTCCGACCTCGGCGATCCTTCCTTTTTCCAGGTAAATGATCCGGTCGCAGAAGCGGGTGGAGGCCAACCGGTGGGAAATGAAGATGGACGTTTTGTTTTTCGCAAGGTCGTGATATTTCCGATATAACTGATCCTCAGCGATGGGGTCTAAGGCAGACGTGGGCTCGTCCAGGATGAGCAGGGGCGCATCCTTATAAAGGGCCCTTGCCAGCATCAGTTTCTGCCGTTCCCCTCCCGACAGGTCGATACCGTCGTCGAAAATCCCTTTCATCAAATGGGAGTCCATCCCTTTCGGAAGGGATCCTATCTTTCCCCAAAGCCCCGCCGCCTTGAGGGCGGCTTCCACCCTATCCCGGTCCGGTTCGTCATCGCAGGAGGAAATAAACTGGGCGATCGTGACCGGCAGCAGGTAGAGATCCTGGAAGACCGCGGAAAACAGGGTGTAATATTCCTCCACGTTGTAATCGGGAATGGCGTGCCCGTTTACGGTAATCTCTCCTTGGGACGGGGGATAGAGCCCGCAAAGCAGCTTAACCAGGGTGGTCTTCCCAGCGCCGTTTTCCCCCACGATGGCCAGCTTTTCCCCCTTTTTTATATGGAGGTTGATGTCCGAAAGGGCGCAGGCTTCCCCGTCTTCGGTGGGATAATTGTAGCAGACATTCGTGAAAGCGACCTCCAGGGGCAAATCTTTCCTTTCGGGCAGCGGGCAGCCCGGTCCGTGGTTGAAATGGTCCGGGACCGCGAAATATTCCCGGTAATAACCGATCTTAACGGTCTTGTCGATCACGTCGTTTAAAAGGCCTCCGATGCCCTCAAGCCAGGCGGAGAAGCCGGTGATCAGCCCGAAGTAGAAAACGAAGTCCCCGGCTCCCAGCCTGCCTTGGAATACCTGATAAATAAGCACGGCATAAGCGAAGCCGTTTTGCAGAAAGTTCAGGAAGGCGCTGGAAATCCCGCTCCAAAAGCCCCTGGCCTTGATTTTCTTTTCCCAGGAAAACCGCTCCCGCTGGAAGCCTTCCAGAAGCCCGGTAAGCCAGTCAAACATTCCATAAACCCGGATATCCTTGGCATGGTCCAATTTCTCCGAAAAGCTTTGCAGATACCCTATTTTACGGTCCGTCGCCGCCCATTGATCCTTGTTCTTATCAACATAATCCCGCTGCCATTTCCCCAGGAGATAGGTTAGATATGCGGACAGGAACAAGAAGAGCAAAATCAGCGGGGATATGCGAAAGATCAAAACGCCGTAAGTGAAAATCCCCAAAAGGCCGGTCAACAGCTCCAGGATGGAGGAAAAGACGAATTCTCCCGCGCAGTTGCCGGAACAGGCGTCGTCCATGGCGTTCTGGTATTTGATGTTGATGGACGGGTCGTCCGTATTGGAAAAATCGGTGCGCATGAATTTCGCGGCGATTTCCTCCTGGTATTTGGAACTAAAGTAATATTGCCGCACGCTGGTCCTATTTTCAAAAAAGCGATGGAGCTGGAACAGCGCCCAGAGGGCGATATAACACCCGCCCACAAGGGCCAGGATCCGCCACGGGGACTGGAAACCGCCCACGCTGTCAATGAGCACTTTCGGAAAATACTTCTCCGCAAGCCGAAGCAGGACCATCAGGGGGATTTGCGGCAGGAAAAAGAAATAATAGAGCTTGTCCCAGCGCCAGATGTTCTTCAGCGCGTAGCACAAGTTGGAAAACAAGTGTTTACGCGGCTTTTTTTCTTTTTGCTTCATGATGTCCTCCTTTAAAAAAGATCACTGATAGGATACGTCATAATCAGGGACCTGTGGGGATTTTGGCGCAAATGGCATCAAAAATGGCACGAAAAGAAGCGCCGCGTCCGCATTACGTAAAAAAGGGGACGCCGCGCCTGCCAGATTGGGACGAACCTGCATCAACCGACTTACGAAAGGGGGATCAGGACCTCCGTGGCGAAGATCCCGTCGTCATATTGACGGTTTACCGATCCCTTGTTCCTATCGGCAATGGAGTCGATCCTCATAAGCCCGATCCCATGCCCGCCTCCAGGCTTGGAGCTTACATACCTTGCGCCCAGCCTTTTGGGCCTGCCGTCCGTAGTGTTGCGGCAATAGATGTAAAGCTGGTTTTTCAATACCCCAATGAAGATCCGGATCGACTTTATGCTTTCCCCCTGCTGCTTTTGGCACGCTTCCAAGGCATTGTCCAGGAGGTTTCCGATGATGACGCACAGATCGATGTCTGAAACAGGGAGGTTTTGCGGCACCGCCGCCTTGGCGCTGACCTGGACCCCTGCGTTTTTGATTAAGGAAAGCTTCGAGTTGAGGATGGCGTCTAAGGGCACGTTGCCGGTTTTCAATACGGTATCCACGGTCGTAAGGTCATCGTTGAGGCGCAACAGGTAGCGCCTGATCTCATCGGGGCGGTCCGTCAGGGCCAACATCGCCTGGATGTGGTTGTGGTAATCGTGCCGCCAGCCCCGCATGGTCTTATAGACGTTTTCCACTTCCAATACGTGCTTCTGGATCAAATCAGATTGATAGGCCGCGATCCTGCGGTCCAACATTTTCCCAAAGACCAAGTCAAAAAGATTCATGACGCATCCCTGCCTTCCATCATCGCTTCCATGCGGCGCTTTCTTGCGGCGCTTCCACACAGCGCCCCCATGCGGCGCTTCTACACATCGCTTCTATGCGGCGCTTCCACGCGGCGCTTTACCCGGCTACGCATCGTCTTCGATTACGCCGTAATATTTCAAATAAGCCGTCTTGACCTCTTTCCAAAGCTGCCTGGAGATGGGCAGGCGGACATCGTTGTCCAAAACAAGCTCCTTGCCGCCGACGGCTTTGACGAATTTGAGGCTGACAAGGTAGGAGCGGTGGCACTGTAGGAAGCCCTCCCCCAAAGCGGCTTTCGCCTCCGGCATGGTAAGACGCGCCTCATAGCTTCGATCGGCACAGACGAAAGAAACGATATGGGAAAACGCTTCCGCATAAAGGATTTTTTCGACCGGCACCCGCACGGTTGCGCCCGCCGTCTTCAAAACCACCGCGCGCTGCTGCCTTGAAAGGCTTTCCGCCGCGCGGTCCAGGACCTCGGACAGCTTCTGCGGCCCCACAGGCTTTAAAAGATAATGCAGGGCGGAAACCTCATACCCCTCTGCAATATAATCCGGGTAGCCGGTAATGAAAATGATCTGCGAAAAATCCGAGCGGGCGCGAAGCGTCTTCGCCAGCTCGACCCCATTCATCCCGGGCATCTCAATATCCAGAAGCAGGATGTCCGGCGGGCAGTCGGGATACGAGAACAGTAATTCCTCCGCTGAGGAAAACTCATGCAGGGAAAGCTTCTCTCCTGCCCCGCCAGACCAGCCGAGGACAAGCTTTTTCAAATATTCCCGCTCTTTCGCGTCGTCGTCACAAAGGATAACCGTCAACATGCAAAAGCTCCTTGATCCATCGTTAATATCGCCTAAGTAAAACCAGTATAGCATATCTTTCCGGGAAAAGGAAGGATATTTTTCATTTACAAAATGGGAAAAACAGGTATAATAGGGATATCAAAAAGGCAGAAAGGAGCCTGAAAATGCCATGAAACCATCCAGCGAACTGCGCGCCATGCTGCGCTCCATTGACCATAAAGGCTATCCGGCTTACAAATCCTTAAGCGGAAGCTACCAATTCGGACGTTACCTGCTTACCATCGACCATGAGCAGG
>CANPWC010000036.1 GCA_947581905.1 uncultured Acetatifactor sp.
AGCTACCGCCTGTTGGGGCTGATGAGCTTTTTGACGGCGGGAGAGGACGAGACCAGGGCCTGGACCATCAAGCTGGGCACCAAAGCGCCCCAGGCGGCAGGCAAGATCCATTCCGATTTTGAAAGAGGCTTCATCAAGGCGGAGGTCGTCAATTACAAAGACTTGCTGGAACAGGGGTCTTTGGCTGCCGCCAGGGAGAAGGGCCTGGTCGGCATGGAAGGGAAGGATTACGTGGTCCGAGACGGCGATGTGATCCTGTTCCGCTTCAATGTATAGGATGTATAGGATGGACGCGTAGGGATGGAAGGTTTGGCGCAAGAACGTGGGCTGCGCAAGAACGTGGACGGCGCAAGAACGCGGGCGGCGTAGCCGCCGGTTGGGAGAAGAATCATGCAGGCTATGATGAATGTGGGCGATATCGCTTTCCCGCACCTGGGGATTTATCTGGAAAATGTACCGAAGAATTTCACCGTTTTTGGCTTCACCATCGCCTTTTACGGCGTGATCATCGGCTTCGGCGTCCTGGCGGGGCTGCTTTTGGCGGTGCGCAACGCGCGGATGACAGGGCAAAACCCGGAAGATTATTGGGATTTTGCCTTGTATGCCATCATTTTCTCCATCATCGGCGCCAGGGTTTATTATGTCGTGTTTGAGTGGGAGAACTATAAGGACGACCTCTTAAGCATATTCAATACCCGGAGGGGCGGGCTGGCGATCTACGGGGCCGTCATCGGCGCGTTCACGACCCTGTTCCTTTATTGCAAGATCAAAAAGCGTAACCCGTTCCAGATGGGCGATACGGCCGTGCCGGGCCTGATCTTGGGCCAGGTCATCGGACGCTGGGGCAATTTCATGAACCGTGAGGCTTTCGGGCAATATACGGACAACCTGTTCGCCATGCGCCTGCCTATCGAAGCCGTCCGTCACAGCGACATTTCCCAGGGCATCGCCGACCATATCCTGGAGGGGACCAATTATATCCAGGTCCATCCGACGTTCCTTTACGAATCCGTATGGAACCTGGTCCTGTTTACGCTGATGATGTTTTTCCTGCGCCGCAAGAAATTCCATGGCGAGATCTGCCTCCTTTATTTTGGAGGCTATGGGCTGGGGCGCTTCTTAATCGAGTCCCTGCGGACGGACCAGTTAAAGATCCCTGGGACGAACCTGGCGGTTTCCCAGCTCCTGTCCCTTTGCCTCGTTTTGGCTTCCATCGTAACCCTTATCCTGGTGCGGAAGCAGGTTTCCAAGGGACGCCTGGGGATGCTGTGTTTGGACCGCGGGATTTACATGGCTTCCGCGGACGAAGGTGGCCCTGCGGAGAAAGGCGCTTCCGTGGACGAAGGTGGTCCTGCGGAGAAGGGCGCTTCCGCGGACGAAGGTGGCCCTGCGGAGAAGGGCGCTTCCGCGGATGAAGCTGACCCTGCGGATAAGATTCAAGATAAACATTAGCAGGGAAAACGTCAATCCGCGATACTGTAGATGTACGAGTCCATGCGGGAGCACCTATCCGCCAAGTTCGATAGGTAGGCATAAAGGCCAGGCGAATGTTTCGAAAGGACATGCAACCTTTTGCCACCGGACGCACAGGGCAGATCGGCGGCAGGGGCTTTCAGGTCAAACAATTTCATAATTGAGCGCTGTACTTCGTCATAGAGAAAGAAGTGCCATGGCACAAAAAGCCTCGGCTAGTCCAAAGCCTCCGCTTCGGACCGGCTGGGGCTCTTATTTTGCCTGTAAGCGAGGACCGTGGCATGATTCGCATGTTATCTCGGTTATGGACTGAACTGTTACAAAAAAATAAAATATTTCTAAAATACCCCTTGTCAAATCCAGCATAAAGGTTTAAAATTAGTCATATGTGGTGGAAAGTGGTTTCAAGTGGGTGAAAGTGGTTCATAGACATCCATTTTGGAAGTTCCCGCTTCGATTTTCCTCCCAAAATGCAGGACGGTGATTGCCGATGTTCATGAACCAGTACAATCATACGGTCGATGCAAAAGGCAGGTTGATCATTCCTTCTGAATTCCGGGAAATCCTCGGAGAGCGGTTCGTGGTTACGAAGGGATTGGATGGCTGCCTGTTTGTGTATGCCAATGAAGACTGGAACATCTTCGCGCAGAAGCTGACCGCCCTGCCCCTTACCAACGATGACGCCAGGGATTTCGCCAGGTTCTTCTTGGCCGGCGCGATCACGGTGGAAGTGGACAAGCAGGGGAGGATCCTATTGCCTTCCACGTTGCGGGACTTTGCCGACCTGAAAAAGGATGTGGTCCTGGCAGGCGTCGGCAGCCGCATCGAGCTATGGAGCAAGGAAGCTTGGGATGAGAAGAACAGGACGACCGATATCAAGAAGATCACGGCCGGAATGAGCGGGCTGGGACTTACGATCTAAGGGAGGGAACCTATGGAATTCCGCCATTATTCCGTCATGCGAAAGCAAGCGGTGGAGGAACTGCATATCAAGCCGGACGGCAGATACGTGGACGGAACCTTGGGAGGCGGAGGACATGCCTATGAAGTCTTAAAAAGGCTGGATGGCGGACGCCTCTACGGCATCGACCAGGACGACGCGGCGATCGAGGCCGCAAGGGAAAGGCTCGCCCCCTTTGGGGACAAGGTGGTCTTGTTTCGGGACAATTACTGCAACATGAAATCTTTGTTGGAAGGACAAGGGATTACCGAAGTGGACGGGATCCTGCTGGATCTGGGCGTGTCGTCCTATCAGCTGGATACGCAGGAAAGGGGCTTTTCCTATCGGTTCGACGCACCCTTGGACATGAGGATGGACAGGAGGCAGCCGCTTACTGCGGCGGATATCGTCAACGACTATTCCGAAGCCCAGCTCTATCACGTCATCCGGGATTATGGGGAGGATCCTTTCGCCAAGAATATCGCGAAGCACATCGTGCAGGCCAGGGCGAGGAAGCCGATCGCCACCACCTTTGAGCTGAATGAAGTCATCAAGGCGGCCATCCCGGCGAAGATGCGTAAGGACGGGCATCCCTCCAAGCAGACGTTCCAGGCGATCCGGATCGAGTGCAATCGGGAGTTGGAGGTATTGCAGGATTCCCTGGAGGGGATGATCGACCTGCTTGCCCCAGGGGGGAGGCTGTGCGTGATCACGTTCCATTCCCTGGAGGATCGGATCGTGAAAACCGTGATGCGCAATGCGGAAAACCCCTGCATCTGCCCGCCGAACTTCCCGGTCTGCGTCTGTGGGAGGAAGCCTAAGGGACGGGTCGTGACGAAGAAGCCCATCGTCCCGGATGAAGAAGAACGTGGCGAGAACAGCCGCTCGAAGAGCGCGAAATTGAGAGTGTTTGAGAAATTGGAAATACAGTGACTATTGTGAGGAGGATGACCGGCATGGCAAGAGGAGAGAGGGTTTATTCCTATACCGATGCGAAGAGGAACCGTAATGCTTCAAGGAACGTAAGGCGTAATAGCGACTATCTTTACGGCAACGTGGTCCCCAAGCAGGATATCCAGAGGAAACGGAAGACGCAGCCGAAGCATAAGCCGGCAAGCCAGGCTGGGAAGGACCAGGCAAGGGCGCACCGCTTAAGCCTGGGCTATGTGGTGTTCATTGCCGCCGCGCTCCTGTGCGCGGGGTTCGTCCTGATCAATTACATCCAGCTGCAGTCCGACATTACCAACATGGCGGAGATCGTCATGTCCAAGGAGCAGGAATTAAATAAGACGAGGCTTCTGAATGACGAGACTTTGAACCGGATCGAGAGCAGCATCGACTTAGAGGAGATCAAGCGGATCGCCATTGGCGAACTGGGCATGGTGTATGCCAAGGAAGGGCAGATTGAGACCTATACCAGTGAAGGACATGATTATCTGAGAAAAGTAGTGCAGGATTAGGAGAAGCGGCAGTGAGTGATAGGAGACGAAGCGGGAGCGGGCATGATCGGTCCGCCAGGTCCGCACGGAACAATATCAGGCAAATGCCTACAGGGGCGGACAGGGCCGCCAGAAGAAGCACGAGGATGGGCGGGCAGCGCATGCAGGACGCTGCCCCTGCCCGAAAATTAGGTCCCAAGAGGATAAGGAAGCTGGTGGTACTGTTTGTTTGCGTACTGCTGGCTTTTGTCGGATTAAGCGTCAGGTTGTTCTGGATCATGCAGGAGGATGGCGAGCGCTATACCAAGCAGGTCCTTTCCCAGAGGGGCTATGACAGCAAGACCCTGCCGTTCCGCAGGGGGGACATCCTGGATTCAAACGGCAACCTCCTGGCGACCAGCGAAAAGGTTTACAACCTGGTCACGGACTCCACCGTGATGCTTTATAATAAAAAAGATGGCGAGCCGGTGAACCTGGAGCCTACGATGGAGGCGCTGGGCAGGCATTTTGACCTGGATATTGACGAGGTGCGCAAGTATACGCTGGACCACCCCAATTCAGCATGGAAGGTGTGGCTGCGCCAGCTGTCCTATGACGAGATGAAGTCGTTCCAGGATGAGATGGAGATGAAGGGAAGCCTCATCAAGGGCGTCTGGTTTGAGGAAGAATACAAGAGACGTTACCCCAACGGTTCCCTGGCAAGCGATGTCATCGGCTTTACCGGCAGGGACAATGTGGGAAGCTACGGACTGGAGGAATATTACAATGATACCCTGAACGGGACGACCGGCCGGGAATATGGCTACCTGAACGAGGATTCCGTCCTGGAAGGGAAGGTGAAGCCTGCCGTGGACGGCTATACCATCCACAGCACGATCGACTTAAACATCCAGAAAGTGGTGGAAAAATACATCGCCCAATTCATAGAGGAACATGCGAATGAGGCCCATCCGGGAAATGGGGCGCAGAATGTGGGCTGTATCGTGATGAAGGCAAATACCGGGGAAGTGCTGGCGATGGCAAGCTCTTGCCCGTATGACCTGAACAACCCTCGGGACACATCCCCCCTGTTGGGCTCCATCATGGTGGAAGAGGTAGAGAACCAGAACGGTTACATCGAGATCCACAAGACCGGGACCGTGTTCGACGAAAGCGTCATCAACCAGCTTACCGATTCTTCCGTGGACGAACAGACCAAAGAAGCCAATGAACGCAAATTATTGGTGAACCTGAATTACCTTTGGAAGAATTTCTGCATTTCCGATACCTATGAGCCGGGTTCCACGGCGAAGCCCTTTACGGTGGCTTCCGCTTTGGAGTCGGGCACGATCACCGGGAATGAAGTCTATACCTGCAACGGCGTCCTGGTCCGCGGCGGCCACGAGATCAAATGCCACGGCGGCAACGGCCATGGGTCGGTAAGCGTCCGGGATTCCATCGCCTGGTCCTGCAACATGGCCTTAATCCAGATCGCGGAGACTTTGGGCGTGGACGGGTTCGTGGACTTCCAGAAAAAGTTCAACTTCGGGCTGAAGACCAACATCGACCTGACAGGCGAAGCGAGGACGGCAGGCTTGGTATTTTCTGCGGAAGCCATGAAAAACGATGGGGCGGCCCTGGCGACCAACGCTTTCGGCCAGGGCTTCAATGTGACCATGATCGAGATGATCACCGCTTATTGTTCTTTGATCAACGGCGGTTATTATTACGAACCCCATATGGTGGACAAGATCACCAATTCCTCCGGAGCCACGGTGACGAATATCGAGCCGAGGGTGCTCAAGCAGGTGATATCCGAATCCACCTCCGAGAAGATCAGGCAATATACCAGGGCCACGGTCATGGAGGAAGGCGGCGCCAACAGGACCGGTAAGACGGCCAGGCCGGCGGGATATGCCATCGGCGGCAAGACCGGCACGGCGCAGACACAGCCCCGCGGCAACGGGGAATATGTGGTCTCCTTCATTGGGCATGCGCCCGCCGACGACCCGCAGATCGCCATCTATGTGGTGGTGGACAGGGCCAACGCGGCAGTGCAGGCGGATGCAAAATACGCCACCGGCATCGTGCGCAACGTCCTGACGGAAATCCTTCCCTATTTGCAGATCTTCATGACGGAAGAGCTGTCTGACGCCGAGGTCGAAGAATTGAACCAGAGGCAGCTGGAGATCACCAACCAATATACCCAGCTTCCGGAAGAAGATGCCCTGGAGGACTTAGACGACGAGGGCGATGAGGACCAGGAAGGCGACGAAGGGCAAGGGCAGGCTCCCTGGATGAGCTATCCCAAGGATCCCGACACCGGATATTTGAAGAATCCTGATACCGGCGAACTGGTGGATCCCCAGACGGGGGACATCATCGACGCCCAGACGGGGCAAAGCAGCGATGAAAACTGGGATGCCTTAGGGGATTGGGACGCTTCCCCGGACGGCAATGGGGAACCGGCGGATAGCCCATTGTAACGTTTTCGGTAGAATAACCTTTTACAAAACGGAATAAAGTGATAGAGAGCGTTTTGGGAAAAGGTAGTCATGCTTACGAATCGGAACTATCAATCGCACAGGAAGAAGATCACCGTGGCGTGCGCGATCTTCGCGCTGATCCTGGCGGGCTTGTTCGCCAGGCTGGTTTATCTGATGGTTTGGCGCGCTGATTATTACGCGCAGAAAGCCACGCAGCTCCATGAAAGGGAGAGGAGCATCAAGGCCGCCAGGGGACGGATCCTGGACCGCAACGGCGTCGTCCTGGCTGACAACAGGACGGTATGCACCATTTCCGTCATACATAACCAAATCCAGGACGCCGGGCAAGTGACAGAGGTCCTTTGCCGTGAGCTCGGATTGTCCGAAGAATATGTGTCCAAGCGGGTGGAAAAGGTTTCCTCCATCGAACGCGTCAAAAGCAATGTGGACAAAGAAGTGGGGGACCGCATCCGGGAATATGGCCTTGCGGGCGTCAAGGTGGACGAGGATTACAAGCGTTATTACCCGTTCGGGGACCTGGGAAGCAAGGTGCTTGGCTTCACCGGCGCTGACAACCAGGGCATCATCGGCTTAGAGGTCGTCTATGAAGACTTCCTGCAAGGGCAGCCTGGAAACATCTTGACCGTCACCGATGCCAAGGGCATCGAAGTGGAAGAGCAGGGGGAAAGAAGGCAGGAGCCCGTAAAGGGAAGGGACCTGCGCATCACCATGGACCGGAACATCCAGTCTTATGCCGCCCAGCTTGCCAGGCAGGTCATGCTTGCCAAGGAAGCCCAGAGGGTGTCCATCCTGGTCATGGACCCGCGAAACGGGGAGGTCCTGGCGATGGTGGACGTGCCGGAGTTCGACTTAAACGATCCTTATGGGCTGCCGGAGCAAACCTCCTACGCCGCGCAGGAAGAATACCAAAACCTTTTGAACGCCATGTGGCGCAACGGCTGCATCAATGACACCTATGAACCAGGCTCCACGTTCAAGATCATCACCGCCGCGGCCGGCTTGGAAGAGGGCGTGGTGACGCCCCGGAGCACGTTCCATTGCCCGGGATACATCTTGGTAGGCGACCGCAGGATCCGCTGCCACAAGGTGGCGGGACATGGGGCGCAAGATTTCGTCCATGGGACGATGAATTCCTGTAACCCCGTGTTTATCACGGTGGGGCTGCGCTTAGGCGTGGAAAATTATTATCGGTACTTTGAAAAATTCGGCTTGAAAAAAAAGACGGGCATCGACCTGCCCGGGGAAGCCGCGACGATCATGCACCGCATGGAGGATATGGGAGAGGTGGAGCTGGCGACGGTCTCGTTCGGGCAATCGTTCCAGATCACCCCCATCCAGCTTCTGACCACGGCGGCATCCATCATAAACGGCGGGAAGCGCGTCACGCCCCATTTTGGCATGGAAGTCCTGGGGAATGAGGAACAGGGGGCCGAAGTCCTGTCTTATCCCATAGAGGATGGCATCGTTTCCGAGGAAACCTCCCAGACGCTGCGGGGCATCCTGGAGCTGGTGGTATCGGAGGGGACCGGCAAGAACGGCAAGGTGGAGGGCTTCTCGATCGGAGGCAAGACGGCCACGAGCCAGACCCTGCCTCGGGGGAGCGGGCGCTATATCGCCTCGTTCTTGGGTTTCGCCCCGGCGGACGACCCGCAGGTGATCGCCCTTGCCGTCATCCATGACCCGCAGGGCGTCTACTATGGCGGACAGGTGGCGGCGCCCGTCATCAGGCAATTGTTTGAAAATATCCTTCCCTATTTGGGGATTACGAAAGAGGAAGCCGACAAAGGGCAAGATGAGTGATCCGACATAAGGGGGACAGGGTGGAATATGGGTAAAATAGGAATCGAAGCCGTGATGATCTCTTTCGCCATAAGCGTCTTGCTGGGACCTGTGGTGATATCGTTCCTGCGCCGGCTCAAGGTCGGCCAGACGGTCCGAATGGATGGGCCGGGCAGCCACTTGAAGAAAATGGGGACGCCTACCATGGGCGGGCTTTTGATCTTAGCAGCGGTGTCCCTTACTTCCTTGCTTTTTATCGGGGACCATCCCAATATCGTGCCCATCCTGTTCTTGATGATCGGGTTCGGGCTGATTGGCTTTTTGGATGATTATATCAAGGTGGTGCTTAGCCGTTCCATGGGGCTTAGCGCCTTGCAGAAATTTACCTGCCAGGTCATCGTCACGGGGGTTTTCGCTTACTACCTGACCCATTACACGGACGTGTCCCTGGCGATGCGCCTGCCTTTCGGCGCGGGAAGGTGCCTGGACCTGGGCGTATTCAATATCCCGTTTTTGTTCTTCATCGTGCTTGGCACGGTCAACGGGGCGAACTTTACGGACGGCCTGGACGGCCTGGCGGGCAGCGTGACCTTGATGATCGCCGTCTTTTTCAGCGTCATGGCCCTTGTCACCCGAAGCGGGATCGAGCCCGTCACCTGCGCGGTGGCAGGGGCGCTGATGGGGTTCTTATTATTCAACGTCCATCCGGCGAGCGTCTTCATGGGCGATACCGGGTCGCTTGCCCTGGGAGGCTTCGTGGCGGCCAGCGCCTATATGATGCAGATGCCCTTGTATATCGCGATCGTAGGGCTGGTCTACTTTTTGGAAGTGGCCTCCGTGATCTTGCAAGTGACTTATTTTAAATATAGTGGAGGAAAGCGGATCCTGAAAATGGCGCCGCTGCACCATCATTTCGAGCTGTGCGGCTGGTCGGAGACCAAGATCGTGGAGCTGTTCGCGATGGTGACGGCGCTGATGTGCCTGGCGGCCCTTTTGGGATAAGCGAGTGGAGAAATGGAAGAAAAATTATTTCAAGGACAAAATGTCCTGGTGGTAGGCTCCGGGATCAGCGGCGTGGCCGCGACGGAGCTGTTGGAGCGGCTGGGGGGGCAGGTAGTCCTTTATGACAGCAGCGACAAGCTTACAGAGGAGGATGTGCGCGCCAAGCTTCCGGCAAAATCTAAGGCGCGCTGCGTCACGAAAGACCTGCCCAGGGACCTGTTGCTTCAAATGGACCAGATCCTGTTAAGCCCGGGCGTCCCCACGGACCTGCCCTGGATCGTGGAGAGGAAGGAAGCCGGGGTTTCGGTGCTGGGCGAGATCGAGTTGGGATATCTGGTGGAAAAGGGCAGCGTGGCCGCCATTACAGGCACCAACGGCAAGACGACGACCACCACCCTGGTAGGGGAGATCATGAAAGCCCACCTGGGACGGCAAAAGGTGTTCGTCGTGGGCAATATCGGGAACCCATATACCCTGGAGGCTTCGAAGACCGAGGAGGATACCGTGACGGTGGCTGAGATCAGCAGCTTCCAGCTAGAGACAGTGCATACGTTCCGCCCCAAGGTTTCCGCCATCCTGAACATCACCCCGGACCATCTGAACCGCCATCATACCATGGAGGCTTATGTGGCGGCGAAGCAGGCGATCGCGCGTAACCAGACGAAAGACGATCTCTGCGTGCTGAATGACAGGGATCCTTATACGGAGGAGTTCGCCGCCCGCTGCCCGGCCAGGGTGGTGCGGTTTTCTTCCATACGGCCCCTGGACGAGGGGTATTTCCTGGGAGGGGATAAGATCTGGAAAGCGCAGGGCGACAAGGTCACGAAGCTTCTGGACATCCATCAGGACATGAACCTGGTAGGGATGTGCAATGTGGAGAACGTGATGGCCGCCATCGCCATCGCGGAGGGGATGGGCGTCCCCATGGACACGATCTTGAACGTGGTCCGGGGATTCCACGCGGTGGAGCATCGGATCGAATATGTTGACACGAAACGCGGCGTGGACTATTATAATGATTCGAAGGGGACGAACCCGGACGCGGCGATCCAGGGCATCAAGGCCATGAGCAAGCCCACCGTGCTGATCGGCGGCGGCTATGATAAGCAAAGCGAGTATGACGAATGGATCGAGAGCTTCGAGGGCAAGGTGAAGTGGCTGGTCCTGATCGGACAGACCAAGGAGAAGATCGCGGCCTGCGCCCGGGCCCACGGCTTTGAGAAGATCCGTTTCGCGGACACGTTTGAGGAATGCCTGAAGCTGTGCACGCGGTTGGCGGAAAGCGGGGACGCGGTGCTCCTGTCGCCTGCCTGCGCAAGCTGGGGCATGTTCCCGAACTATGAGGTGAGGGGCAGGCAGTTCAAAGAATATGTAAAATCGTTGGAGGAGTGAAAGGATGGCTACGAAGACGAGGACGAGACATAAGAGGAAGGAGCAGTCGGAATTTTATTTTGACTATAGCCTGATCCTGATCATCCTTTTCCTGTTGGGGTTCGGGATGGTCATGATTTATTCCACAAGCTCTTATGAGGCATTCCAGGAATATGACGGCGATTCCGCCCATTTCTTGAGGACGCAGATGATCGCCAGCATCCTGGGGCTGGGACTGATGATCGTGGTGGCGAACATCCCCTATCATTTTTGGGAGCATTTCGCCGTCTTGGGATATGTCGTCTCCATGGGCGCCCTGTTTTTGGTTAAGACGCCGCTGGGCGTGAAAAGCCATGGCGCGACCCGGTGGTTCAAAATCCCCGGCATCCCCTTGAACATCCAGCCTGCGGAAATCGTCAAGCTGTGCATGATCCTGTTCTTGGCCTGCCTGATTTGTAAGCTGGGGAAGAACGTGCGGACCTGGAAGGGCATCCTTATCATGGTGGCGGTTTCCCTGCCCCATGTCATCCTGATCAAGGTCATTACGGAAAACTTAAGCTCCTCCATCATCGTCCTGGGCATCGCCGCCCTGATGGTGTTCGTGGCGGATACGGATTATAAAAAGTACATCTTCATCGGCATCGTGGGCTGCCTTGCCGTGGCTGCCGTGGTCTTCTTCATCGTCACGGCGGATTCCACGGAAGGCATGGACTTCCGTTCCCGCAGGGTCAATACCTGGCTGCACCCGGAATCAGATCCCAGCGACACAGGCTTCCAGACCCTGCAGGCCTTATATGCCATCGGTTCCGGCGGCATCTGGGGCAAGGGGCTTGGGCAGAGCATGCAGAAGCTGGGCTTCCTGCCGGAGGCGCAGAATGACATGATCTTTTCCATCATCTGTGAAGAATTGGGGCTGTTCGGGGCGATCTCCATCATCTTGATGTTCCTGATGCTTCTCTGGAGGCTGATGATCATTGCCACCAACGCCCCGGACTTGTTCGGGTCCATGCTGGTGGTAGGCGTGATCGGGCATATCGCCATCCAGGTGATCTTAAACATCGCGGTCGTGACCAATACCATACCCAATACAGGCATTTCCCTGCCATTCATCAGTTACGGGGGTTCCTCCCTCATGTTCCTGCTCATTGAAATGGGGCTGGTGCTCAGCGTGGCGAAGCGGATGCAGCTTCGGGAAACCTGACGCAAGGCCGCGGGAACATGCCAGGATCAGGTCAAAGCCCGGCGCAAGCCAGGCAGGATGCGTGAAGGCAAAGAAGCCAAGGCGGGCATTTTAGGGAGTCCTTTTTCAAAAGACACAGACGGCTTATCCGATACATAGAATAGAATCAGGTGAAAGAAAAGGAACCGGATGGTGTCATATGGATTCTATTCATGTTCATGGAGGAATCTGCCTGCAGGGCAAGGTGAAGGTACAAGGTTCGAAAAACGCCGCTCTTCCGATCTTGGCGGCGACCTTACTGACAAGGGGGACGAACGTGATCCATAACTGCCCCAAGATCGCGGACGTGTATCTTATGCTCCATTTGTTGGATAGCCTGGGGTGCCGGATCCTATGGGACGCGGACGGGGTAAAGATCGATACCGGACATGCAAACTACTGTGAGATGCCGGTGGAAGCCATCCGGGGGATGCGCTCCTCCCTGTGCCTCCTGGGCGCGCTGTTAGGCAGGACGGGCAAGGTGTCCATGGAGTATCCGGGAGGCTGTGTCATCGGCAAGCGTCCCATCGACCTTCATTTGGAGGCGTTCCGCAAGCTGGGCGCACAGATCAACGAAAGGGACGGGCGGATCGATGGAAACGCGGGCAAGGGACTGAAAGGCACGCTCCTTTCCATGCCCCGCTCCAGCGTAGGCGCGACGGAGAACGCCATCCTGGCGGCAGTGTCCGCCAAGGGGCATACCTGCATCCGTGGCGCGGCGAGGGAGCCGGAAGTGGCGGCACTGTGCGACTACCTGTGCCGGTGCGGCGCAAAGATCGACGGGATTGGGACGGGCGAGCTGCACATCTGGGGAGGGCGCACGCTGCGGGGCGTGGAATACCGCATCCCGGCGGACCGCATCGTGGCGGGCACTTACCTTTTGGCCTGCATGGGGACGGGCGGCAGCATCTTCCTGGAGGACGCGCCCATTTCTCAGATGGACAGCGTCATCCGGCTGGCCAAGGGGCTTGGCGCACGCTGCCAGGGGTCCAGGGAGGGTTTGTACCTGCAGGCTCCTGAAAGGCTTCTGGGTGATCGGAAGATCAGCACGCAGGTCTATCCCGGATTCCCCACCGACCTGCAGTCCGTCGTGTTGGCGGTCTTTACGAAAGCGCCGGGTTGCTGCGTGGTGGAGGAGAACATTTTCGAGGACAGGTTCCGCATCCTGGACGCGCTGGCCCTTATGGGGGCCCGCATAAAGCGCCTTACGGCCAATACCGTGGCAGTCTACGGACCGGTCCGGTTGAAAGGCCATGAGGTGGCGGCGTGTGAACTGCGCGGCGGGGCGGCATTGGTCACGGCCGGCTTAATGGCGGACGGAGAGACCGTGGTGAAAGGTTGCGAGTACATCGAACGCGGCTACGAGAATATCTGCCGCGACTTTAGGGAGTTAGGAGCGAGGATATACAGTGTTTCATCGGAAAAAGGAAAAAGGGACGCATAAATGGCTCATAGGAGGGTTCGCGCTCACGCTTTTGCTGGTGGGCTGCGCTTCCTTCCTGCTACATAAATATACCGTGACGAACGTCTATGTGAAGGGCAACGTCCATTACACCCCGGAGGAGATCGAGGAAATCGTCATGAGCGGCCCCTTGGGGAACAATTCCCTCTACCTTTCTTTTAAGTACCGGGACAAGGGCGTGAAGGACATTCCTTTCGTGGACGCTATGGACGTGAACATCCTTTCTCCGGACACCATCGAGATTTATGTGTACGAAAAGGCGTTGGCGGGCTTCGTCAAGTCCATGGACACCTATGTGTATTTCGACAAGGACGGTTATGTGGTGGAATGTTCAAACCTTATCACCGACGGCGTGCCCCAGGTCACGGGCCTGACTTTCGACCATATCGTGCTGGGGGAGCAGCTTCCGGTGGAGGATGAGGAGATCTTCCACAGCATCATGGACCTGACGAAGCTGTTGGACAAGTATGACCTGGACGCGGACAAGATCTATTTCCATTCTTCGGATGAGGTCACGATCTACTTCGGCAACGTCAAGGTGGCTTTAGGAAGCGACAGGATGCAGCTGGAAAACAAGCTGATGCGGCTGCCGCAGCTTCTTGCCAAGGTGGACGGCAAGGCAGGGACCCTCAGGATGGAATCCCTGACGGAGGACAAGACGGACGTAACCTTCCAGGAAGCGAAGCAATAAAGGAAAAAACGGATATCTTGTGGCCGGTTGGGAAAATCAACACAAAATATTGAAAAAAATTATGTTTTTTTTAAAAAATGGGTTGATTAATTCAGGAAATGATTATATGATAAAAAATGAAAGTTCATTATAAAAAGGAGGACGAACCCTTGCTGGAGATTAAGAATAATGAGGCGGAATCTGGTGCAAGAATCATCGTCGTAGGTGTGGGCGGCGCTGGCAATAACGCTGTAAATAGAATGATAGACCAAAATATCTGCGGAGTGGAATTCATCGGCGTCAATACCGATCGGCAGGCCCTGCAGCTGTGCAAGGCGCCCAGGCTCATCCAGATCGGCGAGAAGCTGACCAAAGGCTTAGGGGCCGGGGCGAAGCCGGAAATCGGCGAGAAAGCCGCGGAAGAGAGCGCGGAAGAATTGGCGGAGGCCTTAAGCGGGGCGGACATGGTGTTCGTGACCTGCGGCATGGGAGGCGGCACCGGCACGGGAGCAGCGCCGGTCGTGGCCAGGATCGCCAAGGAAGCGGGAAGCCTGACCGTGGGCGTCGTGACGAAGCCGTTCCGTTTCGAGGCAAGGGTCCGCATGTCCAATGCCTTGGCCGGCATCGAGAAGATCAAGGAGCATGTGGACACGCTGATCGTGATCCCCAATGATAAGCTGTTGGAGATCGTGGATCGCCGTACCACGATGCCGGAAGCGTTGAAGAAAGCGGACGAGGTGCTGCAGCAGGCGGTGCAGGGCATTACGGACCTGATCAATGTGCCTGCGGTCATCAACCTGGATTTCGCTGACGTGCAGACCGTCATGAAGGACAAGGGCATCGCCCATATCGGCATCGGCGAAGGCAAGGGCGACGAGAAAGCCCTGGATGCCGTGAAGATGGCGGTGGAAAGCCCTCTGTTGGAGACCACCATTTCCGGCGCGACCGATGTCATCATCAATGTATCCGGCGACATCACCTTGGCGGATGCCAATGACGCGGCCAGCTACGTGCAGGATCTGGCGGGAGATGAAGTGAACATCATCTTCGGCGCGATGTATGATCCGTCCAAGTCCGATTCCTGTACCATTACGGTCATCGCCACTGGTTTGACCGACGCAGGCTCTTCCATGGCGGA
The DNA here is from genome assembly GCA_947581905.1 of uncultured Acetatifactor sp. Lineage (GTDB taxonomy): Bacteria > Bacillota > Clostridia > Lachnospirales > Lachnospiraceae > Acetatifactor. The sequence goes on from CANPWC010000036.1 coordinate 14,980, forward strand.
GAAGCCCAGCCAGTTGAAGGTTCCCACGTTCCGTCCCAATAACCTGCAGGGAGTGAATACGGCGCATCCGGCGCAGGGAACTTATGTGACGCCTACCCAGAGGCAGGTAAAGCCCCTGCCCGGCATCAACCGCCCGACGGACATCCGCAGCAGCGTGGAAGAGAAGTCCTTGAAGATTCCTGATTTCTTGCAGCGGAAATAAATATCAGCCAATGCAAGCCAGGCAAATCCCCAAGACCTTAGGTCTTGGGGATTTTTTACGTTTGGATGGCATGTCGAAACTTCTTGATAAAAAGAGGCCCATCGGGACGGAATCTGACAAAATTCATTCTTTCTGAAGTTTATACTGATTAGGAAGGACATCAACTGGGAGCCCTGATCGCGTAAACGCTCCGGAATAGGTATTTCCATGGAATATGAGGTGTATCTGGACAAATTGTTCCTGCTCAATTTTATTATGAACCTCCTGTGCCTGGAGCTGGCGGACCTGGCATTCTTTCGATGCGCATCCTGCAGGCGGCTCCTTTTGGGGGCGGCGCTGGGGGCGGCCTTTTATCTCGTGCCGTTTTTGGTGCCGGGAAAGGCATGGTGCAAGATGTTGGGCGGTTTCTTCCTTTCCGCTGGAGGGATGGTTTTCGCGGCGTTCCGCGTCCGTTCGATTCGGGCGTTTTGGAACGTGACGGCGCGCCTCCTTTTATGCTCTTTCCTATTGGGCGGCTTCCTTTTATCCGGGATCCGCCTGTTCCCGGGCCTGCGGCGGCTGTTTACGAGCCTTGCCGGGCTCATCGCCGTCTCCGTGCTGCTTTTTTGGGAGGTTCGGCGCATGGTGCGGAAACGGGAGGAAAAGGGAAGCCTATGTCGGGTGGAGCTTTCGGGAGGGGGAAGCAAGGTGGAGGTGACGGCCCTGGTGGATACCGGCAACAGCCTGGTAGAGCCGATCAGCGGCAAGCCGGTATGCCTGTTGGACCGGGCGGCCTACCAGCGCTTTTTGGGCGGGAAAGCGCCGGAAGGGTTCCGCGCCATTCCTTACCACAGCGTGGGGAAGCGAAACGGCTTGCTTGCCGGATACCTGATCCCTGGGATGCGCATTGAAATGGATGGAGCGGCCAGGCATTGCGCCAACGTATATGTGGGCGTCAGCGAGGGGATCTCCCAGGACGGGGGAGGATATGAAATGATCTTAAACCCTATGGTGTTAAAGGAGGAATCGACATGATCATCAAAATCGCGCTGCCGGGAAGGCTGCACTTTAAAATGGTACGGAAAGAGAGCGTCCTGCTGCCAAAGAGGGGGGACGTCCATTACATTGGCGGCAGCGAGGTACTGCCCCCGCCCTTGGAGGCGGAGCGGGAGAACCAGGTCATTGGGGACCTTGGGACGGAATATGAAGACGAGGCGAAATCCATCCTCATTGAGCATAACTTAAGGCTGGTCGTCTACATTGCCAAGAAATTCGACAATACCGGGGTGGGCGTGGAGGATTTGATCTCCATCGGGACCATCGGCCTGATCAAATCCATCAACACCTTCAACCCGGACAAGAACATTAAGCTGGCCACCTATGCCTCCCGCTGCATCGAGAATGAAATATTGATGTATTTAAGACGGAATAACAAGACCCGCCTGGAGGTCTCCATCGACGAGCCCCTGAACGTGGACTGGGATGGCAACGAACTGCTTTTGTCCGACATCCTGGGCACGGATGAGGATGTGATTTATCGGGACCTGGAGAACGAGGTGGAGCGCAAGGTCCTTTTGCGCGCGATCGGCAGGCTCTCGGAACGGGAGAAGACGATCATCAACCTGCGCTTCGGCCTGGGGACCCGGGACGGGCAGGAGATGACCCAGAAAGAGGTGGCGACCCTTTTGGGCATATCCCAATCCTACATATCACGTTTGGAAAAAAAGATCATGAAGCAGTTGAAGCGGGAGATGACAAGCTGCATCTAGCTGAAATGGAAGACTTTGGACCCATTTTTCCTCCGCCCCCTTTTCAAAACGGGAAGAATAGGATATACTAGGAAAGCATGATGCGCATCGGCGCATCGAATCGGCATGTGGTGTGGAGGAGTGCATGATCAAAAGAGAAGACATCCTGTCCATGGAGTTTTTAAAGAAGTCGGAATATACGGGAAGCCACCGGGGTATGCGCTACCGCCTGGAGGGCGTTATGGAAGAGGGGGAGAAAGCGCTTAAGGCCACGGTCTGGCCGGAGCCTTTCAACTTTTTGAAGACGCCGGAAGAACTGAAAGAGACGAAGGTTTTCGCGTTCGCGGAAGAAGGGGTCGTGGCCGCCGTGGCATGGATGAATGAGCGCCTGGAAGAGGATCCCGGGAAATGGGAGCGTTCCTGGGAACGCTGGACCGATTACCATATGGAGTAACCAGGCTATGTGGAAGTATTTGATTCGGGACCTGTATCGTTCCCTTCATTTCCTGCCCTTTGCGGCCTTGGCGGGCGCGGCGTCGTTCTTATTGCTTGCCC
>CANPWC010000037.1 GCA_947581905.1 uncultured Acetatifactor sp.
AAAAAGGAATGGAAAATTCCATTCCTTTTAATATCTTCCAGGCTATAATATTTTTGTAACTTTATAAGTTTATCCTGACTTTTAACGCCCATATGTCTGTTTTTTAACGCCGGTCACGCATCAACCCCATTTAGCGCCTCTTTGGCACGCTTCTCCTGCACGAAGTAGCGCCACCTGCCGCAGGCGCTCGTCCGGGTGATGCTTATGCCGAAGACCTGTTCCAAAGCGCCGGAGCGGTACAGCCCTTCCGGCGGACCTTGCAGGATGGTCTTCCCATCCGCCATCAGCACGGTCCAATCCGCCGCTTCCAAGGCAAGGGGCAGGTCGTGGAGGACCATCAGGACGTGCTTGCCGGAATCGGCAAGCATTCTGGCATGCCGCAAAAACTGCAGCTGGTAGGTGACGTCCAGGTATGTGGTCGGCTCGTCCAAAAGGATCACGTCCGTATCCTGTGCCAGGGCCATGGCGATGAAAGCCTTCTGCTGTTGGCCGCCGGAGAGCTTGCCTATGGGGCAGCCCGCCAGGTCCAGCAGGTCCATTTGTTCCATGGCCTGCCTGACGATTTGGTGGTCCTCTTTGCGATATCTGCGCGGGTAGTCCAGATAAGGGAAGCGCCCATGCAGGATCAGCCGTTCTACGGTCATGTCCGGCAGCTGCCTGTTCTGTGCGAGGTAGGCCACCCTTTGCGCCAGCTGCTTTTGCGGCAGCTTAAGCAAGTCGCAGTCATCCAGAAGGACTTTTGCGCCTGCAGCCGGCACGATGCCGCAGAGGGATTTCAATAAAGTGGATTTTCCGCACCCGTTCGGGCCTAACAGGACCGTGACCGCGCCTGCGGGCGCTTTTAGGGACACGCCGTGCAGCACTTCCCGTTTGGCGTAGGCGGCGTGGAGATTTTCGATTTCAAGCATATAGGAACATTCCTCCCTTAAGCAGGCATAAGATTAACGGATCCGGTTCCTTTCGCCTTAGGCGCGGCCGTGCCCTCCCTTGCCCTTGATTAGGAGGAACAGGAAGAACGGCGCGCCAAGGAAAGCCATGATGATTCCCACAGGCAGTTCATAGGGGGAAAAGAGGACCCGGGATAGGGTGTCGCACAAGGTCACGAAACCTGCGCCGAACAGGGCGCTCAAAGGGATCAAATGCCGCGCCTCCCCGGTAGCCGCCCGGCGCACGGCATGGGGCACCAGGAGGCCTACAAAGGACAGAAGCCCTGCGACGCTGACCGCGGCCCCGGCCAGGACCGCCGCCAAGAGCAGGAAAAGCGTCCGCGCCAGGTCGGTGTTCAGGCCGAGGCTCTTCGCGCTTTCCTCTCCAAGGGACAGCACATCCAGTTCATTCGCCAGGGTGCATAGGAGCAGGAACGAGCACAGGATCATCAAGGCCGCGGGGAGGAGCCTGGGATAGGTCACGGCGGAAAAGTCCCCGATCTTGAAGTCGTTGCGGAAGATGCTCGCTTCCGGCACCAGGATGGTCACTGCATCGGAAAAGGCGCCCAACAGGCTGTTGGCGGCGACCCCCATCAGGATGACGGTCCCCCTGGAAGCCCCCCATTTTTTGGCGCCGAGGCTGATCGCCATGACTGTCGCGAATGCGCCGAAGAAAGCGGCTAGGGAGACTGGAAAGCCGCCGAAGACCCCCATCGCGCAGCAGAGGGTGACTGCCAATCCCGCGCCTGCGTTCACGCCGATCACGCTGGGGGAAGCCAGGCGGTTGGCCAGGACGCCCTGTATCACTACGCCGGACACCGAGAGGGCCGCGCCGCACAAAAGGCAGGCCAAAACCCTTGGGAGCCGGACGAACCACAGGATCGTCGCATCCGGCCCGCCTGCACCCGGCTGCAAAAGGGCTTTCAAGAAATTGCTGGCAGGGATTCCGGCCGCGCCGCAAAGTAAGCCCGTCGCCGCAGAGAAGAGAAGGACCGCGGCGGCTATGGCATAAAGGGCCTTGATCCTTGTCAGGTCCCTTTTGCCCGCGTCTTTATCTGCCGGGACCGGAATCCCCTCATTCCTCCGTAAGCGTCTCATAAAGCTTCTGATAAGCCTCCCCCCAGCGCGCGTTGGGCTTCAGGTGGAACAAGCCCTTATCCATCAGGTACAGCCTTCCTTTTTTTACCGCCTCCAACGAGCTCCAGGCGGGGTTTTCCCGGATCATGCCCTCCAGGGATGCCTTTGCCGCATCTGTGTCATCTCCCATGGTGACAACGAAAATGCGGTAAGGCTGCGCACGGAGCACCGCTTCGATGCTTAGGTCCTCCAAAAGGGTGGTGTCGTCGTCCGCAATGTTGATGCACCCCATGTCCGAGAGCATCTCGCCCAGCACGGTCCCGCTGCTTCCCTTGGCCTTGATGGAGCTGGCGGAGGCCCGGATCAAAAGCACCGTCCGTTCTTCGTCCGGAAGTTCGGTCTTGGCATATTGCTCCTTGACTGCTTCCACCTGTTCGCGGACTTTAGCGCCGTATTTTTCATAAAGGTCTTTCCGACCGGTAATATCCGTGCAGACATCCAGCATCTTAAGGTAGTCCTGGAAATCATCCACGTCAAAATAGGCGACCGTGATGCCGGCCTCTGTAAGCGTCTCCAGCATTTCCACGTTGCTTGCGGTGGATGCGCTGGCAAGGACGAAGTCCGGTTCGGCGGCCAAAAGCAGTTCCAGGCTTGGGGAATGGGTGCCGCCGATATTTACGGCGTCCGGCAGCGAAAGCCCGAAATCCTCCCAGGCGTCTTCGGCGGCGGCGCAAAGCTGGCCGCCGGCCAGGGTCCAGACATCGGCGAAGCTTCCAAGCAAGGCGGCGCAGCGCTCAGGGTTCTTCCGGACGCGGACCGTTTGGCCCAGCGCGTCGGTAAAGGTGACGGTCCCTTCCCCATCGGCCCCCTCCGTCCCGCTTAAGGCGTCCTTACGCCCGCATCCGGCGGTAAACGCCGCAAAGAGGCAAAGGATGGCTCCAAGCAGGCAGATGGCGGCAGCCTTAGTTCGATGGATGGTGGACGTGGCACGTTTCATGGGAAGTTGCTCCTTTGCTCAAAAGTATTCTGGTCTTGTCTTGATTATAGCGCAAGGCTATGATAAAATCAAATCAATTCTTCCCGTTACCGTTTGCTCATCTGTTGGCAAAGGGGCGGGTTCGGAGGGATGGCTCAAATGGATATCTTGACGAAAGCTTTGGTTTGCATGATAGCCGGGCTCGGGGCCGGCCTAGGCACCGGGTTCGCGGGCATGAGCGCCGCGGCGGTGATCAGCCCCATGCTGATTACATTTTTAGGTCTGCCGGCCTATGAGGCGGTGGGGATCGCCCTCGCAAGCGACGTGCTGGCGAGCGCGGTCAGCGCTTATACCTATGGGAAAAACAAAAACCTGGACATCCGCAACGGGCTTGTCATGATGGTGACGGTGCTGGTCTTCACCCTGGTGGGCAGCTTCGTGGCGAGCCTGGTCCCCAATACGGCCATGGGCAGCTTTTCCGTCTTTATGACGATGCTGTTAGGGATCAAGTTCATCGTAAAGCCGGTCATGACGACGAAAGAGGCGATGACCCAGGTAAGCGTCCGGAAGCGCGTGGCCCAGTCCATCCTCTGCGGCGCGGGCGTGGGATTCATCTGCGGGTTCGTCGGCGCGGGAGGCGGGATGATGATGCTCCTGCTGTTGACCAGCGTTTTGGGCTATGAATTGAAGACCGCCGTCGGTACCAGCGTCTTTATTATGGCTTTTACGGCGTTTACCGGAGCCGCTGGGCATTTTGCCATTGGCGGCGCGCCGGATGTCTGGTGCCTTGTCTTTTGCGTGGCTTTTACGCTCGTGTGGGCGAGGGTCGCCGCCTTGTTCGCCAATAAGGCCAGCGCGAAAACGCTTAATCGGGCGGTGGGCGTGGTGCTGACCGTCCTGGGCGTGGCGATTCTTTCCGTCAGGTTCTTTTCTTGAAAATCAAAGAAGATGCACGGGCGGCCCACGCCGGAGCGTCGCAGGCCGCCTGTCCTTTTTTACCCTATCTATCTTAGAAACGCTTCGGATTGGAGACAGCTATGGAATACTATCGAGCGATGCGGATTAATAACGTGACTACAGCCATATTCAGCAGATCGGGGGAGATCCTGTACCTGGTGGAGGGAAGCCGGGAGGCGGTCCTGATCGATACCTGCCTGGGCGTGGGGCATTTGAAGGAGTATGTGGCGGGCCTGACGAACAAGCCGCTTACCGTGCTGCTCACCCATGGCCATGTGGACCATGCCATGGGCGCGCCTGAATTTGAAAAGGTATACATGAGCCCGGCGGACCGCAAGCTTTATCAGGACCATTGTCCGATGGAGGTGCGCCTGGGGTACCTGGAGAGCCAGTTGGGGGAGGCGGCCAAAGAGATTCCGGCGCAAGACTTCGTGCCGCCCTGCCCGGATTATGGGTTCCTGGAATTAAAAGACGGCATGGTCTTCGACTTGGGGGATTTTCATGTGGAAGCATACAGCCTGCCCGGACATACCGCGGGAAGCTTCGTGTTCCTGATCCGGGAATATCGGATCCTGATTTCCGGGGACGCCTGTAACAATGCGACGTTTTTGTTCGACAAGGAAGCCTTGTCGGTGGAAGAGTATCGGGAGAACCTGGCCGCTTTCCAGGAAAAGATGGAGGGCAAGTACCGCCGCGTGTTTTTGAGCCATAGGATGGTGGAGGGCGGCGAAGATTGCATTCGGGAAGCGATCGAGCTTTGCGGGGACATCATGCGGGGCGATACGGACGATGTCCCGTTCCGGTTCCTGGATATGGAGGCATGCCTGGCAAAACGCGTGAACCAATATTTTGAACGGGAGGACAGGAAGTTCGCCAACATCGTTTACCGGAAGGACCACATTTTCAAAAAGTAGGCGTTTTTAATGCTTTTCTTAATGCCTCATGCGATATAATAATGGTTTAAGATAGTGCCTTTTTGACATATGGAAGGAAAGCCTTGTGGGGCTTGGAAGGCAGATGTGGGGCAAGCCCGGGCGTTGAGGGCGAGAAAGGATAAAGGGTAAGGCGGATGGAACGGAACGAATTGAAGACGAGCTTGTTCGGATATGACAAGGCCGGCGTGGACAAGTATATCGCCACGATGGAGGAAAGGCTTTCCCGCCGCATTAAGGAGAGGGACCGCCGGGCGGTCAAGACGGAGGAAGAGCTGCGCCGCCGGAATGTGGAGATGAAGGAACTTCTGAGGAAGTCCACCGAGGATTGCGAGAAGCTGGCGGGCGGCCTGGAAGAAGCGTTCGCGACGATGAAGCGGGAGCTTGAGGCGCAGTTTTCCGCGTTGGAAAAGGATGTCCTGGAGGAGAAAAAGGAGTGCCCGCAGGAGCTTTGGCAAAAGCTGGACGCGCACGCTTCCAGGATTCGTGGCACCAAGGAATACATCCTGTCCAGGTTGGAGGAGATGGATGCGAAAACGAGGGCTTCGGAAAAGGATGTGGAGGACGTGGGGGCACAGACCCCTGCCATCGTAGGGAGGCTGTTTCGCAGGAAGTAGGCGCTGTGACGAGATACGAAGAGAGGGAGAATCATAAAACGTGGAAAATGTTACCATTCATGTAGCTGGAAACCCCAGCGCATACCCGATTGAATATTATGACGCCGAAACGGGAAGCTTTCAGGGAATGATCCCGGATCTGCTCGCGCAGTTTTCTTTCCAGTCGGGGATTGAAGTCGAATATTATGAACCAGGCCCCATAGACCGCAGGGAAGAGCTGGCGGACGAACGTTTGGTGGAGGTTTTGTCCGGCTGTAACGGGACGGAGGTCTTCCAGCATGCGCAAGGGGAGGAAGTCGTCCTTTTGGAGACCGTGGAAGCGGGCGAGAAGATTTCCTACAAGCTTCTGCTGACGGGCGCGGCGCCCGACGGGCTCAAGGAAGAACTGGAAAATTTCCTGACGCGGACTTCCCAGGAGGCGCGGGTCGGCACCCTGGTGGAAGCCGCGCAGTTAAAGCAGCCCATGGACTTAAAAAGCACCCGCCTGGCCATGTGGGGCATGGCGATCGCCATCCTGGTGCTCGTGTTCGCCATCCTGTCCGTCCTGCGCAGGTATTTTAAACGCGTATCCGGCCTGATCAAGGAAAAGGAGGCGGACGCCCTTACGGGGGTCGGCAACCGGGAGCATCTGGAGCGGGCTTATAAGGACGAGATTCATGAGAGGAACAAGACGCGGTACTGCCTGTTTTATTTCTATGTGGATACCGAGCATATCGACCGCATTTATGGACGGGCGCAGACGGATGAATATCTGCGCAGCACGGCCAGCGTCTTAAAGGGACAGATTGGGGAGGAGGACATCCTTGCCCGCATTTCAGACAGCGGCTTCGTGATCCTGCGTCCGTCAGAGGATGAGGAGGAGGAACGGCATTGGTTCCGCCCCGCCTTAAAGCGCATCAAGAGCATCACCGAGGGAGAAGTCCAGGACGATTCCCAGAAGATCGCGATCGGAATTTACCGCCTCAAGCAGGAGGATAACGACTTAAACCAAATCATTTTCAATGCGGAGAGGGGGGCGCAGTTCGCTTACCAGAAGGGCGTGGACTTCGTGGTCTGCACCGACGATGTGTTGAACGCCCTGGACGAGGAGCGGAAGCTGCAAAAGGAGGTCCGGCAGGGATTAAAGAACCAGGAATTTCAGCTTTACATACAATTCTACCTGGAAGCCGCCACGGAACGGATCGTCGGCGGGGAGTGCCTGTCCCGTTGGAACCATCCGGAGAAAGGGTTGCTGATGCCGTCCCGTTTCATCCCTTTCATGGAAAGGGAGCACTTGATCAGCCAGCTGGACTTTTATGTGATGGAGAAAGCCTGCGACTTCCTGGAGAAGGCGCATCAGGACGGCAAGGACAACTTCTCCCTGTCCTGTAACTTCTCCCGGGAGACGGCGTCCACGGAGGACTTTATCAGGACCTGCGAGGGGATCATCAATCGTTACAGCTTCCCCAGGGATTTGTTGATCATTGAGATTACGGAAGGGACTTTGCCGAATTATACGGAGAAGATGCGGGATGCCATGTTTGAGAACATCATCGGGCTGCGTGCCCTGGGGCTCTGCGTCATCCTGAACGATTTCGGGGAAGGCTTTACCTCTTTCGTGGGGATGCAGGATTATCCTTTGGATGGGTTTAAGCTGGACCAGCGGCTGATAAGCGGCATTGGGACCGCGCCGGGCGAGAGCAGCTTAAGCGCCATGATCCAGGTGTGCCACGAATTGGATATCACTGCGGTGGCCGTGGGCGTGGAGACGGCGGAGCAGGCGGCGTTCTTGCGGGAGCGCCATTGCGATGTGGTGCAGGGCTTCCATTTCTATCGCCCCATGCCGCAGGAAGAGGTGTATCGGAGGATTTCCGAAGAAGCATAAGCGGCAGCAATTTCATAATGTTTTCAACCCGCGGCATGATCGCAACCATGCCGCGGGTTTGTTTATCATCCCGGCGCGGAGCGGGCTGCAACGATCGTCCTGGCATGGAGTGGGCTGCAACAATCATCCTGGCGCGGGTGATAGAAAACAGGAAAGTCTATTGAGTTCGGGACTGTTTTCGAGTATAATACAGGAGGATGAGAGTTATCGGGCTTGTCGGCGGTCTGCCGGCGGGAACGCTTGAAAGGCGGCAGGAGGAAGAAGCATGAAGTATCCTAAGATCAGCGGGTTTTCGGATGAGATCGCGGAGCAGGCGGATGAGCAGTTCCGGGTATTGAGGCAATTAGGGATTTCCTTTTTTGAACCCCGAGGCATTGATGGAAAGAACATCTCGGCATTGACAAAGGAAGAGGTGCTGGGGTTAAAGGAAAAGATGGATCGCTATGGGATCAAGGCGTCCTCTATCGGGTCCCCCATCGGCAAGGTCTATTTGGAGGATCCCTTTGAGGGGCATTTCGAGGTTTTCCAAGGCGTCGTGCGGACGGCGAAGCTTTTGGGCGCGGAGTATATCCGGCTGTTCAGCTTTTATCATCGGGGCGGGCAGGATTGGTCCGCGAAAGAGCGCGCGTTGGTGCTGGAACGCTTAGGGCGGATGGTCGATTACGCCAAAGGGCAGGGGGTCGTCCTGCTGCATGAGAATGAGAAAGGCATCTATGGGGACACGGCGGACCGCTGCCTGGATTTGATGCGGGAATTGGGCTGCAGGCATTTTCGCGCGGTGTTCGACCCTGCTAATTTCGTGCAGTGCGGGCAGGATACGAAGGAGGCTTATAGGAAATTGAAAGGGCATGTCGCCTATGTCCACATCAAGGATGCTTTCCTGCGGGACGGCAGGGTGGTGCCTGCCGGGGCGGGGGACGGGAATGTGGAGTGGCTGCTGCAGAGCCTGTTTGCAGACGGATTCCGCGGATTCCTAAGCCTGGAGCCGCACTTGGGAAGCTTCACGGGCCTGGCGGACCTGGAGCTGGGGGATCAGATGGTCGGCTTGCCTGAGGGCGGGGAGGGGACGTTCACCCTGGCCTACCGGGCCTTGGATGAAATCTTGGGACGTACCTGGAAAGAATAAGCGGTTAGCGCGGTCCGGTGGGCAGCGGGAACTGCGCTAGGGAAAGAGTAGGCGGTCGGCGCGGTCCGGCGGGCCGCGGGAAAAAATGGAGGTAAAAATGGGTAAATTACGGATTGGTGTGATTGGTTACGGCAATATGGGGACGACCCATGTGAGGAACCTGATGGAGGGCAAGGTGCCGGCGATGGAGCTGGGGGCGGTTTGCGATATTTCCCCTGCCAGGAGGGAAGCGCTTGGGGCGGCTTATCCGCAAATCCCCGTGTTCGACAACGCGACGGCGTTGTTTGAAAGCGGTCTGTGCGATGTCGTCTTGATCGCCACTTACCATTATGCCCACCCGCCTCTTGCGATCGAGGCGTTTGGCCATGGGCTGCATGTCATCACCGAGAAGCCGGCGGGCGTGTATACGCGCCAGGTCCGGGAAATGAATGAGGCGGCGGCTTCCAGCGGCAAGCTGTTCGGCATCATGTACAACCAGAGGACGAACCCGGTCTATCAGAAGATCCGGGACATGGCGGCGCGGGGGGATTTCGGTCACATCAAGAGGATCACCTGGATCATCACGGATTGGTACCGTCCCCAAGCTTACCACGACAGCAGCACATGGCGTTCCGCATGGAAGACGGAGGGAGGCGGGGCCCTGATCAATCAAAACCCGCACCAGCTCGACCTGTGGCAGTGGATGTTCGGGATGCCGGATCGGATTTTTGCCAAGGCTTCTTTTGGAAAATATTATAATATAGAAGTGGAAGATGATGTGATGGCGTTCCTGGAATATGATAACGGGACCACAGGGGAATACATCACTTCAACCGGGGAAGCGCCCGGCACGAACCGCCTGGAGATCGCCTGTGACATGGGCAGGGTAGTGATTGAGAACAATCAGATCCAGTTCCGCCGCAACGTGATCTCGGAGAGGGAATTTAATCAGATCAATAAAGCCCCGTTCGGCATGCCCGAGTGTTGGAACTGTACCGTCCCTGCGGATTTTTCCGGCGGTCCGCAGCATGTGGGCATCCTGAATAATTTCGCTTCCGCCGTGTTGAACGGCACGAAGCTCTTAGCGCCCGGCGAGGAAGGCATCCGCGGGCTGACGATTTCCAATGCCATCCATTTGAGCGCCTGGACAGGGGAGACCGTGGATGTGAAAAATTTCCCGGACGACCGGTATTATGAACTTTTACAGGAAAAGATCAGGAATTCCACCTTGACGAAGAAAGAGGCACAGGTCGTCGCGGACACCAGCGGCACGTATTAAGCCGTTTGCTTCCTGCGGCATTCAAGGAATTTGGCGGAAACGGAAACGCTCTGGAATGGGGCTCATGTGGAAAAAGGAGGGTCGGCCCATGGACAGGCGGATTGGCGCACAGTTTTACACCCTGCGGGATTATACCAGGACGGTAGAAGATTTTGAAAAGACATGTAAAAAAGTAAGCGAGATTGGTTATCAGTTGGTGCAGATTTCCGGCACGCCCCTGAAAGCTCGTGAGATGAAGCCTATCCTGGAGGAATATGGGCTCAAGGTGGTGACGACCCATAGAGGCTTCGATGATTTCCTGGAAAACCTGGAGGAGGTCATCGAGTATAACAGGATCTTGGGCAGCAGGTTATGCGGGCTGGGGATGATGCCGGACCGGTATCGGGGTAGCGAAGAGGGCGTTAGCCGCTTCCTCAAGGATTTAGCGCCTGTGGCGGAGGAGCTTAAGAAAGAGGGGATGCTGTTCGGCTACCATAACCATGCCGTGGAATTTGCCCGTTTCGGGGGAAGGCGGATCATGGACCGCCTGGTGGAGGAGACGGACCCGGAGGCGGTGCAGTTCATCGTGGACACCTATTGGCTGCAGGTGGCGGGCATGAACCCGGAGGGCTTCCTTCGGAAGCTGGGCAGCCGCGCCATGGCAGTGCATTTCAAGGACCTGAAAGCCAACCCGGACAACTCCACCCAAATGGCGGAAGTCGGGGAGGGGAACCTGGATTGGGACGGGATTATAAAGGCGTGTGACGAAGCCGGGGCCAAATGGGCCCTGGTGGAACAGGATTACTGCCAGAAGGATCCTTTTGAATCCATGAAAATGAGTTATGAATACCTGAAAAGGAAAGGGTTTGAATGATGAAAAGACAAGTCTGCATCGTCGGATATGGGAATATTGGCCCAATCCACGCCAAGGCGTTGGAGGGGCTTGACAACGCGCGCCTTGTGGCGGTCTGTGACGTTTTGGCCAGCCGCAGGGAGGCCTGTGTCGCGCAATACGGCGTAAAGGAATATGAAGATTTTGACAAGATGCTCCAGGATAAGGAGATTGACGTGGTACATATCTGCACGCCCCATTACCTGCATTTCCCGATGATAGAGAAAGCGTTGGCGGCGGGCAAGGATGTGGTGACGGAGAAGCCTGTGACCCATGTGCGGGAGGATTTCGACCGCCTTAAGGGCAGGGAGGACACGGGGCGGGTCTGCGTGGTATTCCAGAACCGTTATAACCCCTGTATCCAGAAGCTGAAAGGGCTGGTGGACGGGAAAGCCTTAGGCGAGGTGAAAGGCGCGCGGGCCGTCTTGACCTGGCAGCGTGACCGGTCCTATTACGAGAGCGGGGATTGGCGGGGCAAGTGGGCCACCGAAGGAGGCGGCCTGTTGATCAACCAGGCGATCCACACCCTGGATTATTTCTGTTACTTGTTTGGAAAGGCGCAAACAGTCAAGGGGCACATATTCCAGGATGTCTTGGGGGATGTGATCGAGGTGGAAGACACCGTTTGCGCGAGGATGACGTTCGACAAGGGCATAACGGGAGCGTTTTATGCCACGAACGGCTACGTGGAAAATTCCGCGCCCTTCTTTGAGGTCCTGTTTGAAAAAGGAAGGGCCAGGTACCTGGATGGGAAGCTTTGGGTGAACGGGGAGCTGGCCGCGACGGACACTCCCGCCTCCGCGGGGAAGTCCTATTGGGGCAGCGGGCATGGCGCTTTGCTGAAGAAATATTATGACGCGGGTGAGTTCTTCACCATCGCGGATGCGGCCGCAACCATGGAGACCGTGTTCGACCTCTATGACTATATACGCAGCCGCAAGTCGGAAGAAGACGCGGTGCTCCCCCGGTAGGGATGTTGCCCGAGATAGCTGCCGGAAGAGGGGCAAGGAATGGGAGGATGTGCAGCCCCCGGTGACATCGGCCGGGGAGCCTGGATAGGAGGAAAGAGATGGAGACGGTACGTATTTTGGCGATCGGAAATAGTTTTTCACAGGATGCCGCCTATTATCTGCATCAGCTTACGGAGGCGGCAGGGCGGGACGTGCAGGTCGTGAACCTGTATATCGGCGGCTGCCCGCTGGAGCTTCATTGGCAGAATATCAGGAATGACGCCAGGGCTTATCAGTATCAGCAAAACGGCGTCATGACGGAGCGGTATGTTTCTATTGATGAAATGCTGGAGGAAGAGGAGTGGGACCATATCGTCACCCAACAGGCGAGCCATGACAGCGGCTGGCTGGAGACCTATGAACCGTTCTTAGGCCTGATCCTGGAACATCTTCGTGCAAAAGCCCCCGCCGCCCGCCTTTGGCTGCAGGAGACCTGGGCTTATGAAGTGGGGAGCAGGCATGACCGTTTCCCACGTTACCATTGTGACCAGCGCTTCATGTATGAGAAGCTCCACGCCTGCTATACGCAGATGGCGGAAAAATATGGCTTGGGCCTGATCCCATCCGGCACCGTCATCCAGAAGGCGAGGAAGCATCCGGAATTTGACGTGTCAGGACACGGCCTGTCCCTTTGCCGGGACGGCTTTCATATGAGCTATTCTTACGGGCGTTATCTTTTGGCTTGCGTATGGGCGAAAACGCTTTTGGGACTGCCTGTGGAGGGCTTGCCCTATACCCCTGCCTCCCCCATGGTGGCGGAGCCTTGCGACCCGTCCCTGCTTGCCTTGATCCGGGAAATCGTGGAAGAGGAGTGACAGAAAATGGCGGCGGCAAATACCCAAAATGATTTTTCCAAGGGAAGCGTAGTCAAAAACATCCTTTCCATCGCGCTTCCCATGACGGTGGCGCAGCTGATCAACATCCTGTATAATGTGGTGGACCGGATGTATATCGGGCATATCCCGGGCTATGACACCCTGCCCCTGACCGGGCTGGGGCTGTGCATCCCGATCATCTCCGCGGTCATCGCGTTCGCGAACCTGTACGGCATGGGCGGGGCGCCCCTGTGTTCCATCGCCCGGGGCAAGGGGGAAGTGGAAGAAGCGGAACGCATCATGGGCAACTCTTTTACCCTGATGCTTTTCACGGGACTGCTTTTGACCATCCTGGGGCTTGTGTTTAAACGCCCCCTTTTATATGCCTTTGGCGCAAGCGACGCCACCTACCCTTTCGCCAACCAGTACTTGACCATTTATATGTTGGGGACGATCTTCGTCATGTCGAGCCTTGGGCTGAACAGCTTTATCAACGCCCAGGGCTTCGGCCGCGTGGGCATGATGACCACCCTGATCGGGGCGGTGCTCAACATCATACTTGACCCCCTATTCATTTTTGCCCTGAATATGGGCATCCAGGGCGCGGCGATCGCTACCGTGATCTCCCAGGCGGCCTCCGCCGTATGGACCTATTGTTTCCTGACCGGGAAAAAGACGATCCTGCGGATCCGGCCCTCTTCCATGCGCCTTAAGGCTTGGCGGGTGCGGCGGATCGTGGCGCTGGGGACGTCCGGCTTCATGATGTCCATCACCAACAGCATCGTCCAGGTCGTGTGCAATGCCACCTTGTCCCGTTATGGCGGCGACCTTTATGTGGGCGTCATGACGGTGTTGAACTCGATCCGGGAGATCACAGTCATGCCGGTCTCCGGCATCAACAACGGCACCCAGCCGATCATCAGCTTCAATTACGGGGCGAAGCAGTACGGGCGCATTAAGACGGCGATCCGTTTCGCGTCCGCCAGCTGTATTACATATACCCTTTTGATCTGGGGTGCCATACACCTGTTTCCAACCTTTTTCATTCGGATTTTCAATAGTGACGCAAA
Organism: uncultured Acetatifactor sp.; assembly: GCA_947581905.1. Classification (GTDB taxonomy): domain Bacteria; phylum Bacillota; class Clostridia; order Lachnospirales; family Lachnospiraceae; genus Acetatifactor. The sequence continues at coordinate 13,500 of CANPWC010000037.1, forward strand.
ACTGCTGGAGGCGGCGGTCCCTTCCCTGCAGCTGTTTTTCTTCGGCTTCTTCATGATGGCCCTGCAATTTTCCGGGCAGGCCGTGTTCCAGGCTTTGGGCAAAGCGAAATACGCCATCTTCTTCTCTATCCTGCGTAAAGTGGTCATTGTCACGCCCTTGACGATCCTATTGCCGATGTTCGTTACGCCTGCGGTAAACGGCGTGTTCCTGGCAGAGGTCATCTCCAATTTCATCGGCGGGACGGCCTGTTTCTGCACCATGCTGCATGTCACGCGCAAGGAGTTAGGCATCAAAGTGCTTTCCTGGTCGAAAGCTTCCTGATCTTTTTTCAAATCTGTTGAAACAAAACCATGATCCCATGAAACTATATATATGAACACCGAAATGTGCGCACGACGCCGCGGAGGGTTTGCCGCGGCGTATCTATGATGGAGCGTCACAAATAGCCCTGATGGCATCGATAAACCTTGTGTATCGTGCCTTCGTCGCGTAAACGCTCCGGAAAATGGGGATTGATATGAATCAAATGACGGAATGGGCGAAGAAGGCGCGGGAAGGAGATCCTCACGCGTTTGCCCGGCTGTATGAAGGCATTTATAAGGAAATGTATCGGTTCGCGCTGTATACTTTGCGGAATCCGGCGGACGCGGAGGACGCCGTCAGCGAGGCGGTGATGGACGCGTTCGCCTCGATCGGGTCGCTGCGCAGGGAAGAGGCGTTCAAGGCGTGGATGTTCCGCATCCTGTCCAATAAGTGCAAGAACAAGATGCGGGAATACGTCAGGAAGAATGTGGACTGGGAAGACGTGGAGGACGACCTGCCCTATGTGCAGGAGATGGAGGAGAACTATTATCTGCGCAAGATCTTCCGGGAGCTGGAGGATGAAGAGCGCCTGATCGTAAGCCTCCATGTGTTCGGCGGCTATACCAGCCGGGAGATCGCCGGTCTATTGTCCATGAATGCCAATACGGTCCGCACGAAGGAGAACAGGGCGTTGAAGAAGCTTGCCGCGAAGCTTGCCATTGGGTAGGCAGATTGAGAGGTCATGATGAGGAAAGATAGGATTTGGGAGGAAATCAAGGATTCCGCCGATCAGGTGCAGGTGCCAGAAGCCTTGCTGCCTGAAAATATGGAGAAAAAACTGGAAGCTCTAAAGAAGGAGGGCCTTGCCGGCCGGGCGCATGCCGTGGATGGGGCGGCGCTTGCCGGCGGGGAAGCATCGGTTTCGACCGATGAGGCGTCGGCTTTGGCAGGCGAGGCGTCGGTTTCGGCAGATGAGGCGTCGGCTTTGGCAGGCGAGGCGTCGGTTTCGGCAGACGAGGCGTCGGCTTTGACTGGCGAAGAGGCGGAAAGCGCCGCCGCGCGGAAAGGCAGGAGGCGTGCGCGTAAGTATTTGCCTCTGTTTTATGGCACGGCAGCCGCCGCCGTGTTGTTCTTGTCTTGCTATGTGATGGGGCGGATGGGGATCTTGTCCCCGAAGGGAGGCTTTACCGGAGAGGATATTACCGGTACCGGAGAGGCGGCGGACACAGCGGTGGTCGGCCTGCCGGAGGGAAGCGCCATCGAAGAGGGGGCGGAGGACGGAGCGGCAGCCAGCTTGCCGGAGGAGGGCAACATGGCGGACGCGGTGGCAGCCGGCCTGCCGGAGGGAAGCGTCGGGTCGCCCGAGGCAGATGGACCGTCCGAAACCATCACGGTCGCCAAGGGGGAGGAAGTCTCTTTAGAAGCGGGGGATATGTCTGTAGAAGGCATAGCGTGGCAGGAGGTCAAAGCGCCCAAGCAGGATGCGGGGGACTTGTACCGGGTGGCCTCCGATTATGAGGAAGTCTATGACACGATCCAGAAAAGCGTGTACTTTGGCTACTATTCGACGGCGGACATAGACATGATAATGAAGACGAATGATGTGGCAGCCGCTGCCGTACAGGAAGCCGCGTCCGTGGACGGCTCTGCTACGGCGGTCGCGGAAGGGCAGGCATCGGGGGACGGTGAAGCGTATTCCACCACCAATTTGCAGGTGGAGGGAGTGGATGAGAGCGATATCGTGAAGACGGATGGCGCGTACATCTATACGGTGACGCAGGGCAAGGTCCTGATCACGGACATCCGGGGCGAAGAGATGTCCCTGGTGGGCAAGATTGAATTGTCAGAGGGCGTGGTCCGCGAGATGTATGTGGATGGGGACAGGCTCGTCATCGTTTCCTCCGAACGTCAAAGCAGCCTGGAGGAGACGGGCAAGGCATCCGGGGGAGAAGCGGCTTACGTGGAAGAAGAGGGATTGATCGATATAGACGCCCCTCGGGAATATTACCGTATGACGACGAAAGATGTCACCACGCTTTCCACCTATTCCATTAAGGACCGTGCCAACCCAAGCCTGGAGGGACGCGTCTCCCAGGATGGGGCATACATGACTTCCCGGAAAGTCGGCAGCCTGGTCTATTTGTTTTCCCGTCAATTCGTATGGGAAAACTGCTATGAAGAAAGCGAAACGGGGCTTGGCTGGGTCCCCGTCATCCAGGGCAGGATGATCCCGGCGGACCATATCTATCTTCCGGAGGCAGGGGGGGACAGCCTTTTCGTTTCTTCAATCAATGTGGAGGAGCCGGACCAGGTGGTGGATGATATCATGGTGGTGAATAACAACGCGGAGGTTTATGTCACATCCAAGTCCCTTTACCTGTACAATACGGAATATGGAGGATATGAGGGGGACAGCACGGCTGTGGCGCGGTTCTCATTAAGCCGCGGCTCGATCAACGCGGTCGCCGCCACGAACGTAAGCGGTTATGTGCGAGATGTGTTCGCGGTCAATGAAAGCGGTAGGTCTTTCCGCATCCTGACTTCTGGAAACAGCGGGAATCTGGGCAACTGCCTGTACCTTTATGACCTGAACCTGAAGCAAAAGGGAAGCCTGACGGGCATCGCGGAGGATGAGCTGATCTATGCGGCCCGCTATATCGGCGACATGGCCTATTTCGTGACTTATCGCAATACGGACCCGTTGTTCGCGGTGGACCTGTCGGATGAGGCCAACCCCAGGCTCTTGGGAGAACTTCAGGTGACGGGGTATTCGGACTACCTCCATTTCTGGGAGGACGGGAAGCTGTTCGGGATCGGTTATGAGACGGACCCGGACACTGGAAGCACGAAAGGGATCAAGATCGCCATGTTTGATATTTCCGATCCCGCGGACTTGAAAACCATTGACACGCTTGTCATCAAAAACGCCAACTATACCCCGGCGCTTTCCCAGTATAAGGCCGTGTTGGCGGATAGTGGGGCGAACCTGATTTCCTTTGCCGTCACCGACCGTTATTATGGGGGCGAGGACATGACGTGCCTGGTGTTTGAGTGGTCGGACGGGGAATTTCACAACCTCCTGACCAAGGCTTTGGACATCAATATTTCCGATTATCGCGGGATTTACGTGGGGGATGACTTTTATGCCGCCTCTCCGGAGCTCATCGTCCGGTTCGATCGGACGGACGGCTATCGAGAAGTGGGGAGGCTTGCTTTAAAATAAGGTTTTGTATGTCAGTGGAGGGAGCCGCGGCGGTCCTGTGACGAAATCAGGAAAAATCTATCATTGCATCTTTGCGCGCATTAGAGTATACTAAGGGTAGAAGTTCCCCCAAAGGTTGTAAGTGACGTTAGGTTTTGCGTGCAAGGAGGTCTTAGATTGAAAAATAAGCTCGATAGCTTATTTTTCACAAAACGAAGTTCCTTCGTTTGGCTATTTGTGCTGGAGCATCACAAATAGCCCTGATGGCAGATTAGAAATCGCATTCGCGATTTCTTAAGAGGAGGCGAAGTCTCCTCTTGCCTTGATCGCGTAAACGCTCCGGAATG
>CANPWC010000038.1 GCA_947581905.1 uncultured Acetatifactor sp.
CAGGATGTTGCGCAGGGCCGCATACTGCAGGGCGTCGTTGGACTCAAACGCATTCTCCAGGGCGCGCTTCCTGCCGCTGGCAGCGCCCTCCATCAGCTTGTCAATGTCAGCGCCGCTGACCGCGATGGGAAGCAGACCTACCGCCGTAAGCACGGAGAACCGGCCGCCTACATCATCCGGCACCACGAACGTCTGGTAGCCTTCCTCATCCGCCACATGCTTCAACGCGCCCCGCGCCTTGTCGGTGGTGGCGTAGATCCTCTTGGCCGCCTCCTCCTTGCCATACTTTTCTTCCAGCTTCGCCTTGAACACACGGAAAGCGATGGCGGGCTCCGTGGTGGTCCCGGACTTGGAGATCATATTGACGGAGAAGTCACGGTCCCCTACCACATCCATCAAATGCTTTAAGTAGGTAGAGCTGATGGAATTGCCGCAGAAATAGATCTCAGGCGCTTTCCGCACGCTCTTGTCCACGATATTATAGAAACTGTGGGACAAAAACTCGATCGCCGCCCTGGCTCCCAGGTAAGAGCCGCCGATGCCGATGACCAACAACACCTCGGAATCCTCCCTGATCTTCTTCGCGGCTTCCTTGATCCTGGCGAACTCTTCCTTATCATAGTCCACCGGAAGGTCGATCCAGCCCAGGAAGTCATTGCCCGCGCCGGTCTTGGATACCAAAAGGTCCTTGGCGTCCTGGGCAAGCTTGCTCATGTAGGACACTTCCTCCGCGGAAACGAAAGAACTTGCCTTGGAATAATCAAACGTCACTTGTTTACTCATCTTTTACCTCATTTCTGCGCAGCGCTCATCTTGTCGCTCCAGCCTGCGGACGCCGCGCGTAACGCAAGCTGCCCCTAAATACGTGTCACGGTCCGCCCCGAAACGATGCAGGCCGAAACCGTAACGCCAAAATCGGACGCGTCCACGCACAACGCGCCCGATTCCCGCTTACCCCTAGTGTACCAAACTTATCCGCCAAATTCAAGCCTATTTTCTGCCCCTGCAACAGTTCAGGCCTATCCCGGCGACGGTTTAGCCTGCCCCTGCAACAGTTTGACCTGCCCCTGCAACGGTTCGCCTGTCCCGACATGCCCCATCCTGCGCCTAAGAGGTCAAAAATTCCGTCAACAAGGATTCCAGCTCTTCCTCCTGTTCCTTGGTAAAGCCCTCTTGGACGCCCGCCGCATCTTTCGCTTTCCCCACATTCTGCCGCCGTTCAAGCGGCTTCCCGCACAGCTTCTCCACATCCTTTTGCGTGACGCTGATACGCGCCGACAAGTGGTTCTCCAGATAATCCACCAGGCTGACCTTAAGCGTCCGCCGGTAGCCCTTGATGTCGACCAGGCTCCCTACGGAAAAGAATAGGTAAAGCTCCAGGAAGCTCAATAAGTAAAACGGCACGATCTCCCCCACAAGCCGTCCCGCAGCGATCCCCTTGCACGCGCCCACCCCGGCGAAGACCACGCTCAGCAGCATGAGCTGGCCTGACAGATGATACAAAAATTCCAGGGAAAAGGGCCCTGCGGACAGCCTGCTTAAGAACTTGTCCACGAAGACCGACGTATTCGGCACTCCCCTGTTCAGCTGATAGCAATTCGTATATTTCAGTTTACATTGCCTTAATTGTTTGTCCTGCGTCGAAGCCAGGTTGTCCGATTCCCGGATCAGGCGCTTGTAAAGCCCTCCCAGGAAAAGCCTGACGAAAAGGCTTAGCAAAAACGTCGCGACGATGCAGGCCGTGATCACGGGCTCCTTTTGAAAAACGGCAAACATGGGCATACCCCCCTTTTCTTTTTTCCAATATCGCTTCTATTTTGATTATAAGCATAATAAATTGTATAATCAATACTTTTTAACGTGAAACCGTTGACTGGTTTCTCCCTTTTATGGGCTGTTTTTACAGGAAAAGACAGGAGGAGGCCCACTTTCTTTGCCGCATGACATTGACAAAAAACCTTGATTCATATAAAATGGTGGCATGGCGGCCAAGCTAAGAAGGCCGCAACAGATCATTCAGTTTTCAAAGAAAGGTGGTAAACATATGAGATACCAGACGCAAGGGACTTGCTCCTCTTCCATCGACATTGAGTTAAAGGACGGCGTGATCGATTCCGTGAAATTCACCGGCGGCTGCAACGGCAACCTCCAGGGGATCAGCGCCTTAGTCAAAGGGATGACGCCCCAGGAGGCGATCAGCCGCTTAAAGGGCATCCGCTGCGGCTTCAAGCCGACCTCCTGCCCGGACCAGCTGGCGCGCGCGCTGGAAAGCATGATCTAAAGCACTACGCGGAATGCCGCGAATGATTGAAAACAGGACGAAACAGAGGCGTTATCATGAAGAAGATTGTTCTGACGGGCGGAGGCACCGCGGGGCACGTCACCCCGAACATCGCGCTGCTGCCCCACCTACAGAAAGAGGGTTACGGAATTGCCTACATGGGCTCTTATGACGGCATTGAGAAAAGGCTGATCGCGGATTTCGGGATCCCGTATTACGGCATCGCCACAGGCAAATTCCGCCGCTATTTGGATGTCAAGAACCTGACGGACCCGTTCCGCGTCATGGTCGGCTTCTCACAAGCCCGCAAGACATTAAAAGAATTCAAGCCCGACGTGGTGTTCTCCAAGGGCGGCTTCGTCAGCGTGCCGGTGGTCCGCGCCGCCGCATCCTTAGGCATCCCCTGCATCATCCACGAATCGGATATGACGCCGGGGCTGGCCAACAAGCTCTGCATCCCTGTCGCGGCCAAGGTCTGCTGCAACTTCCCGGAGACCTTGGAGCTCCTCCCCGAAAAGAAAGCCGTGCTGACCGGCACTCCCATCCGGGAAGAGCTGTCTGCGGGCTCGCGCCTCGCCGGTTTGAATTTATGCGACTTTACCGCGAACCGGCCCGTCGTCATGGTGATCGGCGGGAGCCAGGGCGCATCCAGCGTGAATAAGATGGTCCGGGACGCCCTGCCCCAACTTTTGGAAGATTTCCAGGTGGTGCACCTGTGCGGTAAGGATAAGTTGGATAACCTCCTGTTGAACACGACGGGCTACAAGCAGTTTGAATATGTGAAAACGGAGTTGAAAGACTTGTTCGCCATGGCGGACGTCGTGATCTCCAGGGCGGGGGCCAATGCCATTTGCGAATTGTTAGCCTTAAAGAAGCCGAACCTCTTGATCCCCCTGCCCAGCTCCAGCAGCCGCGGGGACCAGCTGCTGAACGCCAAATCCTTTGAAGCCCAGGGCTTCTCCATCGTGATCAACGAAGACGACCTTGAGCCCGACCTGTTGGTACGCAAGGTGCATGAGTTATACGAGAACCGGCAGGCCTATACGGAAACCATGAAAAAAAGCGGACAGATGGATTCTATCCGCCAGATCATGGACCTGATCCGGGAGGCTTGCGAGACAAAAGGAGAAACCTAAGCGCCCGCTTAGGTTTCTTCTATTCTAATGCCTTCTTCAACCTGTCTAGGCCATCCATCAGGATGCTTCGCGGGCAGGCGACGTTCATGCGTAAGAACCGGTTTCCGTTTCCCCCGAACTGGCCGCCCTCCGACAGGTACAGCCCCGTCTTGCGGCGGATGTGGTCCGCCAGGCCGGCCGCGTCTTCCCAGCCGCCCTCTTCGATCACCTTCCCGCAATCCAGCCACAACAGATAGGTGGCGTTCGAGGGGACCACATGAAGCTTCGGCAATTCCCGTCCGATGGATTCCCGCACGATCCGTTTGTTCTCGGCCAGATATTCCCGCAGCTGCATAAGCCAGGGCTCCCCTTGGGTGAAAGCCGCCACTGCCGCTTCCACGGCGAAAGCGTTGGGCTCCGCCACTTCATCTGTATTTAGTCCCCGCCAGACCTTATGGCGCAGCGCCTCATCCGGCACGGCCACCGCCGCCGTCTGCAGGCCCGCCAGGTTGAACGCCTTCGTCGGGGCGATACAAGTGACGCTGATGCTTCTGCAGGCCTCTGAAACAGAGGCGAACGGCACATATTCGCAGCCAGGATCCGTCAGGTCGCAGTGGATCTCATCGGAAACCACCGTCACATGATATTTCTTACAGAGTTCCCCCATCCGCGCAAGTTCGTCCCGCGTCCAGATTTTCCCCACCGGATTATGAGGGTTGCACAGGATCATCAAGGATGTCTGCGGGTCGGACAGTTTCTCCTCCAAATCCGCGAAATCCACCTGATATTGTTCCCCATCATATTTTAACGGGCTCTCCAACGCCTGTCGCCCATTGTTTAAAATGGAATTGAAGAAAATGTTATAGACCGGCGTCTGGATCAGCACTTTCTCCGCCGGAGTGGTCAGCTTCCGCACCATGCTGGAAATGGCGGGCACCACCCCGGTGCAAAAGATGAGCCACTCCCTGTCCAGGGCAAGGCCATGGCGTCTTTGCCACCAACCCTGGTAAGTCCGGTACCACTCTTCTGACACGTCCTGATACCCGAAAACCCCATGGTCGGCCCGCGCCTCGATCGCATGCCGGATTTCCGGGGCCGTGGCAAAATCCATGTCCGCCACCCACATGGGCAGCTCCCCCTGTGCCACATCCCATTTCAGGCAATGGGTGGGACGCCTGTCAATGACCGTATCAAAATCGTATTTCATGGATCCTCCTATCATCCGATGAGGCAGGCTTACCCGTCTTTCCGGCAAATGATCTTCGTCCGTCCCGGATCCACCTTGTCCTTTTCCACGATCAGGCGGTCGATGGAATCGGCGCGGATAATGCCGCCGGTAGGGTTGAAGACGCTGTCGATCTTACTGGAAATGTCCGCGTCCACCGTGGAATACTCGAACGCCAAGGTGGTATTGACCAGCTTGCAGTTCTTCATCACCAGGTTGTCGATATAGCACATCCCCTGCAGGCTTTCCACCGTACAGTTCACAAGCGTCAGGTTCTTCGAGTTCCACCCCAGGTACTCGCCGGAAATGAAGCTGTCATATACGGTCACATTCTCACTGTTCCAGAAAGAATCCTTGGACAGCAGCTTCGCGTCATGGATCTCCACGTTGCATGCCCCGTCAAAGGAATAGTTCCCATACAGGGTGAAGTCCCGGATCTTCATGTTCCGGCTGTTCATGGCGAAATAATCGCCTTTCGCGACCACCCGCTCCATCTCCACGCCGTCGCAGCTCCACAGGGTCTCCGCCGCGTTGGGGAACGTGACGTTATGAAGCCGCACATCCTTACAGCGGCGGAAGTTCTTCGGCGCTTCGATGGCGGAATCCTCCACCGTGATGCGATCCGTGTACCAGACGCCGGCGCGCCCCATCTCGAACCAGGTGCTGTTTTTGACCAAAATGTCCCTGGCATACCAGAGGGGATACTTCCACTTGAACATGCAGCCGTCCAGCTCAATGTCATGGCTTTCCTTAAGCGGGGACTCCCCATCGTCAAATATCGTGTCATAGATCTTCAGGTCCGCGCCCTGGAACAAGGCGCGTTCCCCTGTAAGAAATTGTTGTCTGATTTCCGTTTTCTCTTTCATGAATCTATCTTCCTCTCGTATCCTGCGTCTCATGCGATATTTTGTGGCCGCACGGCTGCCCCGCAATGCGCTTTCCGCCCCTACAGGCACGCCTCGTCATAGACCGCACGGCTTCCTCAGATGCCGCCTTCCACCCTTACAGGCACGCCTCGTCATAGACCGCACGGCTTCCTCCGATGAACTTCAACCTGGTGCGGGCGCAGACCACATGGGCCTCCCCGATCGACTTGGTCGCGATACGCACAGGCACCGCCACAGGACGCAGGTGCATCCCGATGAGCGTGTCCCCCACATCCATGCCCGCATGGGCGCTCACATGCTCCACCGCGACAGGATGCTCGAACGCCTTATACGCCGTGGTCGCAAAGGACCCTCCCGCCTTGGGCTGTGGCACCACGTTGACCGGCTCATATCCGTAAGCGCGTGCCGCCTCCCACTCCAAAATCAAGGCGCGGTTAAGATGCTCGCAGCACTGCGCCACCAGATAAACCCGGGCTTCTTCCGTCGCCTGGTAGATGCCGCCGAACACTGCTTCCGCCACCTCCGGGCTGGAAAAGGTGCCGATCTTCTCACCCGCCACTTCACTGGTGGAGCAGCCTACCACGAAAAGGTCGCCCTTATTCAGCTTCGCGACGCTCAAAATCTCTTTCGCCGCCTGATACGCTTCTTCTCCGATCCTGGCAATTTCCTCCGTCATTTCGCACTTCCTCCTTCATTCTACACCCCTATGCGTGCCTTGGCACGCGTTCTAATCAAAATTTGAAAGTTTACTTTCAAATTTATCCCCCTACGCGTGCCTTGGCACGCATTCTAATCAATATTTGAAAGTTTACCCCTGAAACATCCTACCGGACGACAAAGGACAGCCCCAAAAGCGCCGCCAAGAAGACCAGGTTCGCCACCGTAAAACACCCCAGGTACCGCCACCTGAGCCCCTTATCCTCTTTTCCAATGTATTTAAACGAAATCAGGCTCGCCATGGAAGCGATCAGGGTCCCCAGCCCGCCCAGGTTGGTCCCTATGATGAGGGCTTCATAATTGTCGGTAAAGCCGGACAGAAGCAGGGCCGCCGGGACGTTGCTGATCACCTGGCTGGAAAGGATGGCCGTCAGGACTTCGTTGCCCTGGATCATGCCCTCCAGGAAACGGCGGAACGCCTCCATGCGCCCCATGTTCCCGATAAACACGAAAAATCCCACAAACGTCAGAAGCAGGGCATAATCCACGCGGCCAAGCACCTGCCTGTCAAGGAGCGCCACCGCTATAGCCACGACCGCCAGCATCACCCCATAAGGCAGCACGCGCACCACGGTAAGGAGGCAGACGGCGAACAGGGCCAAATAGGCCGCCAGCTTCTTTTCCTGCCCCTTAAGGGACGTGGCCTGGGAAAACGTAATCTCCAGGGCGGCTTCCCCTTTCGCGCCAAAGCCCTGGAACAGGCTCCATACCGTCAACATCACGAACGCCGCCAGCGTGAACGGAAGCATGAGCGCCACGAACTGGCCGCCGCCAAGCCCGGACTTGCCATACAGGTACAGGTTCTGCGGATTGCCGATCGGCGTCAGCATGCTGCCCAGGTTGGCGGCGATGGTCTGCATCACCACCACGGGAATGACCAGCCTGCGCGCCTGCTGCCGGTCAAGCAGGCGAAGCACGGTGAACGTAAACGGCACGAACGTGATCAGCGCCACATCGTTGGTGATCAACATGCTGAAAAAAAAGCACAGCATAACCAAAAGGAACACAAGCTGTCGCCTTGTCCGCACCCGGCCAAGCATCGCCTCCGCCGTAAAGCGAAACAACCCCGCCTCCTGCAGTCCCGCCATCACCGCCATCAGCCCGAACAGGATGGCCAGGGTCCGAAAATCAACATAGCCCAGGTATTGCTCGTCCGGCAATACCAGAAAAGAGGAAAGGACGGCAAGCAGCAACGCGATGCTTAAGACCGTCTCCTTCTTGACCAATTCCAACAGCTTCTTCATCCGTACCTCATCATGCCGGACCGCTTGCGCCTGCAAGGAATGTCCGACCTTTTATCTTTCTCATTGTAGTCTCCTCCCGCTGAAAAAGCAATTCCTTTTTCACCCTTTTTCACGGGATGGAATATAGTAAACAATAAAGCGTTTCGACAGGATATCGACATGGTTTTGGCATCTTCCGCGCTTTTCGCGCTATCCGCCAGCCTGGACGCCCTGATCGCGGGCATCAGCTTCGGGCTGCGCAGGATCCGCATTTCCTGCTTTCAAAACCTCCTGGTCAGCCTCATCACCCTGGCCGGGACGACCCTGTCCATCGCCTTGGGGCAGGCGCTCCTTCCCATTTTCCCTCAAGCCCTGGCCAAGCGGGCGGGAAGCGCGGTCCTCCTCCTGATGGGAGCCTTCTCTCTCCTCAAATTTATGTGGCGGACCTTGAAAAAATATCTGCTTCCCTCCAAAGGAATCCCCGACGACGTCCCAAAAGGCCCGGCCGAGCCGACCGACATCCTAGGGCTATTGCTGCTGGGGCTTGCCTTGTCCCTCAATAACATGGGGATTGGCATCAGCGCCAGCATCAGGGGGCTTCCCCTGCTTACCTCTTCCATTCTCACGTTCCTGTTATCCGCGGCTTTCCTGGAAATAGGCAACCGGCTGGGCACGGCCCGCTTCCTGCGCCACGCGCAGCGCTTCGCGGAGCCTCTTTCCGGCTTGCTGCTCCTTGGGCTGGGGCTGTTGTAACCCTCGCAAGAGGTCCCTGCTTATTCCGACAGGCCCTTATGCAGGGTCAGCTCAACCCTCCCGTCGCCGCGGGCGATCTGTGCGCTGTCGATCATCATCCCGACCAGCAATAGCTGCCCCGACTCGCCGGGGTCGCCGGAGCCCGCCAGTTCCCAATAGAGATCCTCCATGCCCGCGTTGTGGGGCTGGTTCAACATTTCCTCCAAGCCATCCAGCTTATGCTCGAAATCCGGATCATAATCCGAACGGAAGCGGATGACCCCTTCCTTTCCGTCCCTGTCGATGGAGGATTCCACATGGTTCGCCCCCAACGCCATGAAATACAGGGAAAGCTCCTCCACGATCTTCGCCGCTTTCTTCATCTCTTTATACATCCCAACGCCTCCTCGCCGCATGCGCGGCCGTCAATTCTTTTTCCGTCCACGTTCCTTACGCCGCTCCAGGAAGATTTCACAGAACGGCACCATGATAATGGCGATCCAGCCCGTGCTGAAGCCGTTATTATATAAATTCAGCCCACCGTACAGATCCGCGGTGCACATGACCACCATGGCATGGAGCATCCCCGCCACGATGCCTGGCACGATGCCGAACTGTCCGGCGACCGGCGCCAGCCCCACCGCGAAAAGCGCGGCCAGCTGCAGCCCCGGCATCAAAGCGTCATATCTTGTAAAAAGGGTGGAAAGGTAGACGCCCGCCATCACCGGCAGGACGTTTTTCGGGTGCGCCCCGAAAGCGGAAAAGCCTACCGCCACCAGCGTCGCCCCCAACACCGGCCCGGACAGGTCCCCGCCGATCAGGCACACATAGACGGTCCCCAATATCCCCATCAGCCCCATGTTCATCAAGGTGACGCCAGGACCGTCCAGCGCCACGAAGTCCGTCACCACGCGCCCCGAATGACGCCATAGCAGAAGCTCCCTTTTCCAGCTTCCCCCACAGGCGAGCCATCCATACAGGATCGTCAGGGAAAAATAGAGGAAAGTTCCCGCCAGCAGCCCTTTATGGATGCCATGCGTCCAGATTAAGACCGGTCCGCTCTCCATGCCGAACGCCTTAAGGACGCAGACCACGATGAACGCCAGGACGCCCCCGGAAAAGCCCACATTGAACAAAGTGTAGCCCTGGTGCATGGACGCGGTGCGGGCGGATAAGGGGACCAGCATATAGCCCATGAGCATGCCCATCACTACCGCCACGGGAACGCTTATTTTCGCAGAGTATGGAAGGATATGGACCATCTCCGTCACAAAAGGGGACAGGCAGGTGCCCAAAAGGGCCGTATAGACGTAACGGTCGAAAGGATCCTGATGGACCTTGGCATAAAGCCAGGTGCCCAGAAGCAGGGGAAGCATGTTGATCGGGTTCTTGCCCCACAGCCCATAACCCACGTTCATGAATAGGGCCGCCATGGTCAGCCCCGTATAGGGCACTTTCATGACCGTGACCAGCAGAAACGCCAGCGCCAGCACCACCGTGGCATTGAACAGGCCTGCCCCGTAGTTCGTCAGCGCGAAATAGTCCGTGATCAAGGCGTCCCGGGAGAACACGATCGTCGTCGTCCCCTGGAAAATTTCTTTCGGAGTCCCCATGAGGAAAGATGCGGCCAACAGGTAAGCCAGGGTCCCTACCGTGAACACCTGAAGCTCCTTCCCCCGAAGCCACCCCTTAAGCCCCCGTTTGGGCGTCTCCTCATCCTTTTGCAGCCTTGCCTTACCCATGATCCCCTCCCTCATTTCGCTTCACTCGACCTTTTGCTCATTCAAAAAGAACGTAAACTCGCCGCTGTCCAGCAATTTGCCGCCATCATCATAAAGCCTTACCGCAAATACCGCCAACGTCTTGCCGCTGCGCAGCTTCTTTGCCTCGCAGTATACGTAATCGGTCCCTATGGCAGGCTCCAGGTAATTCATCAAGAATCCGGAAGCCCGATTTCATGATACTCGTATTGCTGCCGGGATACAAGCGTTTTCTTTGCCTTTTGCGCGCCAAAACGCCTAAAAGGATATGTCCCGGCACAAGCAATCATAAGCAAAGCCCCGCGGGATGGCTCCCGTGAGGCTTCTCTTTTTCCCTTGCTATTGCAATCATACGATAAAGCGTGCATGCCATGCCGCCCCTTGCAGGCAAAAAGCCAGGAAGCCGCCCCTTGGCACGCCTGCGGCAGCCTGCTTAGTCAAGCTTCGTCTGATGGAGCCATTTCGGGATCAACTCTGTATCCTCGGTCCCCTCGGGATATGTGATCCCCGCGGTCGCATAAGAGTCCGTTCCCGCCATCAGGATAAGGTAATGGACGATCCCGTCCTCATCCGTATAACTCACGGACAGGTTGCCATATTCGTCCTCCTCATAGGAGCCTCCCTCCGGCAAGTCTTTCACCGCGCCGGGACGCTGGGAATACTCCTCCAGGTCGGCAGGCAGCGTAGTGCCGGTCGCATCATATACTTCCTGGTCAAAATAATTGACATAAATGCTTATATCCCCTTTCTGGAACAACACATAGTCCGATGTGAAAGGTTCCTCCCAAGTGCCTGTCGTCATCTCGTAATCGTCCGGAAGATAGAACGTTCCAATACCCTCCGCCTTAAATTCCTTCAAGTCCTCTTCATCTTCTCCGTTCCCGCCCTTTTCACCGCCGCAGGCCGTCATAAGCCCCAGGCAAAGGACCACCGCCAACAATAACGCTAACTTCTTTTTCATAATGAACATCCTCCTTTTTGCATTTCAAAACCGGCTTTCCATCTGCCGGTCATACTGCCCTCATCCACTTTTATCACTTTCCTAAGAAATCCAAAAGCTGCCGCTCCAGTTCCGGCCCCCACCACAGGTTGTAACCTGCCTTCGTCGGATGGACGCTGTCCGTCATATAAAGCTGCAGTTCTTGATCGGTAAGCGTGTTAAATTCGTCGTCAGACCACAGGTCAAGGACGCCGATGCCCCATTTCACCTGAAGCTCCTTAAGGACCTCCACCATGGCTTCGTACCTTGAGGACTCATAACGGCATTCCGTGAAGAATGCCACAGGACAGCCCCAGGTCTCTTTCGCATATGCGATGATATATTCCATCGCCCCGGTTACGGTAGAAGTATCGAAACCATCCAGGTCCGTCCCCTCCGCGACCTCGCCCAAGGGCAGGGAAGCGGCGGCGTCATTGGTGGAAAGCTGACATAGGAAGAGGTCAAACCCCTCCCCAGCCGGAATGGTCTTCAGGCGAGAGACATAAGATGTATCGCCCACGTCCGTCAGGGTCGTGCCGCTGACCGCCTCCTTATACAGCTGAGCGCCCAGCCGGGCTGCCAGGTATTCCCCTACCGCCTGTCCGCCGGAACCGCTCCCGAACGCGACGGAAGAGCCCAGGATGCAGATTTTCCCTCCCGCAAGGGGACTGCCCTCCATCGGCTGCACATTAGAAACATCATATTCCTGCTGATTCCCTTCCAAATGACTCATACGCGCCTCCTTAAGCCTGCGGAACGGGCCGACCCCGGCCACCCAGCCGATGAACACGAACTGTAATAAAAGGAATACGACCATAAAGGCAATGACGGCGACCAGTATGCCCTTCCAATCCGACTTGTTCTTCACCATCGCCATCGCTACTTCCTCCTATGCCAGCCGCAAGGCTTCTTCGCCATGTCCCGCAATCCGCACCTATCATAGCACACCCATGCCACCCTGTCAACTTCCCCGGATGAAAGAAAATCCCTCCAGTTCTTTATGGGCTCAAACCGTCCATGGATCGCCCTGGTTTTTTTTTAGGCGCTACAGCGCATGGCGCACGGATCAACTGAGGCGCTCCTATCGAAAATTGGAATTGACAGACCTTTTTCCCATATGTTATAATTCATCCAGTAAAAGAAAGGGGTGGAAAGATGAGGAAATAATTTACTTTTGATTACATGAAGAGAAGATGATTTCATGTTGCCAAAGGTGAATTATGCCCTCATGACCGTGCCTTTTTTCGTTTACAGAAATGTAGGCTTATTGGCGCGCTCCCAGTATGGTTATGATGCGTAATGGAACTGTTTGGTGACGAACGGTTCTTTTTTTATGGACCGTAGAAGGGAGAAACGATATGGCGCAGATACGGGTGGATCATTTGACCTTTGCCTATGAGGGTAGTTTTGAGAATGTATTTGAGGATGTTTCTTTTAACATCGACACGAATTGGCGGCTTGGCTTCCTGGGGCGCAACGGGAAAGGGAAGACCACGTTTTTAAATTTATTGCTGGGAAAGTATGAGTACAGTGGCAGCATTGTCGCCTCTGCCGCATTTGACTATTTCCCCTATCCGGCCACGCCGGAGGAGATGGGGCGGCCGGCGGAGGAGCTTCTGGAACAGTGGAAGCCGGGATGCGAGCCATGGCGCGTCCTGGTGGAGTTGGAGCAGCTTCGGGAAGGCGCGGAGGTCTTGTACCGTCCCTTTGACACCTTAAGCCCCGGGGAACGCACGAAAGTGATGCTGGCGGTCCTGTTTTCCGGGGAAAATGATTTCCTGTTGATCGATGAGCCGACGAATCATCTGGATCAGGCATCTCGGGAGAATGTAAAGGCTTATCTGGCATCGAAAAAGGGGTTTATCCTGGTGTCCCACGATCGGGACCTGCTGGATGCCTGCACGGATCATGTGCTGGTCTTAAACCGCAAAAGCATTGATGTGCAGAACGGCAATTTCTCTGTCTGGTGGGAGAATAAACAGCGCCGGGACCAGTTCGCGCGCGCGGAGAATGAGAAGCATCTGAAAGAGATTGACAAGCTGAAACAGTCCGCGGCGCAAAAGGCCCAGTGGGCGGATCGGAATGAACGTACCAAGATCGGCTATGACCCGGTGAAAGAACATGATCGCTCCAAAGATACCCGCGCGTATATTGGGATGAGGACGAAGAAGGTACAGAGCCGGGTGGCCCAGATGCAGAAGCGGATTGAGCGGGAAGTGGAGGAGAAAGAAGGCTTGCTTGCCGACCTGGAAGAGCCAGTGGAATTGAAACTGATGCCCCTGCGCCACCACAAGGAACGGCTGCTCCATGTCCGGGAGCTTACCGCCGCCTATGAAGGGGCGGTCCGCCCGGCATTTTCCAATCTGACGTTTGACCTGACGCAGGGGGAGCGGGTAGCGCTTCATGGGGAAAACGGGTGCGGGAAATCCACCCTGATCAAGCTAATCCTGCAAAAAGCCGGCATGGGGCAGGAAGCGCAGGGGGCGCACGCCTTGCCGGGGCAGCGGGAATGCGGTGAGGACGCTGGGCTTCCGGTAATAAAGTCCGGCGTCTGCGAGACGGCTGCCGGGCTGGTAATCTCTTATATCAACCAGGACACCTCCATGCTGAAAGGCGGCATCCGCGCGTTTTGCAGGGAGCGGGGCCTGGATGAAAGCCTGTTCTGCGCCATCTTAAGACAGCTCGACCTGGAACGGGGGCAGTTTTTGAAAAATATGGAGGATTATTCCGAAGGGCAGAAGAAGAAAGTGCTGATCGCGGCAAGCCTCCTGACTCCCGCCCATGTGTATATCTGGGACGAGCCTTTGAACTATATCGATGTTTTCTCGCGGATGCAGATCGAGAGGCTATTGCTCGCCTGCCAGCCGACCATGCTGTTTGTCGAGCATGATGTACGCTTCCGGGAACAGATTGCCACCAAGACGGTGGAGTTTTGAAATCTTCCATGGGTTGGTCGGTCTATTTGGTCCGGTTGAAGCAACAAAAAAGCCTTTTAAACAGATTCCGGCTCGTGGCCCATCCTCTGTTTAAAAGGCTTTCCTTTCCTTACCTTAGAACCCGAACGGGAAGCTCCAAGGGAATCCGAAGATATCTTCCTGCTGGCTGCCCTGGCCTCCCTGGCCGCCTTGGCTTCCTTGGCTGCCCTGGCTGTCCTGGTTATCTTCCTCTTCCTCCAAAGCGGACTGCCTGTTTTCCTCTACGGTGACGGTCAAAGTCAGCGTCTCTCCCTGCCGGTAAATCGTGACTTTCAACTCGTCGCCTGCCGCCGTCGCGCCAACCGCATCGATCAGGTCGTCCGCGCTGGTGATGTCCTTATCATTCACCTTGGTGATGATGTCATTCTCCTGCAGCCCGGCCTTTGCGGCAGGGCCATCTTCCTCCACAGTAACGACCGCCGCGCCCTGGGGAATGCCGTAAGCCTGCATCTCTTCGCTTACATTGTTGATGCCTACGCCGATATAAGGCTTGGAAATATAACCTTTTTCAATAATGCTCTGGATGATGTCCTTCACATGGTTGATCGGGATGGCGAAACCGATGTTCTCAATGGAGGCCTGGCTGGAATCCCCGTTATTGGAATACTTGGCGTTGGTGATGCCGATGACCTCACCGTACATATTGAACAGGGCGCCGCCGGAATTGCCGGCATTGATCGCGCAGTCCACCTGCATCAGATCCATGGTCGTACCACTGGAAAGCGTGATGCTGCGGTTCAGGGCACTGATGGAGCCTGTCGCCATGGAGAACGTCAACTCTCCCAGAGGGTTGCCGATGGCCGCCACGCTGTCGCCTACGTTCGAATTATCGGAATCCCCCAACACCACAGGGGTCAGTCCGGTGGCATCCACTTTCAATACGGCGACGTCGTTGCTGGCATCATAACCGACCAGCTTCGCGTCATAGGTCGTGCCGTCATAAGTGGTCACTGTGATGGAGTTCGCGCTGTCGATCACGTGCTGGTTCGTGATGACATAGCCATCTTCCGTCAGGATGAAGCCAGAACCGGAAGCGGGGGACGTGGTCTGGTATCCCCAGAAGTTCGTCGTTGTGATCGAAGTAGTGATGCCTACCGTGGAATTCACGTTCTCAGCATATACCTCGGCAGGGGTCATGACCTTGCTGGTATCAATGCTCGACATCGTGATCACGGTATTGGGCCGGGACCCCTCCAGCACATTGGTCTCCTGTTCCTGCCCCTGTCCGGGAGAAAGGAGCATGCTGCCAAGCAGGATGCCGCCAGCGCCAACCAAGCCGCCCAGCAACGAACTGCACAGGGCGACCGCCACCATCTTCCCCGCGGTGACGCCGTAGGACTTCCTCATTTCCTTCCGCTCCTGCCTGCGCTGTGCCTTACGCGCCTTTTTCTCCTCTTTTCCGGACATCTGCCTTTCCTGCCCGGTATATTGCCAGGTCTGCCTATTCTGGTTTGCCGCGCCGCTACTTTGCCAAGCCTGCCCGTTCTGGTTCGCCGCGCCGCTATTCTGCCAAGCCTGCCCGCTTTGGTTCGCCGCGCCGCTGCTTTGCCAAGCCTGCCCGCTTTGGCTCGCCGCGCCGCTATTCTGCCAGGAAGACTGGTTATTCTGCGTCCAACTTTCGTTCTGCCAGGAAGACTGCCGGTTTCCCGTCCAACTCTCATTCTGCCAGCCGCCCTGATCTTTCTTCGTCATATTCTCCTGCGCCTCCTTAGACACATTCTCTTCTGATTCCTGGTTCTGCCTGTATTCTTCACTCATTGTCCTCATGCTCCTTCCAATCTACAATGAACTCAACTTTTTCCTCTGAAAGCTTCGAACGATTCCTCGTTCCAAC
This sequence comes from uncultured Acetatifactor sp., assembly GCA_947581905.1. Classification (GTDB taxonomy): domain Bacteria; phylum Bacillota; class Clostridia; order Lachnospirales; family Lachnospiraceae; genus Acetatifactor. The sequence goes on from CANPWC010000038.1 coordinate 15,729, forward strand.
TTTGTAAGACACACTATAGACCCCATATGTCAAGGAAAAATGTTTATTTTGTGAAGATTGTGTGTTCTTTTCAGACGTTCGCTTCCCGCCTGTCCCTCACCTTAAGCACCGCCAGGATCCCGACTAAGAGCACCCCGCCCGCCACAAGCCCCAACAGGCTGTTCTGCGTCGCGCCTGCCAGGATGTAACACAAGAACGAAATCCCGGCGACCAGGGCGCCATACACCATCTGCGTCTGCACATGGTTCAGGTGGTCGCACTGGGCTCCCGCGGAGCTCAAGATCGTCGTATCCGAGATCGGGGACAAATGGTCGCCGCAGACGCTTCCGCCCAGGACGGCCGCCGTAGTCAGCACAAGCAGCGTGGAATCCACTCCGGCGAACACGCTGATCTCCATGGGGATCAGGATGACGAACGTCCCCCAGGACGTCCCCGTCGCGAAAGCCAGGATGATCGCCGCCACGAAGAAGAACATGGGCATGGACGCAAGCGGCACATGGAACCGTTCCACGACGCCCGCGATGAACCCTCCGGCATCCAGATACCCGCTGCCGCAGATATTTCCCAGGGACCAGGCCAGGCTCAGCAAAAGCATCGCCGGGACCATGTTGCGGAAGCCTTGTTCCAGGGCGTCCATATATTGGTTAAAGGTATAGATTTTGCGGGGCACATATAAAAGCAGCATGAACACGTCCGCCAGGAACGTCCCGATGCAGCAGG
>CANPWC010000039.1 GCA_947581905.1 uncultured Acetatifactor sp.
GATGTACCGCATCGGCGTGAACAGGGACTTATACATTTTCCAATGCCTGATCAACAACCTGATGGATGTGGTGAAGCAGGCTGGCGTCTTCATCCACCTTTTCGTCATGACCAGCGACAAGAACCATGACGCTACGGTGCGTTTTTTGACCGAGCATGAGTTCTTTGGCTATCGTAAGGACCATGTCCACTTCTTCCAGCAGGAGATGGCCGTGGCCTGTGATTACCAGGGCAAGGTTTATCTGGAGGAAAAAGGGAAGATGTCCACATCGCCCAACGGCAACGGAGGATGGTTCATTTCCTTGAAAAACTGCGGGTTGCTGGACTTCGTGCATAAGCAGGGCATCCAGTGGATCAACGTGTTCGCGGTGGACAATGTCCTGCAGCGCATCGCCGATCCTTGCTTCGTAGGGGCTACGATAGAGCGCCGCTGCGCGGTGGGAGCCAAGGTCGTGCGCAAGAACGCGCCGGATGAAAAGGTGGGCGTAATATGCCTGGAGGACGGCAGGCCCTCCATCGTGGAATATTATGACCTGACCCAGGAATTGATGGATGCCAAGGATGAGAATGGGGAACCCGCGTATAACTTCGGCGTGATCCTGAACTATCTGTTCCAGGTGGAAGAGTTGGAGAAGCTGATGGGCTCCCTGCCGCTGCACATCGTGGAGAAGAAGATCCCTTACCTGGACGAGGATGGCAACCTGGTGAAGCCTTCCAAGCCGAACGGTTATAAGTTCGAGAACCTGGTGCTTGACATGATCCACCAGCTTCCCAGCTGCCTGCCTTTTGAAGTGGTCCGTGAAAAAGAATTCGCCCCCGTCAAGAATCCGACAGGGATTGATTCCGTGGAAAGCGCCCGCGCCCTGCTTCAGTTAAACGGCGTGGAGATTTAAGGCGAGGGGGAAACATTTTATGACGAAGGAAAAGTTAGGGAAAGGTCCTGGGAAGATCCTGGTAACGGGCGGGGCGGGCTTCATCGGCAGCCATACGATCGTGGAGCTGCAGGAGGCCGGCTATGAGGTCGTGGTCTTAGATAACTTGAGCAATTCCTCCAGGAAGTCCCTGGAGCGGGTCGAGGCGATCACCGGCAAGGAAGCGCCTTTTTATCAGGCGGACATCCTGGACCGGGAGGCGTTGGAAGAGATTTTCACGAAAGAGCCTATTGACGCCGTCATCCATTTCGCCGGGCTTAAGGCGGTAGGGGAATCCGTACAGAAGCCTTGGGAATATTATGAGAACAATATCGCCGGCACTTTGACCCTGGTGGACGTGATGCGCCGCCACGGCGTGAAGAACATCGTGTTTTCTTCCAGCGCCACGGTTTACGGCAACCCTGCGGTCATCCCCATCACGGAGGATTGCCCCAAGGGTCAGTGCACCAATCCTTACGGTTGGACGAAGTCCATGTTGGAGCAGATTTTGAGCGACATCCAAAAGGCGGATCCGGAATGGAACGTGATCCTGCTTCGTTACTTCAACCCGATCGGGGCGCATAAGAGCGGCACGATTGGGGAGAATCCCAGCGGCATCCCCAACAACCTGATGCCATACATCACCCAGGTGGCGGTGGGGAAGCGCAAGGAGCTGGGTGTCTTCGGCAATGATTATGACACGCCGGACGGGACGGGCGTGCGGGACTACATCCATGTGGTGGACCTGGCCAAAGGGCATGTCTGCGCCTTGAAGAAGATTGAGGAAAATGCCGGGCTTAAGATATACAACTTAGGCACGGGCAAAGGCTATAGCGTATTGGACATCGTAAAGAATTTTGAAGAGGCCACAGGCGTGAAGATCCCTTATGTCATTAAGGCGCGTCGGGCAGGGGATATCGCGGCCTGCTATGCGGACGCTTCCCTGGCTAAGCGGGAGCTGGGCTGGGAAGCCGAGCGAGGGATCCGGGAAATGTGCGAGGATTCCTGGCGGTGGCAGAAGAATAACCCGAACGGTTACGAAGAATAAAGAAGTCCCGGCATCTTCCTGTGAAAAGGAAGCTGCCGGGATTTTTCCTGTACAGTGGTGTAGCGTGACCTATGCGGCTAAGCGGCGCGGCATACGTAGCGTGGCTTATGCAATGTGTAAATAGCCATGTCCCCTATGCCTTGTCATGCCACATATAAGTACATAAAAATGAAGTGGCAGGCGCTGCCGGCCATGCAGAAGAGGTGGAACACCTCGTGGGAGCCGAAGCCCTTGTGCCGGGAATTGAAAAGCGGCAGCTTTAAGGCGTAGATCACGCCGCCCACGGTATAGATCAACCCGCCGGCCAACAGCCAGAGGAAGCCCGCGTGGGGCAGGGATTCCCAAAGCTGCCCGAAGACCAGCAGGCATACCCAGCCCATGGCGATGTAAATAACGGAAGAAAACCACTTAGGGCAAGTCACCCAGCAGGCCTTGACGGTCATGCCGATCAAAGCGATCCCCCAGACGAGGGCTAAAAGCTGGTAGCCGCCCTTCCCGCCCAGGATGATGAGGCAGACCGGCGTATAGGAGCCGGCGATCAGCACGAAGATCATCATGTGGTCGATCTTGCGGAAGATGCGCAGGCCGCGCCCGCTTAAATTGACGGAATGGTAAGTGGCGCTGGCGCCGTAGAGCAGGATCATGCTGCCCATGAAAATCGCCAGGGCCAAGAGGTTCTTATTGCCGCCTGTCACGCCGGCTTTGACTAAAAGGGGCACGGAAGCGAACACCGCCAACATCATGCCGACGAAATGGGTCAGGGCGCTTCCTGGTTCTCGAATGGTAATCTGCATGCTTTCCCTCCTTTTGGGATGGATGTCGCTCCATCCGCGGTTAGATCAGTCCTTATGGTCAGTTCTTGATGGGTTCGACGTAGAGCTCTCGAAACTTTAAAATCATGTTATAAAAATACATGATATGGTTTTCAATACTATGTTATGCGTCTGAACTGATATTATACCAACTGGAAGGAAAAGTCAATACTTTTTTAAAGGTCTTCTTCGATCACTTGGATTTCCAGATAATCAAAATCGATCGTTTCTATAAAGTTATCCTGCCGGAAACGCACTTTCTTATGCCGTTTGAAGTCTGTGACGTTGTTGTTGAGCCAAATGGGCTTTCCCAGGTCGAATTCCCGGCAGATGTCGTCCAGCGCCCGAAAGATCTTGTGGGTCCTGGTATCCTCGCTGGGATCTTCCACTACGGTATCTTTGAGAAGACGGTTGTCTTTGAACAGCTTTCCCCATAAACGGAACATGTCGCACCCCCTGTCGTCCTTTGTGTCGGCGGGTTTTTTCGTCCCCCGGATGCCATCAGTATAATGAAGTCCGTCCCAAATGTAAAGAAGTTTTCATATTTTCCATCCCTAACGGCATATAATGAGCTGCGGCGCTTGGTTCGACCGGCGCGCCGGACGGCCCGCAAATCTGTTTTGTTAAAAAAGGATTAATTCTTTGTGAAGTGTATACAACTTTGCCAACTTATATGTTATACTGTTTCTAACGCTTTAAACAAGGAAAGCGATGAAGGAGTGCTGTGGATGGAATCAAAGGAATATGGCAATGGCGTGGACAGCTGGAAAGAAGTGAACCTGATCTATCATGCCGCGTTACGTCAGATTGAAACGAAGATGGAGATTTTGAACGATGAGTTCCAACATGTCCATCAATACAACCCGATCGAACATATCAAGTCCCGGATGAAGACGCCGGAAAGCATCGTGAAGAAGCTTCGCAGGCACGGATATGAGTCGACGATAGACAACATGATCGAATATGTGAACGACATCGCGGGAATCCGCATCATATGCTCGTTCACCTCGGACATCTACCGGATCGCCGACATGATCAGGGAGCAGAAGGACATCAAGGTGCTGGCGGTGAAGGATTATATCACTTACCCGAAAGCCAGCGGTTATAAGAGCTACCATATGATCGTCTCCATACCGGTATATTTATCGGACCGTATCGTGGACGCCAAGGTGGAGATCCAGATCCGCACGGTCGCCATGGATTTCTGGGCGAGCCTGGAACATAAGATCCACTATAAGTTTGAGGGGGACGCGCCGGAACATATCCAGAACGAGTTGGTGGAATGCGCTAAGCTGGTGGCGGACCTGGACGGCAGGATGCTGGCCCTGAACGAGGAAATCCTGGCGATTGGGCAGAATAACGAGGAGCGGGCCTGACCGTGCGTAGTCTTTCCCGGAAAATACCCTAGAAATGAGGAGTGCCCAGACGCCTTGCGGCGCCTGGGCTATTATGAAAAAATTATCTGGATGTCAACTCTAATAAATTCCCTTTCAACGTGAACACAGTATAGCAACGAATTATGAACAAATCATGAACACCTTGTAAAACATTGGTTAATTTCACGAAAATACAGTGAAATCATGGGAAAACATGGTTAAAATGAACAAAGAATAGAGAAACAAAACTAAAGATTGTAAACGGACGCGAAAAATGGTACAATAATCCTGTGCTTGTGGTAAATGTCGACAGAGGGCGGCGCAGCCCGTTTTACGGAAAGGATAGGGAAGGATGTATGGCTGGTGAGAATCGTGGGGACTTTTTTTGGGAGAGGCTTTCGCAGTGGTGGAAGTCCCAGGAGTTTACGAAGTTGAATGGGGCGGATGTGGAGGCATGTAAGGCTCAGACGCGGGAATACCAGAAATGCCTGTCCCAGATGCGCACCCTTTGTGATGATCTGAAGAAAATGCAAGATAGCCTGGGAGAGGGCCTGAAGGCGCTGCCCGTCCAGGACGGCCAGGAGGAAGAGACGGCCCTGCAGGATTCGCTGGAGGGCATCGAGCGCAGGCTGGACGAGCAGGGAGAGAGCCTGAAAGCGCTGCCCGCGTTGGAGGGCATCGAGCGCAAGCTGGACGAGCAGGGAGAGAGCCTGAAAGCGCTGCCCGCGTTGGAGAATATCGAGCGCAGGTTGGACGAGTTGGAGGCGCGCCTTACGGAAAGGCAGCAGGACGACGCGCACTGGGACGAGCTTCAGAAGCAGCTTCGGACCCTGGCGGATGAGTTGACGGCCCATGTGGACGAAGCGGTGCATCGGGAGAACGTGAAAGTGTACCGCAACGTGCAGGCTGTGGTGACGGAGGAGACGGACAAGCTGTCTGAGGCGATCAAGGACGCTACGGCGAAAGAAGAGCCCGAGAAGCCGGATGAGACGCTGCTTGCCGTGAACAAGCTTTCCGGGAAGCTCCCCGCCATTTTGGGCGTTTCCATCGCCGCGCTCCTTATGGCGGCCGCGTCCCTGGTCTTCCAGGTCCTGGTCTATCTAGGCATACTGTAAGGATGACGAGATGGGAAAGCAAATTTGGAAGCCTGGCAACATGCTCTATCCCCTGCCCGTCGTCCTGGTGACGGTGGCGGATCGGGCAGGACGGGCCAACATCATCACGGTGGCATGGGCGGGAACGGTCTGCACCAATCCCCCCATGGTCTCCATTTCCATCCGGCCGACCCGATACTCTTACCCGATCCTTAAGGAGACGGGGGAGTTCGTCCTGAACCTGTCCACGCGTTCCCTGGCTTACGCCACGGATTATTGCGGGGTAAGGAGCGGCCGGGATGTGGATAAGTTTGAGAAGCTGGGGCTTACCAAGGAGGCGGCCTCCCAGGTGGGAGCGCCCATGATCGGGGAAAGCCCGGTCAATATGGAATGTAAAGTAAGAGAGATAAAGTCTCTGGGAAGCCACGATATGTTCCTAGCGGAAGTGGTGGCTGTATGCGCGGACGAGAAGTACCTGGACGCGGACCGCAGGTTCCATCTGGAAAAGGCGGACCCCCTCGTCTATTCCCATGGGACTTATTTTGTGTGTGGAGAAGCCGTGGGCACTTTCGGCTATAGCGTCCGGAAGAAGCCCCTCGGCAGGAAAAAATAGGTGTTGCGGATGAAGAAAAGGACAGGCAAAAGATTTAAATTCCTCTATTTAAGGGCTACGTTCCTCGTGCTGTTTTGCTATGCGGTTGTCGGGAAAGGGATCGTCACCTTTGAAAGCACGGGGGAAAACTATTTCCATATCTGGGTGAACGGGCAGGAGGTCGGGACCCTGGCCGATCCTGGGACGGCGGAGCGGATGATCCTGGAGGCAAGGAAGAAGATCGCTTCGGAATCCGAGGAGCTGGTCTTTTTGGAGACGGAGATGACTTATGCCGGAGAAGAGGTGCTCTGGGGCGAAGTGGACGAGGAGGAGACGGTACAGGCGAACATTGAGGCGCTTCTACGTAAAGCCGTCCAGGAAACCATGCACCGCTCTTATACGGTAAAAGTGGATGAATATATGGTGAACCTGGCGGACGCCGGGGAAGTGGAAGAGCTTCTGCAGGCGGCAATCGACCGTTACGACAGCGAAGGCAAGTTCCAGGTGGAGCTTGTGCACGACAACGACAGGGAGTTCAACGCGTTGACCACCCAGCTGGTGGACCGCAAGGAGCGTAAGGAAGAAGAGGAGGATGTGGAGGGCGGGCTTTTCCCGGAGGGAGGCATCCAGGAGGCTTTCAGCCGGATGTTTGAGGCCGAACAGGTCAAGGAAGAGCTGGACTTCTCGGATTATGAGCTGGGGCTTCTGGACATGGACTTCTCGGAGGATGTGGAGGTCGTGGAAGTATACCTTCCCCAATCCCAGCTGCAAAATGTGGAGCAGGCGATCGAGGATGTGACCAAGGAACAGGAACTGAAAACGTTTTATAAGGTAGAGGAGGGGGATACCTTGTCGGCGATCGCCCTCAAGGTGGACATCCCCATGGAACAGATCGTGGAAATGAACGATTCCCTGGAAGACATCAATTCCATCCTCCATATCGGGGACGAGCTGGTCATCACGGTGCCGGAGCCGGAATTGTCCGTCAACTGGCAGGAAGAGAATTATTATGAGGAATCCTATGACGCGGATGTGGTTTATATTGACAATGACAACTGGTATACCACGGACAAAGTGGTCCGCCAGCAGCCTTCCGCAGGGTTTCGGCGCGTCATCGCCATTTCAAACTATGTCAATGACAAGCTGGTCGACCGCGAGATCGTGAAGGAAGAGGTGGTCATGGAGGCGGTCGCCAAGGTCGTGGAGCGAGGCACGAAGATTCCTCCCACCTACATCAAGCCGATTTCCGGCGGACGCTTGTCCTCCGGCTTCGGCAGGCGTTCCCGTCCGACCAAGGGCGCCAGCACGTACCATAAGGGCGTCGACTGGGCGACCCCTGTGGGCACGCCGGTATATGCTTCCAGCGGCGGGACGGTCGCCAAGGCAGGCTGGGGAAGCGGCTACGGTTACGTGGTATATATCAACCACGAGGACGGCAGGCAGACGCGGTACGGGCATTTGAGCAAAGTCCTGGTGAAAGCGGGGCAAAAGGTGAAGCAGGGCGAACGCATCGCTTTAAGCGGCAACACCGGCGTCACCACAGGGCCTCATGTCCACTTTGAGATCTTGATCAATGGCAAACAGGTGAATCCTTTAGATTATCTGAATTAGGCAAAATACGCGGCGTCCCACGGCAAGGGACGCCGCAAGCCGTTGGCGCAAAATTTCAAAAAAGAATATATGTTCCGTTTACAAACGGGGAGAATGTGATATAATGTAATGAAGTTCCTTTGTTTTGTGAAGGGCGTTTAGGAAGAATGATTGATCGAGCGCTTTTTCAAGCGATCGTTGAGGGTATGATAAATGGAACAATATGCGATCAAGGGCGGGAATCCGCTGGTGGGAGAAGTCGAGATAGGAGGCGCCAAGAATGCGGCGCTTCCTATTATTGCTGCCTCCGTGATGACGGATGACACGGTATATATAGATAATATTCCTGATGTAAGGGACACCCAGGTCCTTTTGAAGGCGATGGAGAACATCGGCGTCTTCGTCAAGCATGAAAATCGCCACAAAGTGACGATCAACGGCGCGAACATCCACAGCCTTGTGGTGGATGATGAGTATATCCGCAAGATCCGCGCCTCTTATTATCTGATCGGGGCGCTTTTGGGAAAATATAAGCATGCGGAGGTGGCGCTGCCGGGCGGCTGCGACATCGGCTGCCGCGCGATCGACCAGCATATCAAGGGCTTTCGGGCTTTGGGCACGGAGGTCTATATTGAACATGGGCTGATCAAGACCAGGGCGAAGCGCCTGGTGGGCAGCCATATTTATATGGATATCGTCAGCGTGGGCGCGACCATCAACGTGATGATGGCGGCAGTGTTGGCGGAGGGGCGCACCATCATCGAGAACGCCGCCAAGGAGCCCCATGTGGTGGATCTGGCCAACTTTTTAAACAGCATGGGCGCTGAGATCAAAGGGGCCGGGACGGACGTCATCCGCATCAGGGGGGTGCAGAAGCTTCACGGAAGCGATTATACCATCATCCCTGACCAGATCGAGGCGGGCACGTTCATGTTCGCGGCAGCCGTGACCAAAGGGGATATCGTGGTCAAGAACGTGATCCCCAAGCATTTGGAGTCCATCAGCGCGAAGCTTACGGAAATCGGCTGCGAGCTTAAGGAGGCGGACGACTGCATCCGCGTGGTGTCCAGCAAGCCTTTGGTCCACACCCACGTTAAGACTTTGCCCTACCCGGGCTTTCCAACGGACATGCAGCCGCAGATCACCGTGGCGCTAGCCCTTTCTCGGGGGACCAGCATCGTTACGGAGAGCATTTTCGAGAACCGTTTCAAATATGTGGATGAATTGATCAAGATGGGCGCGAACATCAAGGTGGAAGGCGGGGATACCGCCATCATTGACGGCGTGCCGAAATATTCCGGGGCGACCCTTGCCGCGCCGGACCTGCGCGCGGGCGCGGCCCTTGTGCTTGCCGCCTTGGCGGCGGAAGGGCTTTCCGTGGTGGAAGACATCCATTATATCGCGCGTGGCTATGAGGACTTCCATCTGAAGCTTCAAAACCTGGGTGCGCAGATCGAGGTGGTCAACTCCGAACGGGAGCTGCAGCGGTTCAAGCTTAAGGTGGGATGACGCGGAACGAGCTGTAAATTTTTTCTTATTTTCTGTAAAAAGGCATTGACAGGACGTAGGAATCTGTGTATGCTGAAACAAGATATTCAACTTCATATTGTGCGTAAGCAGTTTTCTCTTATTCAGAGCTGGTGGAGATACATAGGATCGATGAAGCCACGGCAACCCCTCATAGAAGGAAGGTGCCCACCTGAGCGAGTTAAGTCGAACAATAAGAGGATTTGAACATCGTAGATTCGGGTCCGCTTCTTGTGAGCGGGCTTTTTTCATGGGAAAAGCCGCCGTAAGAAGGGACGAAGGGAAAAGGAAATGGCCATACGGCCGCGATACGAAAGGAGAAATCAGAATGGAAAAACGTTTATTCACATCAGAGTCCGTTACGGAAGGACATCCTGATAAAATGTGCGATGCAGTGTCCGACGCCATCTTGGACGAGCTCATCCGGCAGGACCCCAACAGCCGCGTAGCCTGTGAGACTTGCACGAAGACGGGGTTCGTGATGGTTATGGGCGAGGTGACGACGAAAGCGAACATTGACATCCCCAGCATCGTGCGCAAGACGGTGACGGAAATCGGATATGATTCATCCGACAAGGGGTTTGACGGCAACACCTGCGCCGTCATGGTGGCATTGGAGAAACAGTCCCCGGACATCGCCATGGGCGTGGACAGGGCGCTGGAGGCGAAGGAAAACCAGATGAGCGACGAGGACCTGGATGCCATCGGCGCGGGAGACCAGGGGATGATGTTCGGCTTCGCGGCAAACGAGACGCCGGAATTGATGCCGTACCCCATTTCCCTTGCCCATAAGCTTACCAGGCAGTTGGCCAAGGTCCGCAAGGACGGCACTTTGCCGTACCTGCGTCCTGATGGGAAGAGCCAGGTGTCCGTGGAATATGATGAGGACGGCAAGCCTTTCCGCTTAGAGGCCGTGGTCCTGTCCACCCAGCATGATGAGAAGGTCAGCCAGGAGCAGATCCATGAGGATATCCGCAAGTATGTGTTCGACCCCATCCTTCCCGCCGAGATGATCGACGCGGATACGAAGATCTTCATCAATCCCACCGGTCGTTTCGTGATCGGCGGCCCCGCGGGGGACAGCGGGCTGACCGGGCGCAAGATCATCGTGGACACCTACGGCGGCTATGCCCGTCATGGCGGCGGGGCGTTTTCCGGCAAGGATTGCACCAAGGTGGACCGCAGCGCCGCTTATGCTGCCCGATACGTGGCAAAGAACATCGTGGCGGCCGGGCTGGCGGATAAGTGCGAGATCCAGCTTTCCTACGCCATCGGGGTCGCCCATCCCACTTCCATCATGGTGGATACCTATGGGACGGGCAAGGTTTCGGATGAAGCCTTGGTGGAGATCATCCGCCATAATTTCGACCTGCGCCCTGCCGGGATCATCAAGATGCTTGACCTGCGCCGCCCGATTTACCGCCAGACGGCCAGCTATGGGCATTTCGGAAGGACCGACCTGGACCTGCCTTGGGAGAAGACCGATAAGGCGGAGTTCCTGAGAAGCTTCTTAAACGGCGCGGATAAGTGACACAGTTTAAAAGGGGATGGGATGTCCCAGGCGCGGGAACGCTTCCCAGCCTATGACGGACCTAAGCAAAAAGTGGCCGCCTGCTTTCAGAAATGGGCAGGCGGCCCTTTTCCTTTAACCCTTTTATTTGGACGGATACAAATTTCCTGCCAACATTCAATCTGTTGGCTATATCCTGATAGGTATAAGAAGGATCCTCCGTGAGTGGTTCTAGTATACGACTTTCATCTGCCGTCAAGTTTACAGTTCCATTTACAGTTCCGTTTACAGTTCCATTTGGACCTCGAATGCCCTCCTCCGCCCTTTTTTGACGGGGCGCAAAGGTTTGACACTAATAAAAGCTTGTGGTAGAATATCTTCAGGAAGGGAGGAGGTTTTCCATGGCATTTGCGCATTTGCATGTCCACACGGAATATTCCCTGTTGGATGGCTCTAATAAGATCAAGGAATATGTGGCCTGTGTCAAAGCCTTGGGCATGAACAGCGCCGCGATCACGGACCATGGCGCGATGTATGGCGTCATTGACTTTTATCGTGCCGCCCAAGATGCCGGGATTAAGCCCATCCTGGGCTGCGAGGTTTATGTCGCGCCCAATTCCCGCTTTGACAAGGAGCTTACGGGCGGGGAAGACCGCTATTACCATTTGGTGCTTTTGGCGGAAAACAATGCGGGATATTCCAACCTGATGAAGATCGTCAGCCGTGGCTTCACGGAGGGCTATTATTATCGCCCCAGGGTGGATATGGAAGTCCTGAACCTTTACCATGAAGGCATTATCGCCCTCTCCGCCTGCCTGGCGGGGGAGGTGCAGCGCAACATAACCAAGGGCTTCTTTGAGGAGGCAAGGAAAGCCGCCCTCAAGTATGAGGCCTGTTTCGGCAAGGGCAATTATTTCCTGGAACTGCAGGACCACGGCATCCCGGAGCAGCGCCGTGTGAACATGGAGCTCATGAAGATGAGCCGGGAGCTTGGGATCCCCCTGGTGGCGACCAACGATGTCCATTATACCTATGCGGAGGACGCGGAGCCGCATGACATCCTGCTTTGCCTGCAGACGAACAAGAAGCTGGCGGACGAGGACCGCCTGCGTTATGAAGGCGGACAATATTATGTAAAGAGCGAAGAGGAAATGCGCCGCCTGTTCCCTTATGCCCAGGAGGCGCTGGACAATACCCAGAAGATCGCGGACCGCTGCAATGTGGAGATCGAGTTCGGCAAGTCGAAGCTGCCGCATTTCGAAGTGCCGCAGGGATACGACTCCTGGACCTATTTGAACAAGCTTTGCTGGGACGGTCTGCATGAGCGCTATCCGAATACCCAGATCGTGGTCGACGCGGCTACGGGGCAGACCCTGGAACAGCGCCTGAAATATGAACTGGACGTCATCCACTCCATGGGCTTCGTGGATTATTTCCTGATCGTGTGGGATTTCATCAATTATGCCAAGAGCCAGGACATCCCCGTGGGGCCGGGGCGGGGGAGCGCCGCCGGCAGCGTGGTGGCTTATTGCCTGAAGATCACGGATATCGATCCGGTGCGCTACCAGCTCCTGTTTGAGCGTTTCCTGAACCCGGAACGCGTGACCATGCCGGATATCGACGTGGATTTCTGCTTTGAACGGCGTCAGGAAGTCATAGAATATGTAGAGGAAAAATACGGACGGGAAAAGGTGGTGCAGATCGTCACGTTCGGCACCATGGCGGCCAAGGGCGTCATCCGCGACGTGGCGCGGGTCATGGACCTGCCCTATTCTTTCGCGGACGCCATCGCCAAAATGATCCCTCCCAACGAACAGAACGAGGTCATGACCCTGGACCGGGCGCTCCAGATCAATCCGGAGTTCCGCAAGCTGTATGAGGGCGAGCCCCAGGTGAAGACCCTGATCGATATGTGTAAGCGCCTTGAGGGCTTGCCCAGGCATACCTCCATGCACGCGGCAGGCGTGGTCATCTGCCCGCTGCCCGCGGAAGACCTGGTCCCTCTCTCAAGGGGGGCGGACGGTTCCATCACGACCCAGTTCACCATGACGACCCTGGAGGAATTGGGCCTGTTGAAAATGGATTTCCTGGGGCTGCGCACCTTGACCGTCATCCGGGACGCGGTCCGTTTTATCGAGAAAAACACGGGGCGGCATGTAGACATTTCCAGGCTGGGCTATGATGATCCGGCGATTTTCGCCTACCTGGGCACGGGCAAGACGGACGGCGTCTTCCAGTTGGAGGGCTCGGGAATGAAGAATTTCCTGAAAGATTTACAGCCCCGTGACCTGGAAGAATTGATCGCGGGGATTTCCCTGTACCGTCCCGGCCCTATGAAGTTCATCCCCAAATATATCCGCGGCAAGAACCACCCGGACGAGGTGACGTATGCCTGTCCCCAGCTTGCCCCGATCCTGGTGGCGACCCATGGCTGTATCGTCTACCAGGAACAGGTGATGCAGATCGTCCGCGACCTGGGCGGCTATACCATGGGCAGGAGCGACCTGGTGCGCCGCGCCATGAGCAAGAAGAAGCAGCATGTCATGGAAAAGGAGCGCGCCAATTTCATTTACGGCAATCCCGAAGAAGGCGTGCCGGGCTGTATCTCCAAGGGGATTGGCGAGGACGTGGCCGGGCGGCTTTATGATGAGATGATGGATTTCGCCAAGTATGCCTTTAACAAGTCCCATGCGGCCTGCTACGCGGTGGTGGCTTACCAGACCGCCTGGCTGAAATATTATTACCCGGTGGAGTTCATGGCGGCCTTGATGACCTCCGTCATCGATAATCCCAAGAAAGTGGCGTTGTACACGCTCACTTGTAAAAATATGGGCATCAGCCTCCTGCCGCCCGACATCAACGAGGGGGAAGCGGGCTTCACCGTATCAGGCAACAATATCCGCTATGCCCTGACCGCCATCAAGAGCGTCGGCCGGCCGGTCATCGACTGCATCGTGGAAGAGAGGAAGGCAGGGGGGCCCTATACCAACCTGAAGAACTTCATCACGCGCCTGGCGGACAAGGAAGTGAACAAGAAGGCCGTAGAGAACTTCATCAAGGCTGGGGCGCTGGACGGCCTGGGCGGGACCAGGAAGCAATATATGAGCGTCTATGTGCAGCTCATGGACCATATCGTCAAAGAACGGAAGAGCAATCTGGCGGGCCAGATTTCCCTGTTCGATATCGTTTCCGGGGACGTCAAGGAAGATTTCGACATACGCATGCCGGATGTGGGCGAGTATGACAAGGAAATGCTTCTTAGCTTTGAAAAAGAAGTGCTGGGCATTTATGTGAGCGGCCATCCCATGGAAAAGTATCAGGACCTGTGGGAGAAATACGTGACCAACACGGCGGGGGATTTCGCCCTGGATGAGGACGACGAGAAGGCGGGCGTGGAGGACCAGGCCCCCGTGACGATCGGCGGCATGATTTCGGATAAAACCATCAAATACACGAAGAAGGACCAGGTCATGGCGTTTTTGACCGTGGAGGACCTGGTGGGCAGCGTGGAAGTCGTGGTATTCCCTCGGGATTATGAAAAATATTCTTCCATTTTGACGGAAGAGGCGAAAATTTTCGTAAAGGGACGGGCATCCTTAGAAGAAGGGCGGGACGGCAAGGTGATCTGCGAGCAGATCGCGACGTTCGAGGAAGCGAGGCAGGCGGACCCGTTCCGGTCCAAATACGGGAACCGCTGGGACGGCCGAGGCGCTTACGGCGGATCTTCCGGGGGCTTTGGAGCCTATGGCGCATCCAGGGACTTAGGCCCCGCAGGAGCATCGATGGAACCTGCCGGCAAGGGCGCAGGCAAGAGGAAGCTCCCGACCGGCTTATGGGTGCAGTTCGACCGGCTGGAGACCTACCAAAGGGAAAGGCAGTCCCTGATTGACGCGATCGCCGATTCCGACGGGCAGGACCAGGTGGTCATTTTCCGAAAAGATACGAAGCAGTTCCTTACGCTGCCCCCGAACCTTAACGTCCATGCGGACCAGGATTTGGTGGACCGCCTGGGGAAGATTTTCGGGAAGGAAAATGTTAAAATGGTCACATGACTATTGAAAACGGTTTGGACTTGTATTACAATAAAATGTTGGAGGGCCTGGGGCTAAGGCGGCATCCAGGCCAAGAGAAGACATTGGTCCTGGAGACAGGAGCGGCTGAATATAGGAGGAAACGACATGGCAAAAGAGCTGAAGACAATAGGCGTGCTGACAAGCGGCGGCGATGCGCCTGGCATGAACGCTGCCATTCGCGCCGTAGTGAGGACTGGCCTGGCGAGAGGCCTTAAGGTCAAGGGAATCAAGAAAGGCTACATGGGGCTGCTGAACGAGGAGATCATTGATATGGAGCCTCGCAGCGTGTCAGAAATCCTGCAGAAGGGCGGCACGATTCTGGGAACGGCCAGATGCCTGGAGTTCAAGACGAAGGAAGGCCAGATGAAAGGCGTCGAGATCTGCCGCAAGCATAACATCGACGGCATGGTGGTCATCGGCGGCGATGGCTCCTACCGCGGCGCGCAGGCCCTGTCCCGCTTGGGGATCAACACCATCGGGCTTCCCGGCACCATTGACCTGGATATCGCCAGCACGGATTATACCATTGGCTTCGATACCGCCGTCAATACCGCCATGCAGGCGATTGATAAGGTCAAGGATACCTCCTCTTCCCATGAAAGGTGCAGCATCATCGAGGTCATGGGGCGGAATGCAGGCTATATCGCCCTCTGGTGCGGCGTCGCCAACGGGGCGGAGGATATTTTGCTCCCTGAAAAATATGATTTCAACGAGCAGAACATTATCAACAACATCATTGCCAACCGGAAGCGGGGCAAGACGCACCACATCATCATCAATGCGGAGGGCATCGGGCATTCCACGTCCATGGCAAGGCGTATCGAGGCGGCTACCGGCATCGAGACCCGCGCCACGATCCTGGGCTACATGCAGCGCGGCGGCAGCCCGACCTGTAAGGACCGTTATTATGCTTCCATCATGGGGGCTTATGCGGTGGACATCCTGATGGCAGGCAAGACCAACCGCGTGGTCGGCTATCGTGACGGCAAGTTCGTGGATTTCGACATTGAGGAAGCCTTGAACATGACCAAGAGCATCAACGAATATCAATGGGAAGTGGCGCACTTGTTATGATTTTTTAGGAAAAGGCGGGCGCGTCGCCGTCCCTGGGCTGTTGTGGAAGCGAGGCTGCAGCATCTCTGTGATAGGAGGTACTGCAGCCTTGCGGTTTTCATTGGCTTGGAAAGCAGGCGGCGCCCGGGAGGTCCTACAGGAAAGGGATACAGATGATCACCAGTACAACGAATCAAAGGGTCAGGCAGGTCGTCCAGTGGAGGGATAAATCCAGGGAAAGGCGCAAGGATGGCGTGTTCCTGGCGGAAGGGCTTAAAATGTTCGGCGAAGCGCCGGCTGATTGGATCTTGGAAGCCTATGTCTCCCAGGGACTGGAGGGGCAGCTGCGCGCCTTAAGCGTCCAGGACGCCCGCTGGGAAAAGCTGCGGGAGATTGGCTATGAAACGGTATCGGACGAGGTGTTCCGGAAAATGTCCGATACCCAGTCGCCCCAGGGGATATTGACCGTGCTGCGGCGGCCGCGCTATGAGCTGGGACAGCTTTTGGCTTCTACCGCCCCCTTGCTTATGCTGCTGGAGGATTTGCAGGATCCCGGCAACCTGGGGACCATCCTGCGGACGGCGGAGGGGG
>CANPWC010000040.1 GCA_947581905.1 uncultured Acetatifactor sp.
CCCCGGACGACCATTACCAGGACCTGAAACGGGTCATCGCCGCCTGCAACGGCAAGGCGAAGCGCGTCAACGTCATCATGCCGTTCCTCTATGAGGGCAGGCAGCATAAGCGTAATGGAAGGGAGTCCTTGGACTGCGCCTACGCGCTGACGGAGCTTAAGGATATGGGCGTGGCGAACTTCGTCACTTTCGACGCCCACGATCCGCGGGTGCAGAATGCCACGCCGCTAAGCGGCTTCGACAACTTCACCTCCCCTTACCAGTTCACCAAATCCCTGCTGCATTCCGAGCCGGACCTTTTGGTGGACAAGGACCACTTGATCGTCATTAGCCCCGATGAGGGCGCCCTGGACCGGGCCATCTATTTCGCCAGCGTCCTGGGGGTGGATACGGGAATGTTCTATAAAAGAAGGGACTACTCCACCATCGTTGGAGGCAAGAACCCCATCGTCGCCCATGAATTCCTGGGAGACAACATAGACGGCAAGGACGTGATCATCATCGACGACATGATCTCCTCCGGGGGCAGCATGCTGGATACCGCCAAGCAGTTAAAGAAAATGAACGCCCGCCGCGTCTATATCTGCTGCACGTTCGGGCTGTTCACGGACGGACTGAAAGCTTTCGACGAGGCTTATGAAAGCGGTTACTTCGACAAGGTGGTCGTGACCGACCTGACTTACCTGCCGCCAGAGCTTTATGAACGCCCTTACTTCATCGAGACCGACATGAGCAAATTCGTGGCTTCCATCATTGATTTCATGAACCATGACATCTCCCTTTCCAACGTCATGGCGACCACGGACAAGATCCACACGATCCTGGAGGCTTATAACAGCCGCAAGCTCTTCCAGGAGGAAAGCTATATCTCTTTCTGATCCGCATAAGTTCTGATCCGCACAAGATGACGGGCGGGACTGCCGCAGGCGCGACAGGCCGCCCGTTCCTTATTCTACCTCTTCCTTTTGTTCCGGGAATTCGATCAAGACCTTGAACAAATCCCCGTCCATGGCGATCCGAAAGCTCCCGCCCTGTAGTTCGATTAAGTTTTTGGCGATGGACAGCCCCAGTCCGCTTCCCTCCGTGGTGCGGGACTCATCCCCGCGGATGAACCGCTCCGACAACTCTTCCGGCCGGATGCTCAACTGCTGGCGTGACACGTTCTTGACCGCCAGGCACACCACGCCGTCCGCCTTGCGCAGGTCCACATAGACCCGGGTGTCCGGCATGGCATATTTACAGATATTATTGAACAAGTTCTCGACCACACGCCACATCCTGCGGCTGTCCGCGTAGATGAAGGCTTCCTTGTCGGAACGCCCGAAGACCACCGTAAGGCGTTGTTCCTCCAGTTTCTCGGAAAATTCCCCAAAAGCCTGGTTCAAAAGCTCCGCCAGGTCCAGCCGCTCTTTTTGCAGGACGATGTTGCCAGATGAAATCTTGGAGGCCTCCACCAAGTCGTCCGTCAGCTGCTTTAGGCGCTGGGTCTTGTTTTCCAGGATATTGATGTAGCTTCTTGCCGGCTCCTGCGTGATCTTCTCCCGTTTCAACAGATCCACATAGTTGATGATGGAGGTAAGGGGCGTCTTAATGTCATGGGACACATTGGTGATCAGGTCGGATTTCAGCATCTCATCCTTTACGCTGGTCTCCACCGCGTTACGGATGCCCTCCCCGATATTGTTGACCGCTTCGGCGATTTCCTTGTTCTCCCCATGGAGCTTCTCGGTATCGACCCGGTATTCGGTCTCGCCGCCGCGCACCCGCCTGATGGCTTCCACGATCTCTCCCATTTCTGCGTTGTTGCGGAATAAGAACACGCCCACCATGGCGTCGAACACCAAAATCCCCAACACGACCGCCAGCGGGACCCAAGCAGCGGCACGAAGCTGGAACGCGCAGACGAACCCTGCCAGGTTCGCCAGCAAAAACAGGTTATAAGGAAGAAGCGTGCGCACCGCCACATTCTTATGGTACAGGACCATGGAGATCGCCTTGTAAAACTTTAAGCAAAGCCAGTGCAGGAAGCTGTCGTCCCACAAGTTGCCGTACCGCAGCCTGCGGACGAAGCTATACCATATGACGCAGAACGTGAAGCTGGCTAAGAAGCCGTAAAGGGCGCCAATGGCATAAATCGACCACTCCAGGGGCTCGGAAAGCACGGACAGGTAGGTCGAAGTCTGATAATAGCCATCCGCCAAAATATCCAGAAGCAGGTTCATGCCCTTTACGCCCAAATAGGCGCAGCCCACCGTCAAAAGCAGCACAAATTCCGTATACAGGCGGTCGAAGAAGTTAATCTTGACGCCCAGCTCCCCATCCGCCTTCACCACATATCCCGCCCCAAAGGTGAGATAGACGAAAAGGATCGCCCAGATGGCAAGGCAAACCCCGAAGGTGACGGCATATCCTCCAATATGCACCACGATTTGTTCAAAGACCTGCCGCCCCATGGCGAACTGGTCCCCCTCCACCTGGTATTCATCCGGCAGCCCGATCCAGATCATGGAACCCGGCGGATAAGCGTAATCATGGGTTTCCACCATCAGGTACATGTCATTGTCCGTGATCGGCACATTGCTTTCGCAAATGATGTCTTCCACCGAATAGATCAGGTAACTGCCAATGTCCTGGAAATAACGGTCGATCTCCGACGTATCCTCCAAAGGGAAGTTCAGGTCGAAGTTCTTGAACTCCTTTATGCCGCCCTCCCCGGGAATCCGGAACAGATAACGGATATTGGTGTTCCCCTCGGCGTACAGGTCGTTGCGCTTCATATAAATATCGTAATTTTGGGCCAGGCTCTCCAACGTCTCCACCACGTTGTTCTCCAGCTTGCAGTAATCGATCCAATTCCCGGCCGCTTCCTGGAGCCCTACCTGTCCGTCCGCCGTCAGGTACCGTTCTTTCAGCATCTCAAGCTCCACCATCTCTTCCCCCTTGACCGTGACAAGCTCGATCGGCTTATCCATGTGGGAAGCGGCATAGCTGAACGCCATCTCCACCAGCTGCTCTTCGTTATATTGCTTATAATTGTTGTAGATTTCCTGCAGGTGGTCCATTTGCAGGGCAAGATAAGACCGCAGATAATCTTCATCCTGCCCGTCCACGCCAGAATCCGCCGGCAAAGTGGCCATGGCGCGCTCCATCCGCTCTTCCTCCCCGATCACATCGCCGGAATAACGCAGCACGTCCGTGTCGGCCTCCAGGTAAAAGTGGTCCAGGTCCAAAAGCCCGTCCTGGAAATAATCGACAAACGCCTCCTTCGTCATCTGGACCGGCTGCATCTCGATTTCCGCCTTGCCCCATTTTACCAGGTCGTCCAGGTAGTACCGGGCCGTGACGGCGCTGTCGCTGACCTGCTCCCTGCGGTTGACGAATTCCGTCACGTCAATGACCTTTTTCCCATCATAGACGCCATCCGTCTCAAACTGTGACTTAAGCACCACCAGCGTGGTCAGGTCGCTGACCACGTTATAAAACATTTCCCCGAAAATCTCCGTCTCTTCAAAAGATTGGGCGTTGTCAAAAGGATCCAGGCGGTATTGGCGGTTCTCCTCCTGCACATTGTCCAGGCGGATGATGGAATTATGGAAGACGACGATCACGACGAGCGTGGCGAACGCCATGGCAAGATGCTGGGCCATGCCCAACAGGATACGCTTTAAAGCGGGCTTTTTTTCTACTTTTTTCAAGGGCGAACCTCCCTAGCCGAGTAAGCTGCACGAAGTCACTGCTTGTCAATCTTATAACCGACTCCCCAGACCACCTTAAGATACCGCGGTTCCCGGGGATTGATCTCAATCTTCTCCCGGATATGGCGGATATGCACCGCCACCGTGTTGTCCGCCCCAATGGCGTCCTCGTTCCAGATGCTTTCATAGATCTCGTCGATGGAAAAGACTTTGCCCTGGTTCTTCATAAGCAACAGCAAAATGCTATATTCGATAGGGGTCATCTTCACCGGCTCCCCATCCACGGTCACTTCCTTGGTGTCATCGTTAATGACCAGGCCGCCCGTCTGATAAAGGACGCGCCCGTCCTGGTTCAGGCTCCCCAAAGCCGTATAACGCCTTAAATTGGACTTCACCCGCGCCACCAGCTCCAGCGGGTTGAAAGGCTTGGTCACATAATCGTCCGCCCCGATGTTCAGCCCCAAGATCTTGTCCGAATCTTCTGATTTCGCCGACAGGATGATGATGGGGATGCTGCTGGACTTACGGATCTTCAGCGTGGCACGGATGCCGTCCAGCTTCGGCATCATGATATCCATGATCAGAAGATGGACTTCCTCTTTGGAAAGGATCTCGATCGCCTGCTCCCCGTCATATGCCTTGAAAATATGATATCCTTCCTGGTTCAGGTAGATTTCGATCGCATCCACGATTTCCCTGTCGTCGTCACACACCAATATATTCGCCATTGCTTCCTCCTGTAAACGGGCCTATCCTGCCCATGATCCGAAGGCTGTGCTTCGTTTTTCCCGCACCCCCTGCCATTACCATCCGCGCCGTTCCCGGTGCGGGAACGCGTTGCGGATCCAGTCTACCTTGCCCTGCGATACGGCGACCACGTCGTAACGGATCGGCGCGGAAAGAGGCACCCCGTGCATCGCCCGATAGAAATCGGCTACCGCGCAGATCCTGCGCTGCTTCTTTAACCCGACGGCCTCCTGGGGGAGCCCCTTGTCTAAGGAGGAGCGGTATTTTACTTCCACGAAGACCAGATAGCCGTCCTGCCTGCCGATCAAGTCCACTTCCCCGTAACGGTTCCGATAATTCCTTTCCAGGATCTCCATCCCCTGCCGGGCAAGGTATTCACAGGCGTAAGCCTCCGCCCTTCCGCCAACTTCCCTCTTATTCTCCATAGGCGCCCTGTCTTGCCTTTCCGTCCACGAAGCTGTGGATGAAGCTTTGGCGGTGGATCGGGCAAGCGCCATATTTCCTTAACGCCATGATATGCTCCGCACTGCCGTACCCTTTGTTGGAACCGAACCCATACTGGGGATAAATGCGGTCGTATTTCACCATCAGCCGGTCACGCTCCACCTTGGCCAAGATGCTGGCCGCGCCAATGGAAATGCTCTTCGCGTCCCCTTTGATGATGGGCACCTGGCGGATGGGTACGCCGGGGATCGTCACCGCGTCATTCAAAAGCAAGTCCGGGCGTACCTTTAGGCTTGCGATCGCCCGGCGCATCGCTTCGTAGGTCGCCTGCAGGATATTGATCTCATCAATCCGCCTTGGGGAGGCATATCCTACCGAGCAAGCCACCGCCTTTTCCCGTATGACTCCGTAAAGCTCTTCCCGCCTTTTCTCTGTAAGCTGTTTGGAATCATTGATATATAAAATATCACAATCCCGCGGCAATATGACGGCTCCCGCGACCACCGGGCCGGCCAGGGGGCCCCGTCCCACCTCGTCAATCCCGCAGATACAGGCATAGGAGGAGGCATACTGCTTCTCATATTGCTTTAGGCGTTCTATCCGCTGCTTTTCCTTTTCATAGGCTTCCATGCGCTTCCACGCACTTTCCACCAGCCTGCGCACCCCTTCCCTCTCGTCCTCCCTGTAAGCCTCCGCCAGGGCAGGAAGCTCAAAGGGCCGCGCTTCCTTGAACCTTTGCCTGATTTGTCCTAAGCTTTCCTTCACCGAACCCTCCCACAGGCCGTTAAGCCGTTTTACTGGTGTTTTAAGACGCCGAACTTATCCAAGGGCCAAATCCGGACGAAAGCCCTCCCCACGATGTCTTTCCGCTTAATATTGCCCACCGCTTCCGTCCTGCTGTCTGAACTGTTGTTGCGGTTATCCCCCATGACGAAATATTCGTCCTCCCCGAGCACGATCGGGTTGGCGGCAATGCCGATGTATTCCGGTTTGATGACTTCCTTCCCGTAACCTTCCTGCAGGGCTTCCCCATTGATATATATGGTGCCGTCTTCCCCGATCTGGACCGTCTCCCCAGGCATCCCGATGATCCTTTTGATATAGAACGTGTTTTCCCGATATTGGAAAGGAAATACGATGATATCGAACCTCTGGGGGTCCCGGAACCGATAGGAGATCTTGTCCACGATCAGATTATCCCCATCGTCCAGGGTGGGTTCCATGGAACTCCCGCTTACCTCAGTCCTTTGTCCCACAAAAGTGATGACCGCATAGCTCAAAGCGACCACGCATAATAAATATAGGATCGTGCTGGCCGCATCCTTCATCATCTTGTTCATTTGGCCTTGTTCCCTGCGTGCCCCAGGCGGGGCGCATCCTTCCTCATTCTTCATTTCTCCCTGGGATTCTCCTCTAGGGCTTGCTTAGGTCTTCCTCGAGGACCCCTCCTGGCTTTCCTTCTTGGAGGTCTTCCGGCCCTTCCAGGGTCATCCGCCCCAGCCTGCCGCTTCTAAAATCGTCCACCAACATCCCGGCCGCCCGTCCCAGATCCAGGGTCTCCCCCTTGCCGTAACATTTCCGGCTTTCGGCGATCCCCTCCAGGATGCCCACCGGAGCGCGGCCCTTTTCCCTGACATCCACCCCGTAACGCTCTTCCAGGGCTTTGGGATAACGGCTTATGATTTCGCCCAATAAATCAAGCGCCATCTCATCCACAAGAATGATGTCGTCATTGATGGAGCCGATGAACGCCAAATGCTTGCCCACCATCTGGTCCTCGAACTTCGGCCAGAGGATGCCCGGCGTATCCAATAACTCCAATCCCTTATTCAAGCGGATCCACTGCTTGCCCTTGGTCACGCCCGGCTTATTGCCCGTCTTCGCACAGGCCTTTCCCGCAAAGGAATTGATGAAAGTGGACTTCCCCACGTTGGGGATGCCCACCACCATGGCGCGGACCGGGCGGTTCAGGATGCCCCTTCGACGATCCCTTTCAATCTTTTCCCTGCAAGCCTCCTGGACCAGGCCTTGGATGGATTTCACCCCTGCCCCGCTCTTGGAATTGACCTCCTGGACCAGGATTCCCTCTTTTTGAAAATAAGACGCCCACTGCCGGTTACGTGCCGGATCGGCCAAGTCCGCCTTATTCAGCAGCACGACCCGGGCCTTTCCCTTAGCCAACACGTCTATGTCCGGGTTGCGGCTGCTATAGGGGATCCTGGCGTCCAGGACCTCGATGACCAGGTCGATCAGCTTGATATTTTCTTCCATCATGCGCCTGGCCTTGGTCATATGGCCAGGATACCATTGATAATTCACGTCCTATCCCTCACTGTGCCGTGTCGTTTATCGGATGAAGCCCCAGTCCCCCTCCTGCGAGGCAAAAGAGAACCAGGCTTTCCCGATCATGTCTGATTTATTCACCGGACCGATGTTGGCGGAACGGCTGTCCTCGCTGGACTGCGGGCTGTCCCCGATGCAGAAATATTCGTCTGGCCCCAGGACAAGCCCATTGGCGGCAATGCCGCCGTCTTCCACCGTCCGCTCCACGAAGGCGCTTTCCTCGCCGTTGACATACAAGACGCCTCTTTCCACCTTTACCGTATCCCCCGGCAAGGCCACCACGCGCTTTACATAATAGTGGGAATTTTGATTGCCATGGGGCAGGAATACGACCACCGCCCCTTCCTTCGGCGAAGCAAGCAGGTATGAGAAGCGGTCGATCAAGATCCTCTGTCCATGGTAAAGCGTCGGTTCCATGGAAGTCCCCACTACATCCGTGGACATCCCAAAGAAATAGATCAACACCGCCGCGATGAAGATGGCGGTGAATATGCCAAAAAGCCAGCTCAAAACGTCCCTTAGCACGGCCGGGTTCAGACGCTTTTTCTTTCTACGGAAAAACGTTAATTCATTCTTGTTTGATTGCGACATCCCCGGTTTCCTTCCTTTTGGTTATACCATGATTTAAGTGCGCCGCCAGGCACACATCTAATTCAGGAGTCGACAGGTGCCCTTCCTGTCGACATTATACCATGTTTCCGTGCGCCGCCAGGCGCACATTTAATTCAGAAGTCGACAGGTGCCCTTCCTGTCGACATTATACCATATATCTCCCAAAAGAAAAAGGGGGTTAGAAAAAAAGGACAATTACACGGGTAATTGTCCTTTGAAGCACTTATTCGACCGGCTCTTTCTCTTATTTCACCAGTTCCTTTACCTTTGCCTTCTTGCCGACGCGGTCACGCAGATAATTCAGCTTCGCGCGCCTTACCTTACCCTTACGGACCACTTCCACCTTTTCCACATTGGGGGAATGCACGGGCCAAGTCTTCTCAACGCCTACGCCGTTGGAGCTCTTACGGACCGTAAAGGTCTCGCGGTTGCCGCCGTTCTGCCTCTTTAAGACCACGCCCTCGAACACCTGGATCCTCTCACGGTTGCCCTCTTTGATCTTGCCATAGACGCGGACCGTATCTCCTACGGCGAACTCATCCAGGCTATCCTTCATCTGTTCCGCTTCAATTTCCTTAATAATGTCTGCCATGTCAACAGCCTCCTTCATAAAATGGATGTTCTTAATACAATTCCTGTAACAGAGGACCATCTCGTTTTCACAACATCAAAAATTGTACCATAGGTCGCACGGTTTGACAAGAGGGATTTTCGGGAATTTATTTCTTTTTCCACTCTTGGCCGGCCCGGACCATGGCGCATATCACGCTTCCAAGCATTGCAACCCCTATTACTGCCGCCGAAGCTGAAATAACCTCCGGGTCCATATCGCCAAACACTTCTATTGTCAATGGAATACATGCGATGACCTGGACCGCTACTAATACAATCTGCAGCATATGAGCCCTATTCATATCTTGGCGTCCTTCCTTTCAAATCAATAAAACGCTACTTCCGAGATGCACAAATCTTCATAGGTATCTCCTAAATAAGCATCTCCAATGAGAATCGTCACGAAAGAGCTTTCCACCGGTTCCGGGAAGTCAATGTACTGTACATCGTATAAATCTTCCAGGACGACCGATAGCTGCGTCCCATCGGAAAATGCCAGGACAAGGCTGGATGGGCGCGCGTTCTTTTCATAAAGGGATTCTGATTTCTGGTACCCGGCATTGATCCGTAGCCCGGATAGCAAATAAACGCCATCAAAAGAAATCATCACGGATTCCCCTGCCCCATTCCCGTCCACGCCTTCTACCCAGGCAGTGTCCAGGTCGCCGTCACAGAGAAAGGATGCCCAATGAGTCCCGCTCTTTTCCGTAAGTTCTGAAGAAGCGGTCACATCGTATACATATGACATGGAAACCGGCAATGGCCTTTCCGGCTCCTGGGCTTCATCCGACGTTTCCGGTCCCTGGATTTCTTCCGGCGGCTGCCCCTCGTCCGGCATATCCGGCGCTTGGCCCTCATCCGACGCTTCCGGCTCCTGGGCTTCTTCCGACGTTTCCGGTCCCTGGGCTTCCTCCGGCTCCTGCCCCTCATCCGGCATATCCGGCGCTTGGCCCTCATCCGACGCTTCCGGCTCCTGGGCTTCTTCCGATGTTTCCGGTCCCTGGGCTTCTTCCGGCAGCTTCCCCTCGTCAGTCTTTTGGTCCTTTTCCCCTTCCTCTGATGCAGCAGGACCGTCTTCCTCGGACCCGTCTTCCTCGGAATCTTCCACGGACTCATTTTCAACATCCTCATTCGCAGGAGCCACATCCCCTCGCTGCAAGAATAAGAATAGGGTCGCCGCAGCCAGGGCGGCCACGACGAGGACCGCCACGATGATCAGCACCACCTTGCCCGTTTTACCAGAAGATGGCTTCCCCTGGCCAGGGGAAACGCCATAAGAAGCAGGTCCGCCTGCATACATGCCATTTCCACTGGCAGGCTGGACAGGCATCGGGACTGGACCTACGCCCGGCTGCCGGCCGAAAGCCGGATTCATCGCGCCCGCCGGCTGCTGGCCCATCCCGGGCACTGGATTCCCATTCGGCTGCTGGCCCATCCCGGGCGCTTGGGTCCCGTCAGGCAGCTGGCTGAAAGCCGGATTCCCGCTACCGGACAGCGGATGGCCGCACTTGGTGCAGAAACGCAATCCATCCGGCAATTCTTTGCCACAATTCGTACAAAACATCACCCTTACCTCCCAGCTTTATGGCCTCATATGTACATCTACCTGAGGGAATGGGATCTCGATGCCATTCTCGTCCAAGGCAAGCTTGCATTTCTCCGTGACGCGCCACTTCCCAGGCCAGAAATCCTCCGTCTTGAACCAACAGCGCACGATCAGTTTGACGCCGGAATCGCCAAGCTCGTCCACCACCACCATCAGGTCATGGTCCTTGAGCGTGGCCTCGTCCTCTTGCAGCACATGAAGGAGCACTTCCTTGGCCTTACGGAGGTCCGCCTGGTAAGAAACGGATACCGACACATCCAGCCTGCGCATATGGGAAGAAGTGACATTGACCAGGCAATTGTCCGACAGATGCCCGTTCGGAAGCATGACCGTCTTATTGTCCGGCGTCACCAAGGTCGTATAGAAGATCTGGATCTTGTCCACCGTTCCTTCATGGCCGTCGCTGTCAACGATATAATCCCCCACCTTGAACGGCGTGAGCAGCAAGATCAGCACGCCGCCCACCAAATTGGACAGCCCTCCCTGCACAGCCAGGCCGATGGCCACGCCTGCGCTGCCCAAGACCGCGATGATGCTCGCCGCGTCTACCCCGAAAGACTTCGCTATCGAGAAGATGAGGAGCACATATAGGGAGGCCTTGATGAAGGAATCCACGAATTGCACGGCGCCGGTGTCCGCGTTGGCTTTCCGCATGGATTTGCGGATGAACTTGCGGATATATTTGACCACATGGATCCCAATAATGAAAAAGAGGATGGACATCGCGACGCGGGTCCCCAACCGGAACACTTTCTCCGGAAGTTCCTCCAGGTACTGCCTCATGATGCCGATTTCCTCTTGTGTGATCCTAGCCGCCACAGTCTCCTGCGCCAGCAGGACGCTGGCGCAGGAGGAACGAACGGCCCTATCTATGATTTGCTGAACCAACTGAATATACATGTTCGGTTCCTTTCATGGATGCTGACGCTTTAACACTTAAAATATTCCATTCCGCCCGGCAGGTCGTCCTGGCTCTTGTTGCCAGCCTCCTTGATGGCCGTTTCCACCTTCTCCAATTCTTCCTTGGTCTGGCTGGACGCGATCTCATCGACGGCCTTTTTGTTCACGGCGGCGGCCTTTTCCTTGGCGGAAGTAGTCTTCCTGCCGGCGGTCTTCGCCCTGCGGATGATGGCGTTCTTACGGATCCTCTGCTCGATCACCTTTGACAGTTCCTCCTCCGTATAAGGGATGAACTGGAGGATGCTGACGGACAAGGGAGCCATCTTCACCGTGATGGACAGCCTCCTGTCGTCCCATTCCTTATCTTCCGCCCTCTTTACCCTGGAATTGACATTGCCGCTTCCGCCGTATTTTACGTCATCGGTATTCAGGATCTCCTTATATTTCCCTTCATGAGGCACGCCAACGGTCAGCTCCTGCTCCACGCCCGCGAAGTTCGCCACTACCACCAAGGTATCCTCAGGACGGACGCCCTTGCGCATGAACGAGACATAGCAAGCGTCCGGGTTGATGCAGTTGATCCACTGGAAGCCCTTGGAGGAATCATTCAACTCGTACATCGCCTTGTTTTCACAATACAAGTGGTTCAAATCCTGCACCAGCTTGTTGATCCCGGCGTGCTCCGGCACCTTGAGCAGGTTCCATTCCACCCTCCTGCCCTCGTTCCATTCGTCAAACTCGCCCAAATCCTGTCCCATGAACAAAAGCTTCTTGCCGGGATGCGTCATCATATAGGCATAGGTCAGGCGCAGGTTCGCAAACTTCTGTTCCCGTTCCCCGGGCATCTTGCCGATGAGGGTTGCCTTGCCATGCACCACCTCGTCATGGGAGAATACCAGGATGAACTTTTCACTATAAGTATAAATCATGCTGAAAGTCAGCTCATTATGATGATGGCTCCTGAAATACGGGTCATACTTGATATAATTCAGGTAATCATTCATAAAGCCCATGTTCCACTTCAAGTCGAAGCCTAAGCCGCCCTTGTCAAGGTCGCCGGTGATCATGGAATAAGCCGTGCTTTCCTCCGCGATGGACAAAGCGCCGGGATTGCGCTTCTTCATGATGGAATTCAGATGCTTGATCATTTCAATGGCTTCCAGGTTCTCCTTGCCGCCGTACATGTTCGGGATCCATTCCCCATTCTTCTTGCCGTAATCCAGATAAAGCATGCTTGCCACTGCGTCCATGCGGATGCCGTCCGCATGGAACTTCTCCACCCAGAACAAGGCGTTGGCGATCAGGTAATTGGAGACTTCCGGACGTCCATAATTGTAGATCAATGTACCCCAATGAGGATGGAAGCCCTGGCGGGGGTCCTTATGCTCATAGAGGCAAGTGCCGTCGAAATTAGACAAGCCATAAGTATCCCTGGGGAAATGGGCGGGCACCCAGTCCAAGATCACGCCGATGCCTGCCTTATGAAGCTCATTGACGAAGAACATGAAGTCCTCCGGGGAGCCATACCTGGCGGTAGGGGCATAATAACCAATGACCTGGTATCCCCAGGATCCATCGTAAGGATGCTCCATGACCGGCATCAGTTCCACATGGGTGTAGCCCATCTTTTTCACATACTCGACCACCTTAGGGGCGATATCCCGATAGTTGGCATAATATTGCCCCTCCTTGGGATCCACGAAGGAACCGAGGTACATCTCATAAACGCTGACCGGCACGTTGCCTGTCTGGAACGCCGCGCGGTTGTTGACGAAGTCCTCGTCCTCCCAGGTAAAGTTGCGCAGGTCGGCGATGACGGAAGCCGTTTCGGGCCGAAGCTGGGCCGCATTGCCATAAGGGTCGGCTTTCAGGTATACCATGCCTCCCGTCAGCTTCAGTTCAAATTTGTAATTGTCCCCAGGCAAGGCGCCCGGCACGAACAATTCGAAAATGCCGGAATCCCACAGCCGCCTCATCTGATGGAGCCTGCCGTCCCAGAGGTTGAAATCCCCCACCACGCTGACACGCTGGGCGTTAGGGGCCCATACCGCGAAATACGTCCCTTCCTCTCCGTCCAAAGTGCAGGGATGCGCGCCAAGCTTTTCATAAATGGTATAGTGGATGCCGTGTTTGAACTTCTCCGTGTCCTCCGTCGTGATTAACGGGTCATGGCGGTAAGGGTCGCCGGCGGTCACGATCTCGCCGCCGTCATATTTCACCACGTAACGGTAAGGGGGCATTTTCCTGACATTGACCAGGGCGGCGAAAAAGCCATGGTCGTCAGCGATTTCCATTTCTACCTCGTCCGCCACGTCTGCGCCGGACTCCTTAAGGAGTTGGACTTTCACCGCCAAGGCTTCCGGGAAAAAAGCCTGGAGCAACGTCTGGTTCCCGGCCTTGTGAGGTCCCAGCAATTCATGAGGATGGTCACACTCTGAATAAACAATTTCCTCAATTTGCGGCCAATTCATCAGTTTGTAAAGCTTATTGTTCATCTTCCATCCTATCCGCGTGTTGCGTCACGCTTCTTCATAAGTGAAAAGAACGGCTGTAGCTTTTCATCTCATGAATCCTATACCGGACCCGCATGATT
Source organism: uncultured Acetatifactor sp. (assembly GCA_947581905.1). Classification (GTDB taxonomy): domain Bacteria; phylum Bacillota; class Clostridia; order Lachnospirales; family Lachnospiraceae; genus Acetatifactor. The sequence continues at coordinate 13,553 of CANPWC010000040.1, forward strand.
TATCCGGTATGCGGCTTTCGGGACTTCCCCGATGTTCTTCTTTCCATTAATAAAATCCATTCAAAGGGCTTTCAACGGGTTTGCAAGCATAACGGCGCGCCCTCACCCCTTGGCGTCCTCTTCCAATATATGAAGGAACAGTCCGCTTCTTAACTTTGGCTCGAACCAGGTGGACTTCGGCGGCATCAGCCTCCCCGCATCCGCCACGGCGAACAATTCCTGGATGGAGGTAGGGTAAAGGGAGAACGCCACCCGCATATCCGTCTGCGCCCTCCGTTCCAGCTCCTTAAGGCCCCTTATGCCTCCCACGAAATCGATGCGCTGATCCGTCTTCGGGTCGCGGATGCCAAGGATGGGGCCCAACAGGGAATCCTGCAGCACGGACACATCCAGCCCGGACACGACATCATCGCTTAAAATCCGCTCTTTCGCCGTCAGCCGATACCATTTCCCATCCAGGTACATGCCAAACGTCCCTTTCCGGTCAGGGCGGTACGGATCCTTTCCTGCCTCAGTAACGGCAAACCCCTTGCCTACCTCGGCTAAAAAGGCATCCCGGTCCAAGCCGTTCAAGTCCTTTACCACCCGGTTGTAATCCAAGATCTTCAATTCCTCTTCCGGGAACAATACTGACAGGAAATAATTGAATTCCTCCTGTCCGCAATAAGTGCCGGCTTCCTTACGGCGCTTGAGCCCCACTTTCACGGCGGAAGCGCACCTGTGGTGCCCATCCGCGATATAGATGGCCTTAATCCCTGCAAAGGCCTGCCGCACGCGCTCCGTCCAGCCCTCCCCTACGATCCAGACGCGGTGGGTGATCCCATCATCGGAAACGAAATCATAGACAGGCATCGCCTCCATCGCCGCGTCCATGGCCATGCGCAGCTCCTCATTCGAACGATATGCCAAAAAGATCGGGCCCGTCTGAGCGTTACAGACATCCACGTGCCGGATGCGGTCCTCTTCCTTGTCCGCCCGCGTATTCTCATGCTTCTTGATCACGCCGCCCAGATAATCGTCAATGGAGGCGCATGCCACGATCCCGGTCTGCTTCCTGCCATCCATGACCTGCTGATAAACATAATATCTGGCTCCTTCCTCCCTTTGGAAGCATCCGTCCGCGATCTCCTGCCACAACAGGTCCCTCGCCTTCGCATACACCTGGGGCGCATAGGGATCCGTCTTCGGGTCGAACCAAACTTCCGCCCGGTCGATACCCAGGAAAGAATACGGATTGTCCCCCACCACCTTGGCCGCCTCATCCCGGTCATACACATCGTAAGGCAAAGCGGCGATCTTCGCCTCCATGCCTTTCGCCGGACGATAAGCTCGAAACGGTCTTATGTCTGCCATGTAAGCACCTCTCTGATAATTTTTTCGATCACTTGTATCTATTTTATCAAAAATTACTATACAACTCAAGCATTTGATGATAAAATATGTAAAAAATTTGAAAAAACCATGGCCCATTCGTCCGCCTGCCCCCGAAAAGGCGGCCAGGGGACGCATCAATCGGGCCATCCGGCAAAAAGGACAGGTGAAACCATGACAGAAGAAAATCGAAAAATCTTAGCCCGCATCAACGCATATGCGGAAAACGTGATGGCTGACATCGACCCGCAAAAGGTCCCCGTCTCCGTCCAGCTTGACAAGCTCCGCCCCATCATGGAAGAGATGGCGGCGGAACGCAAGATGAGCTTAGAGGAGTTCTTCATCCTCTACATGGATATCCAAAGCGAGGCTTCCTGCATCTCGGACGCAAAGCTTAGGGACGAGCTAAGCGACCTGAACGATGGGGAGGGCATGCCGCTTCTTTACAAATAAGCGTCCCAGGGCCTCACGATTTTCCCATCAAATTGCACTAAAATGCTTGGAATCCGTTTCCCACGTAAAAACGCCATGCAAGGGACCCCTGGCCCCAACATGGCGTTTTCCTCATCTAATCCGGCATCTTGCCGTTATCCTGGTCCTGCTTCCATCGTGCCTGGCCTTGCCCGACCCTGCTTCCAACCTACTTGGCCTTGCCCGACCCTGCTTCCACGGGCATCCACGGCGTTTTCACCCTTTCACGATCCTTAAGCGGGACACGCCCTGGATGGACTCGATCTCTTCCACGATCTCAGGCGTCGGGACGGTCTCCACATCCAACATGGTATAGGCGAACTCCCCTTTCGATTTGGTGGTCATATCACTGATATTGATGCCGTTCCTGCCGAAACAGGCCGTGAACTGGGAGATCATGTTGGCAATGTTCTTATGGAAGATCGCCACCCTGCCGGTCTGCCTGCAGACGCCCATATCGCAGGTGGGGAAGTTGACGCTGTTGATGATGTTGCCGTTTTCCAAATAATCACGAAGCTGGCGTACCGCCATTTTGGCGCAATTATCCTCGGATTCCTGGGTGCTCGCCCCC
>CANPWC010000041.1 GCA_947581905.1 uncultured Acetatifactor sp.
CAAAATCGCGATGATCACCATAACCATCGTTCCCATCATATTGACGGCCCCGATCCGGTCGGCGATGCGCGGGCCCCGCACGGCGCGCAGCAGGCACAAAAACAGCAGGCACATCAAGAAGATCAATACGCCGACCAGTAGGTTCCTTTCCAAGGACGCGACCGCTTCCGTCATAATGCCACCTCCTCCATTTTGCGCAACAGCTTCACGAACACGGATTCCTCCATCCCCTCCGACATATCCTTGTCCAGGCAATGCACCACGAACTCGTTCTCCTCTAAGGATACGGTGATGGTCCCCGGCGTCAGGGTGATGGAATTGGCCAGGACGGTCCTTGCCGTTTTCGAGCGCAGGTCCGTCCGAAAATGGATGAGCATCGGTTCCACCTTGCGCCTCGACGTCAGGATGAGGAGCGTGACCTTCACGTTCGCCTTGATGATCTCCACGAACAATACGGCCAGATAAAGCAAGATAAGCCCGAAGCAGCGCCACATCTGCAAGTCCTTATGGAAGCTGAAATCCATGAATTTACATAGGAAGCCATACATTAGGCCGGCTACCGCCACTCCGAACAGGGCGATCTCCAAAGTAAGGCTCCCGTTAAATATGACCCACATCAAGAAAAATAAAATGAACATCCTCTGCCTCTTCCGAATGGCATCAGGCGGGAAAAAGCAGATGCCGACAACGGCATCTGCTCCACCTGCGCAGCCTTCCTAACGATAAATCTGATATTTGCAAATGGGGTTCCCCTTGGCGGAAAACTTCTCTTCATATTCCGTCATGACGTTCCCCTCTGACAACTTTTCATCCCCATGCAGGTCGTAAGTGACATAATCCGCTTTCCACCCTGCTAACGGCAATTCCTCCAGAGCGAAGTCGAACAGCCCCCGGTTATCCGTCTTGAATTCCAGCCTGCCGTCCTTCTTTAGTATGACGTCATACCGTGCCAAAAATTCCTTGGACGGCAGCCTGCGCTTGGCGTGTCGGTCCTTCGGCCAGGGATCCGAGAAATTCAGGTAAAGGCGGTCTACCTCGCCGGGACCGAAGACCCTGGTAAGCTCTTCCGCGTCCAGCCGCACGAACTTAAGGTTCTTAAGCTCTTCCTCTTCCATTTTCTGGATCGCGCGCAGAAGCACGCTGGAGTATTTCTCCACCCCTACGAAGTTCACTTCCGGATGAAGCTTCGCCATGGCATGGAGGAATTTTCCCTTGCCCATGCCGACCTCCACATGGAGCGGATGGTCGTTGCCAAAGATTTCATGCCAGCCTCCCGGCCTGTACTCCTCCTCTTGCACCACGAACCTGCTGCCGGTGATGACCTCCCGGGAACCCGTTATATTCCTCAATCGCAACTTACCGTTCCACCCTTCTGCTCCAGCCTTGGACCTGGCTGGCCTGACCGTCTTCCAGTCCTTTCCCGACCTGCCTTACCTACTATAGCCCTTGCCTTCCGAAATGTCAAGGGCAAGATTTCACGTCATTCAAAGTAGCGCGCCAGCCAAAGCAAGATTTCGCCCCAGCCAAAGCAACGGTTCCCGGCAGCAACCCACGCGCCTAAGCCGAACGAGTCCAGAAACCAAACTAGTCCAGGAACCGATCTAGTCCAGGGACCGAACTAGTCCAGAAGCCAAACTAGTCCAGGAACCGAACGGTCTATTACCAGTCGAAGGTAAACCAGTCGAAGCAGGCCTCGCCTTCGCCGCAAAACTCAAAATACACCGCACGCCTGCCGATCATCCCACATTCCACAGGCGCATGGTACAATGTCTTGCCGGGCTCTGCGGCAAACCGTGCCACGACCTTGCCGCGCCAAGAGTCGACCCTGACCTTGACCTCCATCTTCCCGGTGCAGGTCATCGCGACGGTACATGCCTTCGGGGAATTCATCCCGAACTGCAGATAACGGAAGCCGGCGGTGACGCCGTCCCTTATGTCCACGATCGGCGCGGAAACGCCGTCCGCCTGCTCGTACACCGGCTTGATGTAAGCCTGCCCCAACGGCGTCAGATGGCAGGCATAACCGGCGGAAATGATCCGGTCCGCGTCAATGCCATTGACCGACGCGCCTTGGGAGGTTTCCTCCACCGGCACGGACTTCACCGGCTCCCCATTTTTATAAAGGATGTCCCCGATATAGATCTTCCCATCCTTGCCCACCGCCACATCCACCGGCTCGATCATGCCCTGCCTGGCGAACTCATCCGTGCCCGTATGGCGATGGTAAAAGATGTACCACTGCCCGTTGACCTCCACCAGGCCGCCATGGTTGTTGCCCCAGCGATATGTCTGCTGCCCCGTGCCATCCGGAAGCTGTAAGATCTCGCCGCCATTGAACGAGATGTCGCCGCCGTCCTGGTACCCGGAAAGGGGGCTGTCCGACCACTTATAACTTAAGAAGCCATTACATGGTTCATATACGCCCAACTCCGGCACCGGCGTCACATAGCGCTTTGAATAGACAAAGACATACTTCCCTTTGATCTTCCTTGGGGAAGAAGCCTCGAAGAACGCGTCCCTTAGATCAATGCCGGATAAGTTGTTCTGCTCGTTCCAGGGGTCCGGGATGTGCCCGATGGGGTTACGGCGCAGCGTCCCCTCCTTGATCGTGCACATATCGTCCTCCAGCTCCGCGCAGAACGCCGAGCAAAATCCCCAGAACGCGTACACCCTCCCGTCATCGTCCACCAGGACGCCGGGATCGAACCCTAACGGCGTAAGCCTCGGGTTCTCAAAAGGCCCCGCGGGATTATGGGACGAAGCCACCATGATCCGGGACCCGCAATCCTCGGCGGCATATAAATAGAAAGTATCCCCTTTCTGCACCACATCCGGCGCATAAAGGACGGAACCGTTCGTCGCGCGATAGCAGACGCCATGATAGGTCCAATCCGTCAGGTCATCCACCGGGGCGCTCCAGACCACCTGGTCCCTGCCGCAATAGGCAGTCCGCTCCGTGTCATGGGAACCATAGACATAGACGCGCTTTTCCCCTTGATACTCAAAGACGCGCGGCTCCCCGTCCGGAATATGCTCCCAGAGGGGTAGGTACGGGTTCGCGGATCTTAAACGCTCTTTCATATAACTTACATTCCTCCTTCCTTTTCTTTCCAAGGGAATTGAAAATAATCTATGGCAATACGGCAAAGCCTGTAGTATAATAAACCTTACTAAAGTCCCAAACGGCTGGCAAAAAGAGCCATCCCTATCTTCCCCAAAATCCATGTACGTCCGAAAGGGCGTTCCCAGAAAGGCGAGAATCCATGCACAACCGCACGATGCACCCAACGACCCGATTTTTCCTCTCCCTCCTGTTGCCTGCCCTGCTGGCAGGAAGCTTGTGGAGTTCCCCTTTTGCTTCCCTATACGTCCAGGCGTCCGACCTGGAAGAGCGGATCGCCGCGCAGCAGGCGCTGCCCATTGAAAGCAACCAGATCGAGGACTGGCCCCAAGGCCCCGTGGTGACGGCGGAATCCGCCATCCTGATGGAAGTCGAGACGGGGACCATCCTTTATGCCAAGAACATCCACCAGCACCAGTACCCGGCAAGCTGCACGAAGATCCTCACCTGCCTGATCGCGTCGGAGGAATGTGAAATGGATGAGATCGTCACCATGTCCCACGACGCGGTGTACGATACGCCCTTGGACAGCAGCTACATTTCCTTGGACGTGGGGAACGAGATCACCATGGAGCAGGCCTTGAACGCCATCCTCATCAGTTCCGCCAACAATGTGTCTTTCGCGGTCGCGGAGCATATCACGGGCACCGACTGGGAATCCTTCGCGCAGATCATGAACGACCGCGCCAAGGAGCTGGGCTGCGTGGACTCGCATTTCGTCAACCCCAATGGCCTGCCGGATGAGGACCACTACACCTCCGCCTATGACCTGGCGACCATCGGCAGGGCGTTCTTTTCCAATGAGCTGTTAAGCAAGATCTCCCGCACCACCAGGCTGCATCTTCCCCCTACGGAAAAGCAGCCCAAGGACATCATTGAAAACACCAAGAACCGCCTGCTGCCCAACCAGTCCATGGCTTATGAATACCTGGTGGGAAGCAAGACGGGCTATACCAACGCCGCCCGCAACTGCCTGGTCTCCTGCGCGGAAAAGGATGGGCTGAAGCTCGTCTGCGTGGTGCTCAAGGATGAGTCTCCCCGCCAGTTCGAGGATACCTTGGCACTATTTGAATATGGGTTCCAAAATTTCGAGCGCGTGAACATCGCGGACCATGAGACCACCTACAATATCAACGCGGACGAGCCTTTCTACAGCGACCGCGACATCTTCGGAAGCTCCCGCCCCTTATTGGAGCTGAACCAGGAAGATTTCCTGGTGCTCCCCGCCGGCGCCAACTTCGATGACACGACCTCCACCATCTCCTACGACGTCCCGGAAGAAAACCAGGTCGCCCTGATTGACTACACCTATAGCGGCGTGCATGTAGGCACGGCGTCCGTAGACTTCATGGAAGAGGGGACCGGGCTTTACTCTTTCGGGATTCCGGACGGATACGTCCTGGAAGACGATGGGAAAGGCGGGACCGTGCTGGTGAAACAGCCGGACGAAGAAGAAACAGAAGAAAAGGACGTGGTCTTCATCAACATCCAGGAGGCGCTGCTCTGGGCCGGGGCGGCCATCGCCCTGATCGCCCTGATCGTGCTGTCCTCCCTGCTTTTCATCCGGATCCACCGGGCAAGGGTTCGGGCCAGGCATCCGCGCAGGTATAACCGGGACGGCACCCTTATCTACAGCACGACCCAGGAAAGCCTGCGCAGGAAGCGCCGGATGGCGGCGAAGCGCGCCCGCAACAGGCGCAAAGGCGCGAAGCGCCCCAACCGGTTCCGGGACTATGACTTTTAAGCTATAGCCCCTGCCCTTTCAGCGCTTTCCCTCTCTGCCTCCTGGAACGGTGCCTCTTTCGGCTCTCCCGCGTACGTTCTTCCTGCCGGGCGACCTCCTCAAGCTCTTCCGGGGTGATCAGCTTCACGGTCTTGTCAATGAACGTGCCGCCCTCGTCGGAGTGCCTTACGCGGATCTCCCCTTTCAGGTACCCGTGGCTGTCACAATAAGCCGCGCAATAATACTGCCTGCCATTGGGCGCAAACCAGGGGATCTGCTTCTTCAGGTTCCGATGGCACAGGAAACATTTGCAGGAAGAGACTTCCGGATCGCGGAAAGCTTCCTTTTTGTCCGGAAATTCCCTGGAAATATACCTGGCGTAGGTATCGGACACAAGCTTTAATTCCTGGTCCCGGCTTGCGGGCGGGTGATACACGTCATAAGAAAAATTTTCCAAAAGCTTCGGCGTCTGGATCCTTTGAAGCACCTTGCCCGTGTAATACGCGTCGCTGAACGCCCTGTGGAAAGGAATGTCCTTCGGGATCTCCAGGGCGTCTATGACATATTCCAGCGACCTGCAGTTCTTAACGTCTTCATAAGCAATCCCGTACAGCTTCTGCACATCCAAAAAAGGGATTGGCCCCCGAGACAAGGGCTCCATCCCAAAATATTTCATGTTGCGCTGCAGTTCCGTCAAATCCATCATGCCCCAGGTGCAGAAGATCCTGTCCTCCCCGCACCAATCCAAGAAACGCGCCATCACGTCCTGGAACCTGCCGCCGCCCATCAGCTCTTTCATCTTCATATGGATCAGCCGGCCTGTGACATGGTGCATTTCCTGATATACCTGAGGGCGGATGAGCTCATGGAACTGTCCCGTCTGCTCAAAGCGCCCGTCATACTTCACAGCGCCGATCTCTATGACCTCGAAAGGGATGGCGCTTAAGGAGTGTTTCAGGTCATTGCTCTGATTCCACTCCAAGTCGAAAACAATATAATTCATCTGGCTTATTTACCCAATAGCTTCAATATCGCCGCTTTGCCCTGCACGCCGACGCTGGACGCCACCTTTTCCCCGCCCTGCATCACGACCAGGGTGGGAATGGACATGACGCCGAATTTCGACGCAAGGTCCGGTTCCTGATCCACGTCCACCTTGCAGACCTTTACATCCGTAAGCTCCTCGCCAAGCTGGTCGATCACCGGCGCCAGCATCCTGCAAGGCCCGCACCAGGTCGCCCAGAAATCGATCAATACCGGCTTGTCCGCCTGCAGCACTTCTTTTTCAAAGTCATCCGTCGTTACATGCACCACTGCCATCTCTTCATCCTCCTATCCTAAGCCGAACCGGCCAATCTTAACACTCCTTAAGCTTCTGGAAAAGCTTCTCCACGTCCACCGGCTTCGAAATGAAATCGTCCATGCCGCTTGCGAACGCCATGTCCCGATCTTCCTTGAACGTATTCGCCGTACAGGCGAAAATCTTCACGGTCTTCGCGTCCGCCCTCGGCATCTTGCGGATCTCCACGGCCGCCTCATAACCATTCATCACAGGCATCAGAAGATCCATCAGGATGACATGGATGGAACCAGGGTCAGAAGCCTCGAACAGCTCCACGGCACGCCTGCCGTCTTCCGCCAGGGATACTTCAAAGCCCTCTTCCTCCAAAAGCTCCACCAGGATTTCCGCATTCAGCTCATTGTCCTCTGCGACCAAGATATGCTTCGCGCCCTGGCCTTCCTTAAGCTGCGGCAGGGAAGACTCGATCTCTTCCACGAAGTCCGTGGTGGTCTTGGCAGGAAACGCAAACGAAAACGTGCTTCCCTGTCCCGGCGCGCTTTCCACCTGCATCTCGCCGCCCATCTGCTTGATTACCAGGTAACTGATCGCCATGCCTAAGCCCGTGCCCTGGTTCCCCTTGGACACCGTATTGCGCTCCTGGGTGAACGAATCAAAGATCTTCTTACGGAACTCCTCGCTCATGCCGCAGCCCGTGTCAATGACCCAGACCCGAGTCGTGACCTTGCCGCCGTCCTCCATCTCCTGTTGGATGCGGACCGTGATCTTCCCGCCCTTAGGCGTGAATTTATACGCGTTGTCCACCACATTCATGAAGACCTGCTCCAGCCTTGTCTCATCCCCGATAAGCCTGGGATAAGGGATGTCGGCCTCTACCGAAAAGTCCAGCCCCTTTTCTTCCATCCGGGTCCTCATCAACGCTTCCACCGTGGAAACGACCATCCGCAGCGAGAACGGCTTCTCCTCCAGATCCATCTTATTCTCATTGAGCTTGGACATATCCAGGATGTCATTTACAAGCGACAACAGGTAACGGGCCGTCGTCGTGGACTGCTGCAGGTAATGGGACATTTTCTCCGGATTGCCCATGTTCTGCAGCATCAGGTAGTTCAGGCCGATCAAGCCGTTAAGCGGCGTCCTGATCTCATGGCTCATCGTGGACAGGAACGTGCTCCGCGCCTGTGCTTCGGCACGCGACTTCGTGGTCCTTAGGTAGAAACGCAGGCTCACCACCATCAGGACCGCCAGCACGATGAAGAGGATCACCAGCATGACCAGGGAATAGCGGTAACGATACAGGAAATCCGACAGCCGGTAACGGTAGCGCTTCTCCATCGTGACCTTGACGACGATGTTCGTGGTCTCTTCTTCCGTCATCTTGGAGATCGCGTCGTTCAAGGCGGAAATGATGACCTCGCCCCGCTGCCAGGCTTCCATGTCGCTGACCTCGCCGTCGTTTTCCAGGGGGATGACCGCGGAAAAGCATAGTTCCTCGTCAAACCCCTCCAGAGGGATCACCTGAAGGTCTTCGTAACGCGGGCGGGAAAGCAGGTACTCCACCACGTACTGGTTCAGGATCAACAGGTCGGCCTCCCTGTGCCGCAGCGCCTCGAAGCAGTCCTCCAAGGTATCATAATCCTTGAGCTGGAAATTCGGGTACTGTGCCTGCAGCACCTTTTTCAACGTCTGGGACCCGGTGGATACGGCCACCGTCAGATTCGCGTTGCGGTCGAACAAAAGGTCGCTGCGCCCCACGATCACCTTTTTCCCGCGGATGTAAGGCTCGCTCATCAGGATGCCCTTGGCATTTAAGTTCGCCTTATTATATTCCACGCTCGTCACCAGGTCGAAGCCCTGTTCCCACAGATAGGAATACGTGACTGACCCGGACGGCAGTTCCACATATTCAAACTGTAACCCGCTCAATTCCTGGATCCTGTCGAAGATCTCCCGGGATATGCCCCCCAGCTCGCCGGTCTCCTCGTCCCGATAAGACACCGGATTGCGGTCCGTGACGTAACCGACCTTCAAAACGCCCAGCGACTGCGCCGTCACTTCCCCGTCCCCAGCAGGCACCCCTTCTCCCGCAGGCTCACTTTCCCCCGCAGGCTCCCCTTCCTTTGCCAGGATAGTATGTCCGCCTGCCAGGCATCCTATTACAAGCACCAAAAGAATTGTCACCATGCCGAAAAAACGTTTTCCCGATTTCAATTCTATCCCTCCCATGGCCCTCATTGCCGTGCCCGAACTTATCCCAATTATATACCCTCTAAAGAATCATGTCAAAGATTTCTTAAATTTTCACCATCTCGGTCATGCCTTAATTTTCGCTTTCCAGATGCCCGTCCGGTAACGGGAATAGGAGATCACATAGTTGGCGGCCCACCCCAGGGGGACGGCGTACCAAACGGCCTGGATTCCGATGACGGGAGCCATGATATGGGAAAAGAGGACGCGGATCGCCAGATTTACCAGGTTGGCCACCGTAAACAGCTTCATGTCCCCCGCCCCGCGCAGGGTGCCGTCCGTGACCATCTTAAGGCCCAGCAGGACATAGAAGAAGCCCGCGAACCGCAAATACGCCGTCCCTACGGCCAGTGCGCGGGGTGTGGCGTCCTCCCCCAAAAAGCTTTGGATGATCGGGGTATGGAAGCACTCCAGCACCAGCATCATCACAAAGGAAAAGGCAAATATAATCCCATAGCTGGCCCGGTAGCCCTTCACCGCCCGGTCTGCTTGCTTCGCGCCCAGGTTCTGGGATACGAACGTGGAGACGGCGTTGCCCGTTGAAGACAGGGGGACGGCGCAGATGCTTTCAATGCGCATGGCCGCTGAGAAGCCAGCCAGGGACGCCTCCCCGAAGCTGTTGACCACGGACTGCACCAGCATCATGCCGATGGATACGATGGATTGCTGCAGGATGGACGGGACGGCGATCCCCAGCATTTTCCAGAAATACGCCCCATCGAAAAGCCGCGCCGCCCCTGCCGCAGGATACCGCTTCAGGAAATGGCGAAGCACCAGGAAGGAAAGCACCGCCGACAAGCCCTGGGCAATGACGGTGGCGATCGCCACGCCCGCCACTTCCAGGGACAGGGCACGCACCATGAACAAGTCCAGCCCCACGTTCAATACGGAAGAAAAGATGAGGAAATACAACGGGATCCGCGACCTCCCCAACGCGTTGAACACAGAGCTTAGGATATTGTACATGAAGAGGAACGGCAGCCCCAGGAAATAAATCTTCAGATAAGAGACCGCCTGCGCCTGGATGGCGGCAGGCGTATTCAAAGCCCGCAGGATGGCCGGGCTTAGGACGAAGCCGCCCGCCCCCAACAGGATGCTGAAAAACAGGAAGGAAAGCAGCGAGGTGTTGACGGACAGGCGGAGGTTGGGATAATCCTCCGCCCCTAAGTAGCGGCTCGTCAGGACGCTCGCGCCGATGCCGCCTCCCACCGCGACGGAGATGAACACCGTGGTCAGGGCGTAAGACGCGCCCACCGCGGCCAAGGCGTTCTCTCCGACGAAGCGCCCTACGATGACGGAATCCGCCATATTATAGAATTGTTGGAACAAATTGCCGATCAGCATGGGCATGGCGAACCGGATTAAGGAGCTCGCTATCGGCCCGCGGATCAAACTATCCTTTTCTTTCATAAGCCTCCCGGCGGGCGTGGCCGATCAATACGCCCTGCCCCAATAGACCATTTTCTTCGCAGGCTTTCCGCAGCAGACGCACACGTCTGAAACCTGCTCCTGCACAAAAGGCATGCAGCGGCTGGTCACGGAAAGCTTCTCCTTGATCAGGTCTTCACAGGCACGGTCGCCGCACCACATGGCTTTGACGAAGCCTGATTTTTCATTGAAGATCTTCTCAAATTCCTCCATGTTGGAGGCGGTATAGGTATGCGCGTCGCGATGCGCCCTGGCACGTTCCAGCATCTCTTCCTGCATGGTTTCCAGGACTTCGCCGACCTTGCCTTCTAATTCGTCCAGCCCCACTTCCAGCTTCTGCCTGGTATCCCGGCGGCAGATGACGCACTTGCCGGCTTCGATGTCCTTAGGTCCGATCTCCACGCGGATGGGATAACCCCTCATCTCCGCCTCGGAGAACTTCCAGCCGGGCGTCTTGTCGGAATCGTCCACTTTCACGCGGTATGCGCCCTGGAGCCTGTCGCGCAGGGCGTAAGCCGTCTTAAGCACGCCCTCCTTTTTCTGCTGGATGGGGATGATGCAGACTTGGATGGGGGCCACCCTGGGAGGCAGCACCAGACCGTCATTGTCACCATGCACCATGATGATCGCGCCGATCATGCGGGTGGTCATGCCCCAGGAGGTCTGGTGCACGTATTTCAAGGTATTGTCCTTATCCGCGAACTGGATGCCGAAGGCTTTCGCGAAGCCATCGCCGAAGTTATGGCTGGTGCCGGACTGCAGGGCCTTGCCATCGTGCATCAGGGCTTCGATGGTATAGGTGGACACGGCCCCGGCGAACTTCTCCTTGTCCGTCTTCTGGCCCCTGACCACCGGGATTGCCAGCACCTCCTCACAGAAATCCGCGTAAACGTTCAGCATTTGGATGGTGCGTTCCTGCGCTTCTTCGGCGGTGGCATGGGCCGTATGGCCCTCCTGCCACAGGAATTCACGGGACCGCAGGAACGGCCTGGTCTCCTTCTCCCAACGCACGACGGAGCACCACTGGTTATAAACCCGGGGCAGGTCCCGGTAAGAGTGGATGTCGTTTTTATAAAAATCACAGAACAGGGTTTCCGAGGTAGGACGCACGCAAAGGCGCTCCTGCAAAGGAGCCAGGCCTCCGTGCGTGACCCAGGCCACCTCCGGCGCGAAGCCCTCCACATGATCCTTTTCCTTCTGAAGCAGGGATTCCGGGATGAACATGGGTAGGTAGACGTTTTCCACCCCCGTCTTCTTAAAACGTTCATCCAACTGCTTCTGGATCAGCTCCCAGATCGCGTACCCGGCGGGCTTGATGACCATGCACCCCTTGACGCTGGTATAGTCGATCAATTCCGCTTTCTTGACCACGTCCGTGTACCACTGCGCGAAGTCCACTTCCATGGAAGTGATGGCTTCTACCATTTTCTTGTCTGCCATTGTCGATTTTCTCCTTTTCTTTCCTTTATAAAAAAACCTCCCGTCCCTGACAAAAGGGACCGAAGGTTCGGCGGTACCACCCTGATTGACGCCGGCGCACAGGCCGGCATCCTGCTTTCCTTGCCGTTAACGCCGGCGCTACGCTGCATTTTCACCACAGAGGGTGTCGGGCCAAGGCGCGGCGCGCCAGCCCTAAGGTCTGCGGCGTATTTTCATACAGGACTCCGAGGCAGGTTCGAGGTATACGGCATAAGGATTCGCAGCTTCTTCCTCTCTCTGGGATGCTTTCTACCTGTACTGGCCCTCTTCACAGTCTTTGTTTGTGTATAGAGATTCTAGTGCATCCGAAGCTTGTTTGTCAAGCACTTTTTATGCGTCATCTTTCCGGAGCGCGTCCTTGGGGTCCTCATTCTTCCGGATAGACGCATTCCACATGGCTGCGCCGAAAGAAGGACAGCCAGCGCTCGTCCGGCTTATGGTCGGTGATCACCACATCCATGGCATCCGCGCTGCACAGCTTGGAGAACGCGACCCTGTCGAACTTGGAACTGTCAATGGCGAGGATGGTCTCCTGGGCGGACTGCATCATGACCTGCTTCGCCTGGGAAAACATCTCGTTTCCATCCGTGACCCCTTTGACCAGGTCGATCCCCTTGCAGGAAAGGATGGCCTTGTCAGCGTTAAAGCTGCTGATGCCCTCGGCGGTCTTGGGACCGACCAGGGCCAGATAACCCTCCCGGAGGCTTCCGCCGGAGCAAATGATATTCCAATCGGACACGTCCGACAGTTCAATGATGATCTCGATGGAATTCGTGATCACGGTCAGATGTTCCTTTTCTTTAAGCGCCTTGGCGATGAAGACAGCCGTGGAGCTGGCGTCCAGGATGATATGGTCCCCATCGTGGACACGGGACGCCACCAGCTCGGCAATCCGCTGCTTGCCCGCCACGTTGGCTTTCTTGCGCACATTGAAAGGCATATCGATGCTGGCATTCTCATTCAGCACCGCGCCGCCGTAGCTCTTGGTGGCAAGGCCCTCCTTTTCCAGCTTCTCCAAGTCCCTGCGGATGGTCTCTTCCGACACGCCGAACTGGGTGCTGAGCTCGCTCACCACCACCCGCTTCTCCTCCTGCAGCTTTTCCAAGATCCGATTTCTTCTCTCTAACGCTAACATATCCATCCCCCGCATATCGCGGCCTGCCCGCGATATCGCGTCAATAAGCGGTTTGAAACCCCGCACCCAAGCCGAACCAGTTCGGCTGCCGAACAAGTTCGGCTTGCACAACCGCGCTTACGCGCTAACCCAGCCATTTCTCCAATGCGGCTAACAGTTTATCCAGTTCTACAGGCTTCGACACATGGTCATTCATCCCGGCTTCTTTGGAACGGTGGATATCATCGGAAAACGCATCCGCGCTCATGGCGACGATCGGGACTTCGTCCAGGTCCGCCCTGCCCATGGAGCGGATGGCGCGCGCCGCCTCATATCCATTCTTCTTCGGCATCTGGATGTCCATGAAGATCAAGTCATAATACCTTTCCGGACGCGTTTGGACCATCTCCACGGCTTGTTCCCCGTCATAAGCCTTTTCCACCTGGATCCCTACCATGGTAAGAAGCTCTTCCGCGATCTCCATGTTCAACTCATTATCTTCCACCACCAGCACACGTTTCCCGCTGAAATCCTTCTCCTGGAACTTCTCCTGCCCATCGCCCTTGTCCTCCATGATCTGCCCGACCACGCTCTTCAACACATAAATCAGGCGGGAACGGAACAAGGGCTTCTCGATAAAGGCGCTCACGCCGGCTTCCCGCGCTTCCTGCTCGATATCGCTCCAGTCATAGGCGGACAGGATGATGATAGGCACTTCTTCCCCTACCAGCTTCCGAATTTCCCGCGCCGTCTCGACGCCGTCCTTCCCCGGCATCTGCCAGTCCAGGATCACCACGGCATAATCCTGCCCGTCCTCCCTGGCGGCCGCCACCTTTTTCACCGCGTCGTCCCCATTTAACACCCAGGCGGCGTTCATGCCGATCTGCTCCAGGATCTCGCAGGCCCCCTCGCAGGCGCTCTGCTCGTCGTCAGCCACCAATACGTTCAGGTTGGCAAGGCAGCTGACATCCTCTTCCTCCCCTTCCTGCAGGGCCAGGTAGACCCGGACCGTAAAGCGGCTTCCTTCTCCCAGCTTGCTTTGCACCTTGATGTCGCCGTTCATCATACGGACGATGTTGTAAGCGATCGGCATGCCCAGGCCGGTCCCCTCGATCTTCTGTTCCGTGGACCTCTTGGAACGGGCGAACGGGTCAAAGACCTTATCAATGAACTCTTCCTCCATGCCAATGCCATTATCCTGGAAAACGAACTCATAACAGCCGTAACCCGAGACATGGGAAGGGATTTCACTGATCGTTAATGAAATCTTCCCCTCCTCCGGCGTGAATTTCACGGCATTGCCCATGATGTTCACGAAGACCTGCCTAAGCCGCAGCGTATCCCCCACCACGTTCTCATGCACCAGGCGGTGGATGCTCACGCTAAGCTTCTGCGCCTTGCCCTGGATCTGCGGATGGACGATCGTAAGCAGGTCGTCGATCAGTTTCGCCAGATTGAACGGCTCCTCGGACAAAGTCACCTTGCCGCTTTCAATCTTGGACATATCCAGCACGTCGTTGATCAGGGCCAACAGATGGCGGCTGGAAACGGAAATCTTGCCCAGGCAGTCCATTACCCGCTCCTTGTCGTCAACGTGCATCGCCGCCACGGCCGTCATGCCCATGATGGCGTTCATCGGGGTGCGGATGTCATGGGACATCCTGGATAAAAATTCGCTCTTGGCATGGTTCGCCTCTTCCGCGGCCTCGAAAGCGTTCTGAAGCGCGATCCGGCTTAACCGTTCCTTCTCCTTTAACTTCGTCACATCCTGGATGGCGAACAAAAGCTTCACGGGCTTCCCCCCATCCCTTTTCACGCATAGGATGGAAAGATGCTCCCAACGCTCCTCGTCCCGCTGGATGCGGTACTCATACTCCAGATAAGGCGTGTTTTCATCCATGTGGGCCTGGATATATTCCCAGGTGATGACCTCTGCCATATCCTCCGCCCCTTCTTCACGGATGTAACGAGGGGCTATGAACTCTACCAGTTTTGAATAGGCTCCTTTGGACGGCATATCGCCCTGCCTGATGGCGTTCCAATCGCCCAAGGCCTCCAGGTATTCATACTCGTCCTTCTCGAAATCCACCATGGCGAAGCGCCAGAACAGCTTGGTCACGCTGTCCACGATGCTGGAGGCTTCCTGCTTCTCCACCACCAGCGTCCGGTTCTTGCTATGGTTCAGCACAAGGAGGAACGCCACATACAGCCCGAAGCAGACGATCAGGGTGGCGGCAAGCTTTCCGCCCGAGGAATCCACATCATCCATCATCATGCTAGTGACGGCGGAGGGAAAGGTCTGCATCAGCATCCACTCCCCGTCCATGACAGGGGCCAGGAACGCGTTCCCCAGCCCCTGGGTGCCTTCGTAACGCACGGACAGTTCCGTCCCGTCAGCGAAAGCTTTCGCAAATTCCCCTTCCATGCCGTCGTCCATCTGCCCCGACTGAAGCATGTCATCCAACAGGTTCTTCGGGACCTGGTCCGTGCCGCAGGCGAACAACACGCTCCCATCCCTTTTGCAGAGATACGTCTTCGCCTGTTCCCCAAAGAAGTCGAGGCTTAAGATTTCCTCCATTTCTTCCTTTTTAAATACGCCGTGGATGACCCCTTCTACCCTTCCTTCATAATAAACAGGCGCATAGAAAATAACGGAAAGGTCGTCCTCCCCGCCATCCGCCTCGATGTCGATCCCCGCGTTCCCTTTCATCCCTTCCTGGAAAAAGGTCCTGGCGCTGACATCCATGGGTTCCCCCGTGCCGGAATAGTCCATGCCGTCCTCATCCACGATCTCGACATGGTCGAACCGGGAGGAATCCCCGATCGGATCCAGGATATCCCGCTCCACCTCCGGGGCGTCCACTACGAAGCTATAAAGGTAGGAAATCCCGCGTATGCTGTCTAACGCGTCCCTGAACGAATCCTCCAGCCTGGCGGCCACATGCCTCGTGGTATTGGTGGAATAGATCTCGTTCTGCTTCAAAATCCGCTCATTATTTTCATAAATAAAAAAATAGTAAGTTGCGACCACCGCGGCCAAGATCACAAGGATCGCGGCTGCCTGGCGCAACACGCCCCTGCGGCTGGTCATGCTGCCATTCTGCACCCTTCCTGCCCCCAATCCTGATGTCCTATGTAATAAAGTTTATTGTACCACAAGCGCAGACCGGGAAGCGCCGCGAAGCGGCATTTACCGGGCAAGCGGTGGATTTCTGGTACAATCCGCCGCTTTAGCGGCGGCAAGCCGATGGAATCGGCTTGGATTCTGCGCCAGCAGAATCATTGTACCATGAAACAAAATTTCCTTCAATCTTTTCTATGGAAAAAGTAAGCGCCGGAAAAAGCAAGCGGCGGAAGCCATTTCCGCCGCTTGGAAGCCTTATAGGATGGATTTGGTGATCTGGGGGTCGGGATGGGGGATGACGGAAGAATCCAGGTACATCCCGTTTACGGCGACCGTAGCCGTGGCGCGCTCAATGGCGGCCTGGACGGCGGCCACTTCCCCGGTCAGGTACAGATAAGATTTGCCGC
>CANPWC010000042.1 GCA_947581905.1 uncultured Acetatifactor sp.
GAAGAAGCCGCTTGCGAATATTGATCGGTACGGATAGTCAAGGTCCATGCGGCGCTGCATATGCCGCGTGGGCCTTTTCCCGAAAAGATAGGAAGCATCCTGCGCGGCGGCAAGGGTAAGCGCGGGAGGGCTTCGGCTGGAAGCTTTTGATTGAATTTTTTAATTGAAAGCCCTTGGCTGCAGGAAAAGGCGTCAAAGCACGGTAAAAGAGGGGCGGATTTGAAAAAGAAATGGAACAAGCGGCACAACGTGTCGCCGATGAAGTTTATATTGGGCGGCTATTGCCTGGTCATCTTAGTGGGCACCCTGCTTCTTTCCCTCCCTTTTTCTACCAGGGGCCCGGGAGGCACGGGCCTGACGGATTGCTTTTTTACGGCGACTTCCGCGACCTGCGTCACTGGCTTGATCCGCTTTGATACTGCCACGCATTGGACGCTGTTTGGGCAGTTGGTCATCCTGGGGCTGATCCAGGTGGGCGGCGTGGGCTTTATGACGATAGCCATCGTGGTCATGGCGTTCACCAAACAGAAGATTGGATTGAGCCAAAGGGTGATCATGCAAAATTCCATCTCTGCGCCTCAGCTTGGCGGGATCGTCAGGATGGCGCGGTTCATCATCCTGGGGACTTTCTTGGTGGAGGGCATAGGGACCATCCTGCTTTCGATGGATTTCGTCCCACGTTTTGGCTGGGGGAAAGGGCTTTATTATTCATTCTTCCACTCCATTTCCGCATTTTGCAACGCGGGGTTCGACCTGATGGGGACGGAGACGGGGGAATTTTCTTCCCTGACCGCTTGGGCGGGGAACTGGTACGTGGACATCGTCATTATGGCATTGATTTTCCTGGGAGGCTTGGGCTTCTTCGTCTGGCATGACATGCTGTCGACAAGGCTCCGGTTCGCCCGCATGAACTTGCAGAGCAAAATGGTCCTGTCCATCAGCGTGTCCTTGGTCTTTGTGGGGGCGATATGCTTGTTTGTGCTGGAACAGGGACATGCCTTGTTCCGGGGCATGGGCTTCGGGCAGCAGTTCGCCGCCAGCCTTTTCCAGTCGGTGTCAGCCAGGACGGCTGGCTTTAACACGGTGGATCTGGGGGCTATGACGGAAGGCGGGCAATTCGTGATGATCTTCCTAATGTTCATCGGCGGCTCCACAGGGTCAACGGCGGGCGGCATCAAGACCACCACGTTCTGGGTCCTTTGCGTCAGCATTTTCACCACGTTCCGTCGGAAGAAGAACATCGAGGCCTTTGGACGGCGCATGGAGGAGGAGATTACCAGGACGGCTTCCTGCGTGTTCATGACATATCTGCTTTTGATCGCGGCGTCCTCCGTGGTCATTTCCTCGGTTGAGGGGCTGCCCATGCTGACCTGCTTGTTTGAAACGACCTCCGCCATGGCTACGGTAGGGCTCTCTTTTGGGATCACTCCCACGGTAGGGATGTTCTCCAAGCTTTTGCTTGCGTTTTTGATGTTGTGCGGCAGGGTGGGGTCCATTACCATGCTGTTGGCTTTTTCTTCTGAAAAAAGGGCGGCCAATTCCCGTCTCCCTTTGGACAAGGTGCAGGTAGGGTGAAGACGCGGCGCGAGGCAGATTGATTAGCACGCGTGCCAAGGCACGCATAGGGGTGTCATTTTGAAAGTGAACTTTCAAAATATTGATTAACACGCGTGCCAAGGCACGCATAGGGGTATAGAAATGAAATCTATTTTGATTATTGGATTGGGGCGCTTCGGACGGCACATGGCGCAGAAGTTCATCGAGAACGGCCATGAGGTGCTGGCGATTGATAAGAATGAAGACAGGGCGGACGACGCGGTAGGACAGATCCAGCAGATCTTGATCGGGGACGCCACGGAAGAGCGCTTCATGGAAAGCCTGGGCATCCGCAATTTCGATTTGGCGGTCATCGCGATCGGGGAGAATTTCCAGAGCGTGCTGGAGATCACGGTGCTGCTCAAGGACTTGGGCTGCCGCTTCGTCGTGGCCAGGGCCACGCGGGACGTGCATAAGAAGCTGCTTTTGCGCAACGGGGCGGATTATGTGGTGTACGCGGAACGGGAGATCGCGGAACGGCTTGCCATCAAATTCGGCGCGGACAATATCTTTGATTATGTGGAACTGACCCCGGAGATTGGCATCTATGAGGTCGCCATCCCCCGGAAGTGGGTTGGGCAGAGCATTATTGAACTATCCATACGTAACAAATACCACATCAGCATCCTTGCCACGAAGAAAGGGGAGAAAATATTCCCCCTGCCGGATCCGGCCCATGTGTTTGAATCGGACGAGCGGCTGATGGTGATGGGTACCTTAAAGGATGTGGAATCCGCCGTTGACCGGGATTGACGGAATGCTCCACTACATCCTGTAATACAAAACGGGCGTCCCGCATTCGCGAGACGCCCGTTTCCTAACAAAGTATACATAAGCCAAGCTGGTCCAGCCAGTATATTTTTGCCAGCTTGAGCCAGCCTAACCGGCATAGGATCCTATTTTACAAGGATAGTAGAAAATACCCCCTAATCATCAATCAGGCAAGTCATAAGGTCATAAGGGGAAGTTGAAATAACGCACCGCGTTGTAATAGCAGATGTTCTTCACGATCTCCTCCAGGATGTCATAGTCGGCAGGAAATTCGCCGTTCTCCACCCAGTTGCCGATCAGGTTGCAGAGGATGCGGCGGAAATATTCATGCCTTGTGTAGGACAGGAAGCTCCTGGAGTCGGTCAGCATGCCGACGAAGCCGGCCAGGTTGCCCAAATTGGCAAGGGAGGTCATCTGGTCCTGCATGCCGGTCTTGTGGTCATTGAACCACCAGGCGCTGCCCTGCTGGATCTTGCCGACGACGCCGGAATCCTGGAAGCAGCCGATCATGGTGCCGATGGACTGGTTGTCATTCGGATTCAGGCTGTAAAGGATGGTCTTAGGAAGCTCTCCGGTTTCGCACAAGGCATCCAGGAAGTCCGCCATCTGGGAAGAAGGCGTGTTGTTGTTGATGCCGTCGTAACCCGTGTCAGGACCTAATTTCTGGTACATCTTCGTATTGTTGTCGCGCTTGCAGCCGAAATGAAGCTGCATGACCCAGTTGCGGGCATGATACTCCCTGCCCATGAAGATCATGAAAGCGGTCTTGAACTTCATTTCCTCTTCCTTGGTCAGGATCATGCGGTTCAGCCTCTTCAAGAAAATGGATTCGATCTCATCGTGGTCGGAGCGGTTGAACATCACATATTCCAGGGCATGGTCCGAAACGTTGCAGCCCATGGACTCGAAATAATCCATGCGGTTGTGCAGGGCGGCCACCAGGGATTCGAACGTGTTGATCTCAGGGATGCCGCTGGCTTCTTCCAGCTTGGCCAGGTACTCCAGATAATCCGGCTTCTCGATGTTCATCGCCTTGTCGGGCCTCCATGCGGGCAGGACCTTGACGTCGAACGTGTCGTCTTCGGCGATCTTCTTATGCCATTCCAGGGTGTCGATCGGGTCGTCCGTGGTGCAGATCAAGGTCACGTTGCTCTGCTTGATCAGGGAGCGGACGCTGGTGGCGGGATCCTGCAGCTTGGCGTTGCACAGGTTCCATACTTCATCGGCGGTCTTTTTGCTTAAGACGCCGTCATAGCCAAAGTAACGGCGCAGCTCTAAATGGCTCCAATGGTACAGGGGGTTGCCGATGGCGGTGCCCAGGCACTCAGCCCATTTGCAGAATTTCTCATAATCAGAAGCGTCTCCCGTGATGTATTTCTCGTCAACGCCGCAGGAACGCATCAGGCGCCATTTATAATGGTCGCCGCCCAGCCATACCTGGGTGATGTTGTCGAAATGACGGTCTTCAGCGATTTCCCGCGGATTGATGTGGCAATGGTAATCCAGGATCGGCGTATGCTCCGCGTACTCATGATACAGTTTCTTCGCGGTATCCGTCTCCAGCAGGAAATCCTTGTCCATGAATGCTTTCATATCATTCTCTCCTCCTTCATGAAAGTAGATTGGCCTGTCCTTAAGGCCGGGTTCGTGTGGAATCCTCTTCTTTCGATTATATCGGATTCATAGGGTTTTCGCAAGGCTTTTTTCATAAAACGCGCTATGCTTACGGTTCTTCCCATCCCGCCTCCTCCAACCGATGGCATTGCATGTTTTAACATAAAATTAACAATTTATTTAGCGCTAGGAAAAAATGGGAGGTTGAATCTGCCGCCTAAATCTGTTACAATAATAGTTGTGCCCAAGTTATGGAGGGTCAATCGCATGCGCCTGGCGGCGCAGATGGGAGTGAACATGAAATTAGTCGAGAAAATCTTTGGAACACATAGCGAAAGGGAGTTAAAGCGCATAAAGCCCATTGTGGACCAGATCGAGGCGTTGCGCCCCGAGATGCAGGGCTTGTCTGATGAACAGCTTAAGGCCAAGACGGCGGAATTCAAGAAGCGGCTTGCGGACGGCGCGACTTTGGACGATCTTCTTCCCGAAGCTTTCGCGGTGGTCCGTGAAGCGGCGAAGCGGGTGCTTGACATGGAGCACTTCCATGTGCAGCTGATCGGCGGCGTCATCCTGCATCAAGGGAGGATCGCCGAGATGCGTACCGGCGAGGGCAAGACCCTGGTGGCCACCCTTCCCGCCTATTTGAACGCTTTGACGGGCAACGGCGTCCATGTGGTCACGGTCAACGATTACCTGGCCAAGCGTGACGCGGAATGGATGGGGCAGGTGCATCAGTTTTTGGGGCTTACCGTAGGCGTGGTGCTCAACAGCATGACCCCTGACGAACGCCGTGCCGCTTACCAATGCGACATCACCTATGTGACCAACAATGAGCTGGGGTTCGACTACCTGCGTGATAACCGTGCGATCTATAAGGAACAGCTTGTGCTGCGCGGACTGCATTACGCCATTATCGACGAAGTGGACTCGGTCCTGATCGATGAGGCCAGGACCCCGTTAATCATTTCCGGCGAGAGCGGCAAGTCCACGGCCCTTTATGAAATGTGCGACCTGCTGGCGCGCCAGATGCACCGCGGTGAAGATATGCAGGATATGACCAAGATGGACGCCATCATGGGCGTGGTCCGGGAAGAGACGGGCGACTTCATCGTCAATGAGAAGGATAAGATCGTCAACCTTACCGCCGCCGGCATGGAGAAAGTGGAGAAGTTCTTCCATATCGAGAACTATGCGGACCCGGAGAACCTGGAGATCCAGCACAACGTCATCCTGGCGCTGCGCGCGCATAACCTGATGTTCCGCGACCATGACTATGTGGTCAAGGACGACCAGGTGTTGATCGTGGATGAGTTCACGGGACGTATCATGCCGGGCAGGCGTTATTCCGACGGCCTGCACCAGGCGATCGAGGCCAAGGAGCATGTGAAGGTCAAGCGTGAGAGCAAGACCCTTGCCACCATCACGTTCCAGAATTTTTTCAACCTATTCGAGAAAAAGTGCGGCATGACCGGTACGGCCCTGACCGAGGAGAACGAGTTCCGCGAGATCTACGGGATGGACGTCATCGAGATTCCTACGAATATGCCTGTGATCCGTGTGGACCATCAGGACGCCGTCTATAAGACCAAGGAGGAAAAGCTCCGCGCCATCGTGCAGGCGGTGGAGGAGGCCCATGCCAAGGGGCAGCCCGTCCTGGTGGGCACCATTACCATCGAGGCCAGCGAGGACTTAAGCAGGCGTCTTACGAAGCGGGGCATCCAGCATAAGGTGCTGAACGCCAAGTTCCATGAGATGGAAGCGGAAATCGTGGCGGACGCCGGCGTCCATGGGGCGGTCACGATCGCCACCAACATGGCTGGGCGTGGTACCGATATCAAGCTGGACGAAGAAGCCAGGAAGGCGGGCGGCCTTAAGATCATCGGCACGGAGCGCCATGAAGCCAGGCGTATCGATAACCAGCTGCGCGGACGTTCCGGACGTCAGGGCGACCCGGGTGAATCCAAGTTCTACATTTCCCTGCAGGACGACCTGATGCGCCTGTTTGGTTCCGAGCGCCTGATCAACATGTTTAACGCCTTGGGCATCCCCGAGGGGCAGGAGATTGAGCATAAGTCTTTGACGAACGCCATCCAGTCCGCCCAGAAGAAGATTGAGAACAATAACTTCGGCATCCGTAAGAATTTGCTGGAGTATGACCGCGTCATGAGCGAACAGAGGGAGATCATCTACGGGGAGAGGCGTCGCGTGCTGAACGGCGAGAGCATGCGGGACGTCATCTACAAGATGATCACGGACATCGCGGAGAACTGCGTGGATATCAGCATCAATGACGATGTGGACAGCAAGGAATGGGACCTTAAGGAACTGAATTCCCTTTTGCTTCCCACCATCCCCCTGCAGCCGGTGACGCTTGAGCGGCTTCCCGACGGGAAGAAGAACGACTTGAAGCAGATGCTGAAAGAAGAAGCCGTCAAGCTTTATGAGAGCAAAGAGGCGGAGTTCCCCGAACCGGAAGCGATCCGTGAGATCGAGCGGGTCATCCTCCTTAAGGTCATCGACCGCAAATGGATGGACCATATCGACGACATGGACCAGCTGCGCCAGGGCATCGGCCTGCAGGCTTACGGCAACCGGGATCCCTTGGTGGAATACAAGATGAGCGGATATGAGATGTTCGACGAAATGACCCAGAACATCCGGGAAGAAACCGTCCGGCTCTTGTTCCGCATCAAGATCGAGCAAAAGGTGGAAAGGGAACAGGTAGGGAAAGAGACTGGCACCAATAAGGACGATAGCCTGGCCAAGACGCCGGTCAGGCGTGAGAACGCCAAGATCTACCCCAACGATCCCTGCCCTTGCGGCAGCGGCAAGAAATACAAGCAATGCCATGGCCGCATCAAGAATTAAGAAAGCGACGCCGCAGGCTCGTCCGCGGCACGCCCTGATACATGGAAACGATTGGATTTTAAAGA
Organism: uncultured Acetatifactor sp.; assembly: GCA_947581905.1. Lineage (GTDB taxonomy): Bacteria > Bacillota > Clostridia > Lachnospirales > Lachnospiraceae > Acetatifactor. Next base: position 6,915 of record CANPWC010000042.1, read on the forward strand.
AAGAAGGTGACGTTAATTGTTAGTTGAATTGGAACAGATGAAAGCTCAGCTCCTGCCCTACGAAACTCCATTAGCGGAAGTGAGGGATTCACTTTGACCTCGACAATAAGAAGAAGAGGATCGAAGAATTAGAGATGGAAATGTCCGCCCCGGGGTTCTGGGACGACCCGGACCGGGCCAACCGCCAGATGAAGGAGCTTAAGAACCTTAAGGATACGGACGCGCAGTATCGGAAGCTAGAGGGGCAGTACGAAGACATCCTCACCCTGATCGAGATGGGGAACGAGGACGACGACCGGGACATGATCGACGAAGTCCGGGAGGAACTGGACTCCTTTATCGCGGAATTGGAGGATTTGCGCATTGGGACCCTCCTGTCCGGCGAGTATGACAAGAACAATGCCATCCTGCGGCTGAATGCCGGCGCGGGAGGGACGGAAAGCTGCGACTGGTGCGGCATGCTTTATCGGATGTACACCAGGTGGGCGGAACGGAAGAACTTCACCGTGGAAGAGCTGGACTATCTGGATGGCGATGAGGCGGGCATCAAGTCCGTCACGTTCCAGGTCAATGGCCCCAACGCTTACGGTTATTTGAAAGCGGAGAAGGGCATCCACCGGCTGGTGCGCATTTCCCCGTTCAACGCCCAGGGCAAGAGGCAGACTTCTTTCGTCTCCCTGGACGTCATGCCGGAGCTTCCGGAGGATGTGGACCTGGATATCGATGAGAAGGATCTGCGGATCGACACCTACCGCAGCAGCGGCGCCGGCGGCCAGCATATCAACAAGACGTCTTCGGCGGTCCGTATCACCCATATCCCCACCGGGACGGTGGTGCAGTGCCAGAACGAAAGGAGCCAGTTCCAGAACAAGGACAAGGCGATGCAGATGTTAAAGGCGAAGCTGCTGATCTTGCAGCAGGAAGCCAACGTGGAGAAGCTTTCGGACATCCGCGGGGAAGTGAAGGACAACGGCTGGGGCAGCCAGATCCGCTCTTATGTGCTGCAGCCCTACACCATGGTCAAGGACCACCGCACGGAAGTGGAGAGCAGCAATGCGGAAGCGGTGCTGGACGGCGCGTTGGATCCTTTTATCAATGGTTATCTGAAATGGAAAAGCGTCAAGAAAGAGACGTCATAAGGAAGTAACCGCGCCAGCAAGGCGCAGTGGCAAGGACGATGAAAAGCGCCTGCCGCCCGATAGGGGGCGGAGGCGCTTTTTGCCGTTCCATAGCCTTTGGCCTTTATTGCCCTAGGTCCTTATTTCCCTGGGCTTCTATTGCCCTAGGTCCTTGATAGGCCCTTAATGCCTTAGGCTGCCGCTTCCCTCTTGGGGGACATCAGGTCCAGGAAGAAGAGGGCGTACGTCATCTGCATATAAGGGATCAGCCACAAGAACCCGATGGCGAACGTGAAACAGCTGGCGATGACCAAGGGCAGGAAGCTAAGCTGCAGGAGGAAGAGCCGCGCCTTGTGCCCCTTCATGATGCGGAAGCTCATTTTCAGCGTGTCCATGGCGGGAAGCTCCGGGTAGTCTAAGACCAGGTAATAGCTCTGCGACAAGGCCAGGGACAGAGGCAGGAGCAGCGCCTGGAAGACCAGGTCCAACCCATAGGATAAGAGCATCCAGCGGCTGTCGGCGGTGAAAGTAAAGAGCAGGGAGCAAACCTGCCCCGGCAGCCCGAAGAGGAAGGAGAGCCCGCAGATCAGCCCGGAGATGGCCAGGCATTTGTTCGCCTGCTCCCGATAGCCATAGAAAAGGTTGGAGATCGAGAAAGGCTGGTTGCAGGCGATGTTTAAATAGAACAGGGCAGTGCCGATGCGCAGGACATTCAACAGGATGGAAAGGAGCAGGACCACCGCCAGCCCCATGATGGTGCCGAATATGCCTTCCGAAGGGATGAGCACCATGGCGGCCATATAAGCGCCCGCCTGGACCGCCCCGGAAGTGATAAGTAAGAGGATGCTGTCCGGGTACTTGCCCAAGAGCCGGTCCTTTGCCAGATTTTTCAGTTGGAAGCGTTTTTTATATTGTTCCATGATTCAGTCCTCATAGTTCAGTTGATGATGCCTGTTCCTGACGCCGCTTGACGACGCCGGTTGACGATGCCGTCCGCCCCTAATGCAGGAAGCTATTCAAAATCTGCTCCGCGGTCGTGCCGAAATCGATGCCGTAGACGTCTTTAAAGAGCCTTAAGTAAGTATCGATCAAAATGCCGGTCTGCTGCCGGACCACCGGATCCTGCAGGGTCCTTGGCAGTACGACGGTGAAAAAGGTGACGCAGCTGACCAGGCCCGCAACAAGCCCGACGCAGGAGAAGAAGATGCCGTTCTTCAAAATGCGGCTGGACCGCTTGCCCTTACGGTATGCCAGGGCGCAGAAAAGGAAGCCGAAGCAGGAAAGGGAAATGGGCACGATGAACACGCAGTTGCAGAACAAGGCCAGCATGCCGCACACCACGGCGGCGATGGCGAATTTTTCATTTAAAAGAGGGTTGTGGACAGGCTGCCTGTAATAGGGGCTGTTGGAAGTGTCCTGCCGCTTATCCCCTCTGCCGTACCAATGGTTCGGGTTCTCGTTCGTGTTGTAAGTCTGTAACATTTTCGCTCCCCTCCTCTTTGGCGAAGCCTGGTTGAAAAGGATGTCCGACGCGCCTTAAGGGCTTCGGCCCCTGTCGTGGACATGCCATGACAAGGCTATTTTACCACTGAACAAGACCTTTCGTAAATATGCAACGACGAAAATTTTTATAAAATCACAGGCCTCCGCTTGCATTCCTCGTTCCTGCACCTTATAATGGACGAAAAAGCGGATAATCCTGATCCGAACAGAGGAATGGAAGGAGTATTTTATCCCATGGACATTATTTTACAGCTTACGAAAGAGCTTCAGGTGCAAAAATGGCAGGTCGAGGCCGCCGTGGGCCTGATTGACGAGGGCAATACGATCCCGTTTATTTCCAGGTACCGCAAGGAAGCCACCGGGTCCTTGAACGACGAACAGCTGCGCGCCTTAGACGAGCGCCTGGCTTACCTGCGTAACCTGGAGGAGAAGAAGCAGCAGGTCCTTTCCAGCATTGAGGAGCAAGGGAAGCTGACGGAGGAGTTGAAGGAGAAGATCCTGGCCGCCCAGACCCAGGTGGTGGTGGACGACCTGTATCGGCCGTACCGCCCGAAGAGGAAGACCCGCGCCTCCGTGGCCCAGGAGAAGGGTCTGGCCCCTCTGGCGCAGTTCCTTATGGCCCAGGAGACGGACCGGCCTTTGGAGGAGGAAGCCGCGAAATATGTTTCGGAGGAAAAAGGGGTCGCGGACGCCGTAGAGGCGCTCCAAGGGGCGAAAGACATCCTGGCGGAAAGCATTTCCGACGATGCGGACTATCGCTTGTACATCCGGAACCTTACCATGGAGGAGGGCGTCGTCACAAGCGCCGCCAAGGATGAAAAGGCGCAGAGCGTTTATGAAATGTATTATCATTTTAGCGAGCCGGTCAAGAAGATTGCCGGGCACCGGGTGCTGGCCCTGAACCGGGGGGAGGCGGAAAAGGTCCTGACGGTCAAGGTGGAAGCGCCCGAGGAGCGCATTTTACGTTATTTGGAAAAGAAGACGCTGATAAATGACAATCCTTATACGACGCCTGCCCTTCAAGAAGTGGTGCAGGATAGCTACGAGCGCCTGATCGCCCCCGCCATTGAGCGGGAAGTCCGCAACGACCTGACGGAGAAGGCGCAGGATGGCGCTATCGCGGTCTTTGGCAAGAACCTGGAACAGCTCCTGATGCAGCCTCCCATCGCGGGCAAGGTGGTCCTGGGCTGGGACCCTGCTTTCCGTACGGGCTGTAAGCTTGCCGTGGTGGATCCTACCGGCAAGGTGTTGGATACGAAGGTGATCTACCCTACCGCCCCGCAGTTCAAGGTGGAAGAGGCTAAGCGGGAACTGAAGCGCCTGATCGGCAAATATCATGTGGACTTGATCTCTGTAGGGAACGGCACCGCCTCCCGGGAATCCGAGCAGGTCATCGTGGAGCTGCTTAAGGAACTGGACCGCCCTGTCCAATACGTCATCGTGAGCGAGGCGGGGGCGAGCGTCTATTCCGCCAGCAAGCTGGCGACGGAAGAGTTCCCCCATTTCGACGTGGGGCAAAGAAGCGCGGCGTCCATCGCCAGGCGGCTGCAGGACCCTTTGGCGGAATTGGTCAAAATCGATCCCAAGTCTATCGGCGTGGGCCAGTACCAGCATGACATGAACCAGAAGAAGCTGGGAGAGGCGCTGAACGGCGTGGTAGAAGACAGCGTGAACAAGGTGGGCGTGGACTTGAACACGGCTTCCGTTTCTTTGCTGGAATACGTTTCGGGGATCAACAAGGCCATTGCCAAGAACATCGTGGATTATCGGGAAGCGAATGGACGCTTCACCAACCGCAGGCAGCTGCTTTCGGTCGCTAAGCTGGGACCTAAGGCCTTTGAGCAATGCGCAGGCTTTTTGCGCATCCAGGACGGCGATAATCCCTTGGATGCCACCAGCGTCCATCCGGAATCCTATGGCGCTGCCATGAAGCTGTTGGAAAAGCTGGGGCTTACCATGGAGGACGTGAAAGCCATCCAAAGGGAAGCGGCGGCGAAGAGGGCGGCGGGAAAGAAGGCCCCGTCCGAAGCCTCCGGGGACGGCGCGAGTGCCTCGTCCAGGAAGGAAGCCGGGAGGAAGCAGATCCGCGTCAGCAATACCAGCACGGCGATGGGCAAGGCGTTGGCGGCGGCGATGGGGAGCTTGGCGGCGGACGCGGGAGTTGCCGGAAGCGCCCCAACCGGCAGGGCGGATGCCAACCGGCAAGGTTCCAAGGCGAATGGGACAGGACAGGCCAGGCAAGGCGGACCAAACGGGACGGGTCAGTCCAGGCCCGCGGGAGCCGCGTCCGGGACGGGCACGGTCCAGTTGGGAAGCCTGGAGAAGCGCATCCGAGATAAAAAGAAGCTGGCGGAAGAGCTGGGCATCGGGGAGATCACCCTTAGCGACATCCTAAAAGAGCTGGAGAAGCCTGCCCGCGACCCCAGGGATGACATGCCCAAGCCCATCCTGCGCAGCGATGTATTGGAAATGAAGGATTTGAAGCCCGGCATGATCTTAAAGGGCACGGTCCGCAATGTCATTGATTTCGGCGTGTTCGTGGACATCGGCGTCCACCAGGACGGTCTGGTCCATATTTCCCAGATCACGGACCGTTACATCAAGCATCCCCTGGAAGCCGTCAGCGTGGGAGACATAGTGGATGTCCAGGTGTTGGAAGTGGATGCGGCGAAGAAACGGATCGGGCTCACTATGAAAATCAAGAAGCCTTGACCGGGCCCTTACATTAGAAAGTTTGGGAGAGCGGTCTGGGTTCCAGCATTCGGAAGTTGGGAAGGGTGGATCGGGTTCTTGCATTCGAAAGTTAGGAAGAGCGGTTCGGGTCCTTGCATTCGGAAGTTACGGAGCTTAGCTTGGGCTTCTGTATTAGAAATGGCATGAGAAATTAGAAGTGGTTGCTGTAGGCGGCGGCATTGGCGTGGGTCCGATGCCGCCGCTTGCTATGGGCAGGAAAGGCTGCCTGCCCAAAACGCGATTCTTGGGAAAGAAAACCCGATTCCTTGGAAAATGCCTTATAAAAACAAGATTCCTTGGAAAATGAGGATTGACATTAAGTATAATTTGTATTATAATCAATTATACTTAAATGAAATCGCCTGGATAAGGCCAGGGCATGCAGGCAGGGAGGGTTTTGCACCATGATGATCGAATTGGATACATCCAGCAGCATTCCTATTTATACGCAGCTTCGCAATCAAATCGTGTTGGGGATCGGCAGGGGGGAGTTAAAGATCGGCTCCCGCCTGCCTACCGTGCGGCAGCTGGCCGCGGCGGCGGGCGTGAACGTCATGACGGTGAACAAAGTCTATGCCATTTTGCGGGCGGAAGGCTTCATCGAGATCGACCGCCGCCATGGGGCGATGGTCCGGCCAAGCCTGGAGGACGCGGACGCCCTGCAGGAAAAGTGCAGCGCCCAGCTGGAGCTTTTGATCGCGGAAAGCAGGCTGAAAGGGATGAGCAAGAAGCGCTTCCTGGACTTGTGTGAAAATATTTATGAAAAACAAGCCCTGGGCGCGGAAGGGTAGGTGGCAGCATGGCTTTGATCCTGATCATGGGCTTCGTCATCCTGAACATGTGGTTCGCCCTTGCTTTTACCTATGGCATGGGAGGCGTCACCAACGGGAAATACCTGTTGGGCATCACCCTGCTTTCCCAGCATCGCAAAGAAAGGGAAGTGCAGGCCATCCTGGCAGATTATAAAAGAGAGAAGCGCAAGCTGGATGTCGCATCCCTCTTCCTCGGTCTGTCCGTCCTGCTTCTCAATGAATGGATATCGATTCAATTCCCCTGCCTCATGGCCTGGTTCGGGCTGTCGGTCTATTGTTATAATGGGAACCTGGAGCGTTATGCGCGAAAGCTTTATGCCTTGAAGCAAGAGAAAGGCTGGCTGGTAGGGAACCCCCATATTGTGCGTGTGGACACGGAATTGGCCCGTGTAGGGGAGAAAGGCTGTGTCCATCCTGCCTGGCTGCTCCCCGCCTGGCTTTTGGCGGTCCTGGCTTTCATCGCCCTGGCCCGGTCCGGCGTGGGGAGCCTAAGGTTCGTAAGCCTGGCCATCCATCTGCCCCTGGGACTTCTGGCAACAGGTTTTTACTTTGCCATCCGCAGCGCCCGGCCGCAGGTGTTCTGCAATGACACGCAGGCCAACCAAAAGCTGAACAGTGCCTATAAAAGGGAATGGAGCCGCGTCTTTGTCCTGCTTTTGTATGAAATCGCCTTTTTTGCCTTGCTTTCGTCCTGGAGGGCTTCCCAATCGGGGGTGGAAGCAAAAGTTGGCTTTTGGCGGATGGAAACAGAATATCTAATGCTCTTTTTGGCCTTTGCCCTGGGCAGCGTCCTTATCCCGCTCTTAGCCCATTGGCGCTTGAAAGCGGTGAAAGAGGTGGTCTTCCGAAGCTTGGAACAGGAACAAGGCGAGATCTACGGGGATGAGGATGAATATTGGCTGAACGGCTACCCGGCGGGACATAGGCAAACGATTACGGAAAAGAGGGTGGGCGTGGGCTTGACGTTTAACGCTGGCATGAAAGGGGGAAGCCTGGACAAAATAGTCTGCGGCGTCATTGCCGCGTTCACCCTCCTGTTTAGCCTGTTTTTCCTGCGGTATGATTTCGCGCAGGTTTCGATGGAGATTGAGGACGGGACCTGCCGGGTCGGCGCTGCCGGGATGGGCTATCGCTTTAACCTGGAGGATGTGGAATCCGTGGCCTGGCTGGAGGACGGCGCGCCCCGGATGTCCAAGGTTTCCGGCTTGGATTCCAACCGGTTTTACCTGGGCGACTTCCGTGTGGAGGACTATGGCAAGTGCAAGGTTTATCTGGCATTAAAGCAAAAAGCGGTCATCCGCGTGGAAACGACGGACCGGACCGTGTGGTTCAATAGTGTAAGCAGGCAGCAGGCCTGGGAATTTTACCAGGAGCTTCTGGATAGCCTCCCAGCCCAGGGCGGCGCTTGATGGCGCGTTGGAAAAAGCGGCTAGATGGCGCGCTGGAAAGCGGCCTGGCCGCGCATTGGAAAGAATGCCTTGACAGGCGCTTGATAAGGGAGTATGATACAAATTGCAAATGACATCCGACCCATTCAAGGATGTCCATAGAGGTAAAATTCTTCGGGGATGGGTGAAATTCCCTACTGGCGGTGTTCGGCGACAGACGGAAGTCTTCGTCGTAAGTCCGCGACCCATGGGCAGGATGGCCCATGGTGGATCCGGTGGAAAGCCGGGACCAACAGTTACAGTCTGGATGAAAGAAGAGAACGCGGCCGGGACGTGTGCCCGGAGGCGCTTTTACGTTATTTCTCCCCGGATTTCCATCGGAATCCGGGGCTTTTTACGTGAAGCGAAGAGTTTTCCCCTACATTGGGCGGAGAGTCCCCGTAAATCCAGATTAAAAAGGACCCGCCCGGCGCTTCGGCGCGGAAAGGAGAAAAAGATGAATGGATTGTTTCAAAGCGTGATGGAGAACCTGGTATTCGTGTTGGAGTTTTTCGGCATCATCGTGCTGATCTTCTTGGCGGCCTTGGGGCTGGAGAAGCTGGCGCAAAAGAAAAGAGGCGTGAAAGAGCCGGTGTTCGGCACCCGTAAGATGGCCATGATCGGCATGTTTTCCGCCCTGGCCATGATCCTGCACCTCTTTGACTTCCCCTTGCCCTTCGCCCCGTTCTTTTACAAGCTGGATTTCAGTGAAATCCCCATCCTGGTGGGGACGTTCGCGTTCGGCCCGGCGGCGGGGGTGATGATGGAGTTTTTGAAGATCCTGCTGAAGCTCTTGATCAAAGGGACCAGCACGGCGTTCGTGGGGGACCTGGCGAATTTCATCGTCGGCTGCAGCTTCATCCTGCCGGCTTCCGCCATTTATGCGTTCCATAAGTCCAAGAAAAACGCCTTGGTCGGCTGTATCATCGGGACCCTGGTACTAACGGTCTTTGGCACGGCCTTTAACGCGGTTTACCTTCTGCCGGCTTTCGCCAAGCTTTATAATCTGCCGCTGGAAGTTATCCTGGATATGGGGGCGCAGGTCAACCCTCTGGTGACGGAGGGAAGCATTTTCAGCTTTGTCTCCGCATGCGTGGCGCCCATGAACCTGATCAAGGGAGCGGCCGCCAGCCTCGTCACGATGTTGGTTTATAAGCCGTTAAGCCCCATTATCAAAGCCGGGGCGGGGACAAGGGGATGAGCGGACGGCTCAGGATCTTGACGGCCTAGCTTTGGACGTTTGGATTTCTTCCATTCTGCTCTTGCTTTTTTCCCTGGAAACCCCTATAATAAGCACCGAGCCACTTTCCTCCCGCGGCCGC
>CANPWC010000043.1 GCA_947581905.1 uncultured Acetatifactor sp.
GATCCTAGTCACAATCTTAAGCCAGATCTTAAAACACAGCGGGCGGGAGGAGCATGCGTTCCTCCTTAGCCTGGCCGGCTTGATTTTGGTGCTGACCTGGATCATTCCTTATATTTATGATTTATTCACTACCATACAGACCTTATTTTCCATGTAGAAAAAGGGGTCGTACCGGGTTGGACTTATCCAGGGTCCCGGCAAGGCAGTACCGCTCGAACGTATCCAGGGTTTCGGCAAGCGCAGGAGCCTGGCCAAAGTGCCCAAAAGGATGCAGGGCAGAGATTTCGTAAAAAGGGGGGCAGGCGGATGACGGAGATCATCAAAGTGGGGATGCTGGGCATCGTGGGCGTCCTGGTCGCTGTCCAGTTTCGGACGCAAAAACCGGAATACAGCCTATCCATCGGACTTGCCTTGGGCGTCCTGGTCTTTGGCTACGCCCTGAAAGAATTCAAAGCCCTGGCTGGACAATTCGACCAGGTCAAGGGATATTTGGGGGATGGGGAAGGGTATCTGGCAATCTTGCTTCGGGTCATCGGCATCACTTATATCTGTGAATTCAGTTCCAGCGTCTGTAAGGACGCTGGATTCGGGACGGTGGCGGAGCAGATCGAGGTACTGGGCAAGCTGTCGGTCATGATCGCCGGCCTGCCCATCCTGTTCGCGCTCATTGAGCAGATGCAGGCGTTCTTGGGCTGAGAGGGGGTTGTATGGACACAGTCATCGATGTGGAAGGCGTATGGCGGCAGTTCGGGATGGACAGGCTCGCGGAAAACCTGGAGACGTTATTCCAGAATGAATCCTTTTCCCTGCGGCAGCTTTGGGAAAAGGTGCTCCAAGGGGACATCGCGGGAATCTTAAACGGATTGGGCGGGATGTTCTTTGGCGGAGCCGCTTCCCAGGCGGCAGGCTTAAGCAGCCTATTAGCCTGGATTTTGGCGTTGGGCGTATTATCCGCCCTTGTCACCCATTTCGCGGAAATCTTCGACAGGCACCAGATCGCGGACTTAAGCTTCTATTTCATGTATCTGCTCTTAACGGCGGTATTGTTGAAATGTTTCCTGCAGGCGGCGGATACGGCGAAAGCGACGCTGGGGGACATCGTGACGTTCATCCGGATCCTGGTCCCTACTTATCTGATGTGCGTCGGCATGGCCACGGGCTCCGTCACGGTAGGGGCATACTATCAAATCCTCTTGTTGGTTATCTATGGGGTGGAAAAAGTATTGTTGGCTGGGACGGTCCCTTTCATTTATTCCTATTGCCTGTTGGCAGTCATTAATGGCGTCTGGTCAGAGGAGAAGCTGGCGCTCCTCATGGACCTGGTAGGGCGCGGCATCCGTGGGGCGCTGAAAGCCTGCGTCGGGATCGTCACAGGCCTCAACCTGTTCCAATCCGTCCTGGCGCCGGCCGTGGATTCGGTCAAGGCGGCCGTCCTGCAGAAAGCGCTCTCGGCCATTCCGGGCGTGGGCGGCGCGGCGGATGGGGTGGTGGAACTGATGGTGGGTTCCGCCGTCATCATTAAAAATAGCATCGGCATGGTTTTCCTCATCCTTTTGCTGGTCTTATGCGCCGTTCCGCTGCTGCGCATCCTGTTGGCAGGGTGCCTTTTGAAAGCGGCGGCCGCCCTGATGGGCATCGTCAGCGACCATCGGATCACTTCGGTGACGGACCGGGTGGGGGAAGGGGGGATGTTGCTCTTCCATACCGTAGGAACGGCGTTATTGTTGTTCCTGATCACGATTTCCATGATGGCGGCGGCAACAAACAGGGGGATGTAGATGGAGACTGCTGAACAGGGGCTGTAGATGGGGCTTTGCTGAACAGGGGGATGTAAATGGGGGCATTGTTGAAATCGATCGTGCAGGTGGGGACGTTCCTGGTTTGCGCGCAGGTCATCGAACATTTTCGCCCGGACGCATCTTATGAAAAGTATCTGAAAGTGTTGGTCGGCACCATGATCCTAGCGCAGGCCGTTGCCCCGATGTTTCGTTTCTTTTCCGGGGGAAGCCTGGAGTTCGGGGAACGGGTGGAGTATTTTGAAGAACAGATGGCGGCGGGCATGGAGCAGGCGGATGAGATTGCCGAGCGCGCGGATTGGATTTTTAACCAAATGTCTTTGGATGAGGTGCGTAAGAGGCTTGCACAGGAACAGGACGGCAGAGCAGGGGATGGGGCAGATGGAAGCGGGGAGGAAACGGCGGGCAGCGCAGGGGATGGGGCAGATGGAAGCGGAGAGGAAGCGGGCAGCTTAGGGGATGATGCGGCTGGAAGCGGAGAGGAAGCGAGCGGCGTAGGAGACGGAGCAGCTGGAAGCGGAGATGGATCGGGCAGCATAAGAGAAGGAGCGGGCAGCGCAGGGGACATGGATGACGAGGCTGGGTCCGCCGGCAGCGGGGCGGCGTCGGGACAGATATCGGTAGAGAAAATCCGGGTAAGCCTCGAGGAGGGGGAAGATGGCGGTGAAAAATGAGAAAAAGGATTTGAAAGATATTTTGGAGGAAAAGGGCGTCCGCAAGTGGTTTCGGAAAGACAACCTGATCATCTTGGTATTGTCTGGCGTACTCTTGATGGTGGTCGCCATGCCGGTCAAACAGGATTCAAGGCATGCCTCTGATGAGGGAGGAAGCCAGGCGCTGGAAACCAAGATGGGCTTAAGCCTTGGGGAGGATGGGGGCGTGGCGGGCGGGTTCCTGGCAGGGTCGGACACGGATGTGGCAGGGGCTTCGACAAGTTCAGGAATGGAAGGAATAGGTGCAGGAGAAGCGTTAGGGGAAATGGAACAATATGCCTCAAACATGGAACGGAAGCTGAAAGACATGCTGGAACATATGGAGGGCGTGGGGGAGGTGGAGGTGATGGTCACGTTCCAGTCTTCCAAAGAGCTGGTCTTAGAAAAGGAACGTCCCGTGACCCGCTCCAATACCAATGAAAACGATGCGGAAGGCGGCAGCCGGACGGTTTATGAGGTGGAAAGCGGGGACGCCACGGTATATGCCTCGGACGGCACGGTCCAGGTCCCTTATGTGGTCAAGACCATATCGCCTAAGGTGGAGGGAGTGGTCGTGGTCGCGCAAGGGGCGGGGACGGCCCGGGTCAGCAAGGAGGTCACGGAAGCGGTCTGCGCCTTGTTCGACCTTGAAGCGCACAAGGTCAAGGTCATCCGTGCGAAAGAGGAAGAGGAACCGTCCCCTGCAACTTGAAAGAAAGAGATAGGCCGGGTGGCCTGGCCATAAAACCTGCATATCTGAAAAGGACTGTACATAGAATGAATTAGTAAATAAGAGCGGTGAAGAGACAACCGCTAAAAAAGGGAGAATGCCGTGAAAAACTTATTTAAGAAAAACCAGCTTATGATCACCGCCCTTGCTATTATGATAGCGATAGCGGGCTACCTGCAGTTCGCCGGGACCAACCTGGAGGAAGAATATCTGACAGGGGATACGGAGGATGTGGATGAAGTGGGTTCTACCGGCGTCATTTCAGAGAACCTGACCGCAGACGATTTTGTCGTGGACCAGACGGATTTGGGCCAGGGCTTGCTGGACCTTTCCGAAGAAGACCTTTTGGAAGAAGCCGAGGGAGACATTGAAAGCCTGGATTCCGAGGTGGATGTGATCGTGGAAGATTACCTGGAAGAAGATATGGAAGTCTTGGAGCCCCAGGATGGGACCCTGACCGCTTCCCTGCCGGAAGAAAGCGACCAGGCGGTGGGGCCGGATGAAGAGGAAATACCGGGAGAAGCCGTCTTTACCTCCACGGAAGGCGTGGCGGTCTTATCCGAAGCGAAGCTGTTAAAGGAACAGACCCGGGCGAAGAACAAGGAAACCCTGTTGGAGATCATCAACAGCGCCGGGCTTGCACAGGAGCAGAAGCAGGATGCGGTCAACAGCATGGTCGCCATGACGGATATCGCGGAAAAGGAGTCTGCCGCGGAAATCCTCCTGGAGGCGAAAGGGTTTTCGGACGTGGTGGTCAGCATCAACGACGGAATGGCGGACGTGGTGGTCAACGCCATTGACTTGACGGATGCGCAGCGGGCGCAGATCGAGGACATCGTGAAGCGCAAGACGGAGGTCCCGGCGGAAAACATCATTATCAGCACCGTCGTCACCCCGGACTGAGCGCCCCTGCCCATCGCCTCGCTGAAAAGCGCTGGAAAATGGACGGAACTTTATGAAAAAAAAGATGTACAATACTTATTTTTATGGTAGAATAAACGACAGAGATAGGAGGGGTGTCGCATGAGGCGTGTTTTTTTGGTCGTCCTGGATAGTTTTGGCATCGGGGCGATGCCGGACGCCCCTGATTATGGGGACATTGGCGTCAATACTTTGCGCAGCATCGCTGCAAGCCCTGCATTCAGGGCGCCCAATTTGGGCGCCCTTGGTTTGTTCCACATTGACGGGGTAGAGGTAGGGGATCGGACGAAGCCGCCCAAGGCAGTCTATGCCAGGCTGGCGGAAGCCTCCAAGGGCAAGGATACCACCATCGGGCATTGGGAGATCGCGGGGATCCGTTCCAGGGAGCCCCTGCCAGTGTACCCGAATGGGTTTCCTGAGGAGGTTTTGGGACCGTTTCGCGCCAAGACGGGCAGGGGCGTGTTGTGCAACCGCCCTTATTCCGGCACGGAGGTCATCCGGGATTATGGGGCCAGGCACCTTGCGACTGGGGATTTGATCGTCTATACTTCGGCGGACAGCGTGTTCCAGATCGCCGCCCACGAGCAGGTGGTCCCTTTGGAAGAACTTTACCGCGACTGCGAGATCGCCAGGCAGATCCTGCAGGGCAGGCACGGCGTGGGAAGGGTCATCGCCCGTCCGTTTATCGGCGAAGAGGGACATTTCTTAAGGACCGCAGGGAGGCATGATTATTCCCTGTCGCCTCCCGGGGTCACGATGTTGGACCAGCTTAAGGAGGCAGGACTAGATGTGATTGCCGTCGGGAAGATACGGGATATCTTCGCGGGCAGAGGGATCACGGAATGGGCCGCCACCCAGGGAAATGAGGATGGGATCCGTAAGATGCGGGAATACTTGGAACGGGATTTTGAGGGGCTTTGCTTCGTCAACCTGGTGGATTTCGACATGCTCTATGGGCATCGCAACGATGTGGACGGCTATGCCAAAGCGATCGCGGCATTTGACCTTAAGCTGCCAGAGCTGCTCCATGCCCTAAGGTCGCAGGACCTGCTCATGATCACGGCGGACCATGGCTGCGACCCTGGTTATAAGGCGTCTACGGACCATTCCAGGGAATATGTCCCTTTCCTGATGTACGGTCCGGGAATCGAGCCTAAGGGCCTGGGGACCCGGGAGAGCTTCTCTGACATTGGGGCCACGGTGCTTCAGTATTTTGACATCCAGCCCCAGTTCGACGGGAAAGGGATGCTGTCAGAAGAATAAGGAATCATTGGAGGAAATGTAAGTGAATTATACCGAAGAAATAAAGAGGCGGCGGACGTTCGCCATCATATCGCACCCGGACGCCGGGAAGACCACGCTGACGGAGAAGTTTTTGCTGTACGGCGGCGCGATCAACCTGGCCGGGAGCGTGAAGGGCAAGGCGACCGCCAGGCACGCGGTATCCGATTGGATGGAGATTGAAAAGGAAAGAGGAATCTCAGTCACCTCCTCGGTGCTGCAGTTTGAATACGACGGGTATTGCATCAATATCCTGGATACGCCGGGGCACCAGGACTTCTCGGAGGATACCTACCGGACCCTGATGGCGGCGGATTCCGCGGTCATGGTCATCGACGCGTCCAAAGGCGTGGAGGCGCAGACGCGGAAGCTGTTCAAGGTCTGCGTCATGCGCCGGATCCCCATTTTTACCTTTATCAACAAGATGGATCGGGACGCCAATGACACGTTCGACCTGTTGGACGAGATTGAGAAGGAATTGGGCATTGACACCTGTCCCATGAACTGGCCCATCGGGTCCGGCAAGGGCTTTAAAGGAGTCTTTGACAGGCAGGAGCGGTGCGTCATCACCTATTCCGACACGGAGAAAGGGACTAAGGAGGGACATGCCCGGAAAGTCGCGTTAAGCGATGAAGCAGCCTTGGAAGAAGCCCTTGGCAGCGCGGCGCGGGACAAGCTGTTGGAGGAAGTGGAACTGTTGGATGAAGCCGGCGCGGAGTTTGACTTGGAAGAGGTGCGGGCGGGCATGCTGACCCCTGTGTTCTTCGGTTCCGCCCTGACCAATTTCGGCGTGGAAATCTTCTTAAAGCATTTCCTGGAGATGGCGACCACGCCCCTGCCCAGGAAGGCGGACGTGGGCATGATCGACCCGCTTAGCCAGGATTTCAGCGCTTTCGTGTTCAAGATCCAGGCGAACATGAACAAGGCCCACCGGGACAGGATCGCGTTCATGCGGATCTGTTCCGGCAGGTATGACGCCAACATGGAAGTGCGCCACGTCCAGGGCGGCAAGGTGATGCGCCTTTCCCAGCCCCAGCAGATCATGGCGGATGACAGGAAGATCTTAAGCGAGGCATATGCGGGGGACATCATCGGCGTGTTCGACCCGGGCATTTTTTCCATTGGAGACACGCTTTGCGCGCCCAGGGAGAAGTTCTGCTATGAGGGGATCCCTACCTTTGCGCCGGAGCATTTCGCCAGGGTCCGCCAGGTGGATACCATGAAGCGTAAGCAGTTCGTCAAAGGCATCGAGCAGATCGCCCAGGAAGGCGCGATCCAGATTTTCCAGGAATTCAATACGGGCATGGAAGAGATCATCGTGGGCGTGGTCGGCGTATTGCAGTTCGATGTGTTGAAGTACCGCCTGGAAAACGAGTATAACGTGGAAATCCGGCTGGAAAACCTCCCTTACGAGCATATCCGCTGGATCGAGAATAAGGATGAGGTCAACGTGGAGCGTCTGACCGGCACTTCTGATATGAAGAAAGTGAAGGACAGGAAGGGCAATCCACTTCTCCTGTTCGTGAACCCTTGGAGCATCGGCATGACATTGGAGAGGAACAAGGGACTTAAATTGGCGGAGTTTAGCCGCAATTAGGAGCATTATGGGAAAAAAAGGATTCCGGATGATGCAGGTCATCCTGCTGGTCCTGACCGTTTTATGCGGCTGTGGATCATCTTCGTTTACCAAAGAAGACGTGGCCTCAAAATGGGCCGACAGCTTATGGATGGATGCGGAGGAAAACGTCACGGGCCTTTTGGAAGGCGAGGGCTCGGATGAGCGCAAAGCGCCGGAATTCGAGGAAGCGGGCCCGACGCCCTATGCTTATCAGGGCTTGTCGGAAGCGGAGGCTTCCTGGTACCAGGACATCAACCGTGCCCTGGGAGGGTTGCTTAAGAAGCAGGAGCTTTCCCTATCCGGCCTTAAGGCGGGCCTGGATGAGGAGGACATCGACAAGGTGTTCGCCTGCGTGCTGGACGACCACCCGGAATACTTTTACGTAGAAGGCTATACCTATACGAAATACACCCGGCTGGACCGGACGGTGAAGCTGGAATTTTCCGGCGCTTATAGCATGGGGATCGAAGAAGCCAGGAGGCGAAAGGGCCAGATCGACCTGGCGGCAGGGGAATTGTTGGCAGGGGTGGAACAGGACGCTTCGGATTACGAAAAGGTGAAGTATGTGTATGAAACCCTGATCCGGAATACGGAATATGACCTGGATGCCCCGGATAACCAGAACATTTATTCCGTGTTCGTAAACCATGCTTCCGTCTGCCAGGGGTATGCGAAAGCGACCCAATACCTTCTGCACCGGCTTGGCGTGGAGTGCGCGCTGGTGATGGGGACGGTGGACGAGGGGGAAGGGCACGCCTGGAACCTGGTCCGGGTGGACGGGGCGTATTATTATGTGGATACCACCTGGGGCGACGCCTCCTACCGGGCTGGCTGGGAGGATTCTTCCTTCTTGCCTGAGGTCAGCTATGATTACCTGTGCGTGACGACGGACCAGCTTTCGGCCACGCACAGGGCGGACGAAGTCATCCCCCTGCCGGAATGCGAGAGCCTGGACGCGAATTATTACGTGCGGGAAGGCGCATATTTTACCGAATATGATGAGGAAAAGCTTAAGCGGCTGTTTGCCTCCTACGCGGAAGCGGGCAGGAGGGACGTGACCTTGAAGTGCGGCGACGCGTCCGTATACCAGGAGATGGAGGACCACCTCATCACGGGGCAGGACGTCTTCCGCTATATGGACGGCGGGGACGGCCGTATCGCTTATGCGCGGAATGATAGCCAGTTTACTTTGACTTTCTGGGTGACAAATGAGTAAAATGATGTTATACTATAGCAAGTGGATCATGCAATTTGTGCCGAAGCGTCACAAATTGCCTTGGCGCTGGGGAGGGAGCGAGGCTTCCACCCTGCCTTGATCGTGTGAACGCTTCGGAACGGAGGAAAATATGGAAAGAGAAGAAGAGGTAATCCTGCAGGAAGATGCAAGCGTCGGCACAGTGAAGATCGCGGACGACGTAGTGGCGATCATCGCCGCCCTGGCTGCCACGGAGGTGGATGGCGTATCCTCCCTTGCCGGGAACCTGACCAACGAACTGATGAGCAAGGTGGGCGTCAAGAGCCTGACCAAGGGGGTCAAGGTGGAGGTGTCGGAGGGAAGCGTGGCCGTGGACTTGGCGCTTAACATGGAATATGGGTTCAACATCCCCGAGACCTGCCAGAAAGTGCAGGGCAAGGTGAAGTCCGCGATCGAGAACATGACGGGGCTTACCTGTTCGGACGTGAATATCCGCATCGCTGGGATCAACATGAAGAAGGATAAGTAGGACGAATGACATGGGACGACATGAACTGAGGGAACAGATTTTCAGGCTTTTATTTCAGGCGGAATTCCATGGGAAGGAAGAGCTTCCGGAGCAGGCCAGGCTTTTTTTCGAGGACGAGGAATTTGAGGGCCTGCTGGAAAAGGATAGGGAATACATCAGCCAAAAGGTGGACAAGGTGGTGGGGAAGCTGCCCAAGATTGATGCCATGCTCAATGAACGGGCGAAAGGCTGGAGCACCATGCGCATGGGCAAGGTGGAATTGGCCATCTTGCGGCTGGGCGTCTATGAGATCCTTTTTGACGAAGACGTGCCCAACGGGGTCGCCATCAACGAAGCGGTGGAGCTGGCGAAGGAGTACGGGCAGGAGGCCTCAGGCGGCTTTGTGAACGCCATCCTGGCGAAGTTTGTATAAGGCAGGGTGATCAAGATCCGTAACGTTTATACCGTATCACAAGTGAATAAGTACGTCAAAAATATGTTCATGCAGGACTATATGCTGCAGTCGATTCTCGTGAAAGGAGAGGTCAGCAACTGCAAATACCACTCCTCTGGACATATTTATTTTAGCCTGAAAGATGAAAAGGGCGTCATCAACTGCGTAATGTATGCCAATTATGCCAAGAGGCTGGACTTTTTCATGAAAGAGGGGCAGCAGGTCATCGTATCCGGCTCCGTGGAGGTGTTCGAGCGGGACGGGAAATACCAGTTGTATGCCAAGCAGGCATCCTTGGACGGGATCGGGCTCCTTTATGAAAGATATGAGCTTTTGAAGCGCGAATTGGAGGAGATGGGCATGTTTTCCCCGGAATATAAGCGTCCCATCCCGAAATACATCCGCACCCTGGGGGTCGTGACCGCGGATACCGGGGCGGCGATCCGGGATATCGCGCAGGTGACGAGGAGGCGCAACCCTTATGTGCAGATCATCCTGTATCCGGCCTTGGTGCAAGGCAGCGGGGCGGGCGAAAGCATCGCAAACGGCATCCGCGCCCTGGAGCGGCTTTCCGTGGATCTGATGATCGTGGGCAGGGGCGGCGGCTCCATGGAGGAGCTGTGGGCGTTCAATGAAAGGGTCGTGGCGGAAGCGGCGTTCGACTGCTCGGTCCCCATCATTTCCGCGGTGGGGCATGAAACGGATACGACCATCCTGGATTACGTGGCTGACCTGCGGGCTTCGACGCCGTCCGTTGCCGCTGAGCTGGCGGTGGCGGACATCTGGCAGCTGATGGAACAGCTTAAGGGCTATGAGGAACGGTTCCGCCGCCAGATGCGCAAGCGCCTGGACAAGGAATATAACCGCGTCGGCCAATGGGAAAGGCATCTGCGCGCCTTAAGCCCCTTAAACCGCATTCGGGAGCGTAAGGCCGCCCTGCAGCGCATGGAAGAGCGGATGGGCGGCATCATGGAGAAGCGGCTGGGGGAAAAGCGGCATGAGCTGGATTTATATATTGAGGCGATGAGGCGCTTGTCCCCTTTGGAAAAGCTGCACAGCGGCTATTCGTACGTGGAGGGCGCGGACGGCGCCAACATCCGCAGCATACGCCAGGCCAAGGAAGGGATGCGCCTGGTGGTGCGCGTCTGTGACGGGCAGATCGGGACCGTGGTGACGGATGTCGAAAAAGATCCGCTCAATGGATGGAATGAGGAGTGGCCTGGCGGCGCTGGGTCGTAAGTCCCTGGCGGCATTTTGGGAGGATGGACGATGGAGGAAGAGAAGAAAGAGCTGAGCCTGGAAGAGAACTTCGCCCTGTTGGAACAGCTCGTGGAGCGCCTGGAGGAGGAAGACGTGTCGTTGGAAGAGGCGTTTTCGGCTTATAGCGAGGGCATGAAGCTGTTAAAGACCTGCAACGAACAGATTGACCGGGTAGAGAAGAAGGTCCTGAAGCTGACCGCTGACGGAAAGCTGGAGGAGCTTTAAAGGAGCTTTTTAATAATGGAAAAAGAAGTGTTTCAACAGGAAATGCGCCGTAAGACGCAGGAAATAGATGCATTGCTTACGACCTGCCTGCCCAAGGAGGAAGGCTATCAGAAGACAGTGCTTCAGGCGATGAATTACAGCGTCCTGGCCGGAGGGAAAAGGCTGCGTCCCATGCTGATGCTGGAGGTTTACCGCATGTTCGGCGGACAGGGGGGCCTGGTGGAGCCGTTCATGGCCGCCATCGAGATGATCCATACCTATTCCCTGGTCCATGACGACCTGCCGGCCATGGACGATGATGAATATCGCAGGGGGCGGAAGACCACCCATGTGGTTTATGGGGAGGCGTTCGCCATCCTGGCGGGGGACGGGCTTCTGAATTATGCGTTTGAAACGGCGCTTCGCGCGTTTGAACTGCCCCAGGCAGGCGAGGAAGGCGCCTGGCGCAGGGTGGCGCGCGCCTTATCCGTCTTAGCCCAAAAAGCCGGGGTCTACGGCATGATCGGCGGGCAGACGGCGGATATCGAGGCGGAGGGCGGCAAGGACCTGACCAAGCAGCGGCTCCTTTTCATCCATGAGAAGAAAACGGCCGCCCTGATCCAGGCTTCCATGATGGTGGGGGCGTTGTTGGCCGGGGCGGACGAGCAGGAAGTGGCACAGATTGAAAAATGCGCATATAACATTGGGATCGCGTTCCAGATCCAGGACGACATCCTGGACGTGGTGGGCACGAAAGAGGAACTGGGCAAGCCGATCGGAAGCGATGAGAAAAACCATAAACAGACTTACGTGACCTTAAACGGGTTGGAACGCTCCAGGCAGGAGGTGGCCAGGCTGTCAGAGGAGGCGGTGGCCATATTGGATGGGCTTAGCGAAAGAAAAGGCGCGGAAGACGCGGCGTTTTTACGGCAGTTGGTGCTGCAGCTGATAGACCGCCGCAGTTAAGGTGAGGGAAGATACATGTTGTTGGAGAAGATCGAACAGCTTAATGATATCAAGTCGATAGACAGATCGGATTGGGGGCAGCTGGCGGAGGAGATCCGGCAGTTCCTGATCGAGAAGATCAGCGTTACAGGAGGGCACTTGGGGGCGAACCTGGGCGTGGTGGAGCTGACCATGGCCCTGCACCTGGTCTTGAACCTGCCGGAGGATCAGATCATTTGGGATGTAGGGCACCAGTCCTATACCCATAAGCTTTTGACGGGCAGGAAAGAAGGCTTCGACCATTTGCGCCAGTTCCACGGCATGAGCGGCTTCCCGAAGCGCAAGGAAAGCGAGTGCGACGTGTTCGATACGGGACACAGCTCCACTTCGATTTCCGCCGGGCTGGGGCTGGTGAAGGCCAGGGACCTTTTGGGGGAGACGCGCACCATCGTTTCCGTCATCGGGGACGGCTCCCTGACGGGCGGCATGGCTTATGAGGCCTTGAACAACGCCGCCAAGCTGGAGACCAATTTCATCATCATCCTGAACGACAACAACATGTCCATTTCGGAAAACGTGGGCGGCGTGTCCAAGTACCTGAACAATATCAGGACGGCAAGCGGCTACCTGGATTTGAAGGAAGGCATTTACAGGGCTTTGATGGGGACGCCGGGCGGCACGAGCATGGTCGCCACCATCCGCCGCGCCAAGAGCAGCTTTAAGCAGCTGGTCATACCGGGCATGTTCTTTGAAGATATGGGGATCACTTACCTGGGCCCTGTGGACGGGCACGACATCGGCGGCATGGTGCGGGTCATCCGGGAAGCCAAGAGGGTCAAGGGAGCCGTGCTGATCCATGCCATCACCCAAAAGGGGAGGGGCTATGCCCCCGCGGAGCGCCATCCGGCAAGGTTCCACGGGGCGGAGCCTTTCGACATCGCCACAGGCATCCCGTCCCATCCCAGGAACGTGGCCAACTATACCGATGTATTTTCCACGGTGATGTGCAAGCTGGGGGCGAGGGACGAGAAAGTGGTCGCCATCACGGCCGCCATGTCGGACGGGACGGGGTTGAAGCGTTTCCACAACATGTACCCGGACCGTTTCTTCGACGTAGGGATCGCGGAGCAGCATGCGGTCACGTTCGCGGCGGGGCTTGCCATCGGCGGCTTAAAGCCCATCGTGGCGATTTATTCCTCCTTCCTGCAGCGCGCTTATGACCAGATTCTGCATGATGTCTGCATCCAGAACCTGCCGGTGGTGTTCGCTATTGACCGGGCGGGCCTGGTGGGCAGCGATGGGGAGACCCACCAGGGCATCTTTGACCTTACCTACCTGTCCGGCATCCCGAACATGCACGTATGCGCGCCGAAGAACAAGTGGGAACTTTCCGATATGTTGAAGTTCGGCCTGGCTTTGGGCGCGCCTGTGGCGATCCGTTATCCGCGCGGCGTGGCTTACGCCGGCCTTAAGGAATTTCGCGCCCCCATAGAGCTGGGCAAGGCGGAGTGGATTTACAAAGAAAGCGGGGTCGCCTTGTTCGCCTTGGGAAGCATGGTGGAGACGGCTGTGGAAGCCCGCCTGCTCTTAAAAGCGCAGGGGATCGACGCAAGCCTGATCAACGCCCGCTTCGCCAAGCCCCTGGACGAGGAGGCGGTCCTTGAGGCCTGCGATGGCCATAGGCTCATCGTCACCCTGGAGGAAAACGTCTCTTCCGGCGGCTATGGGGAAAAAGTGCTGGACTGCATGAAGAGGAATGGCAGGGAGAACCTGTTTTTGAACATTTCCGTGCCGGACCGGTTCGTGGAGCACGGCAAGGTGGAAATCCTGAAAAAGGAACTCGGCATGGACGCGGAGAGCGTCGTGGCGAGGATTTTGCGATGCTTGGAGAAAGATTGACGGATGAAGGAACGTTTGGATTGCCTGTTGGTGGAATTGGGGCTTGCCCCCTCCCGGGAAAAAGCCAAGGCGCTCATCAGGGCAGGGCTCGTCTATGTGGACGGCAAGTGCCAGGATAAGGCGGGAAGCGGCGTCGAGGCGCAAACGGCCGTCATCGAGGTCCGCGGCGAGGCTTGCCCTTATGTAAGCCGTGGCGGGTTAAAGCTGGAGAAAGCCATTGCATGCTTTGGGCTTAGGCTGGAGGGGAAGATATGCCTGGACATCGGCGCGTCCACGGGCGGCTTTACGGACTGCATGCTGCAAAACGGGGCGGCAAAGGTGTATGCCGTGGATGTGGGGACGGGGCAGCTTGCCCAGAAGCTTAAGGCGGATGCGCGCGTGGTGGACTTAGAACAGACCAATTTCCGTTACATGGGAAAAGGAGGGCTTCCTGAGGAGCCGGATTTTGCCGGCGCGGACGTTTCCTTCATTTCCCTGGAGAAAATCCTGCCTCCGGCTTGGGACCTGCTTAAGGAGGGGGGCGGGATGGTTTGCTTAGTCAAGCCCCAGTTTGAAGCAGGCAGGGAAAAGGTCGGCAAAAAAGGCGTGGTCCGGGAGGAAAAGGTACGCATCGAGGTCCTCGACCGGGTGATGGCGTTCGCGGAAGGCATCGGTTTTACCATCGCCGGAGTGGACTTTTCCCCGATCAAGGGACCGGAGGGGAACGTGGAGTTCTTGCTTTACCTTGTAAAACGGGAAGGCGCGCCCCTGGCGGACCGGACAGGAAAGGCCGCCCAGGCGGCGAGGGAGGCTGGCTTGTTTTTTGGACAGGGAGGATGAGAGGATGTTGACCTTTCTGGTGTATACCAATGAGCATAAGGACCCGGACTTAGGGATGACACGCAAAATCGAGCGGTATCTGCGGGACAGGGGCGTACGCTGCGGCATCCGCCTGGGAGGAAGCAAGCCTAAGGAGGCGTTCCTTATGGACAAAGGGATTGACGCCTCCTGCGCAGGAGTCCCCTTGGAAGAGGCGGATTGCCTGATCGTGTTAGGCGGGGACGGGACGATGCTGCAGGCGGCTAGGGACGTGCATAAGGCGAGCGTCCCCTTGGTAGGCGTCAACCTGGGGACGCTGGGCTATATGACGGAGATTGAGCCTGCCCACCTGGAAGAAGCCCTGGACCGCCTGATCGCGGGGGACTATCAGGTGGAACATCGGATGCGGCTTCATGGGGAAGTGGTGTCCCAGAGGCAGGAGGGCGTGGAAGACTGGGCCTTAAATGACATCGTGATTTCCAGGAGCGGTTCCCTGCGGATCCTGAAATTCAATGTTTCCGTGAACGGACAGTTTTTAAATGATTACCAGGCCGATGGGCTGATCCTGACCACGCCCACCGGGTCTACGGGCTATAACCTTTCCGCCGGAGGCCCCATCGTGGAGCCCAAGGCGCAGCTTTTGATGATGACGCCCATCTGCCCCCATACCTTAAACCAAAGGAGCATCATCCTGTCCCCGGAGGACGTGGTGGAGATCGAGGTCCCTGAGGGAAAGGACGGGCAGGCGCAGGAGGTGGAGGTCAGCTTTGACGGGGCGCATGCCGTCCTTTTAAAGACAGGGGAGCGCATCCGCGTCCACAGGTCCGCCAAGACCACGGATTTCATCCGACTGGGGGAGACCAGCTTCCTGGAAGTGCTGCATCGGAAGCTGAGCGAGAAGTAAATTGCCAGGATGTTCGGGCTTAGGGTGGACCGGGAAGTTGGCCCGCCTGGCCGTTTAGGCTAAGGGTGGACCAGGGAAAAAGATGAAATGAGGGAGAAAAAGGGATGAAGAAAGCCAGACAGGACAAGATCTTAGAGTTGATCCGCCAAAACGAGGTAGAGACCCAGGAGGAATTGGTCTTGCTTCTAAAAGGCGCGGGATATTCCGTGACCCAGGCCACCGTTTCCCGTGACATCCGGCTTTTGCGCCTGATCAAGGTCCCGGTGGGAGACGGCAGGCAGAAATATGCCGTGCCGGAAGAAGAGGAGGAAGCCGTCAACGACAAATACCTTAGGGTGATGCGGGAAGGCTTCGTCTCTATGGACAAGGCGCAGAACATCCTGGTCATCAAGACGGTG
>CANPWC010000044.1 GCA_947581905.1 uncultured Acetatifactor sp.
GCCCTCCAACGAACGGCAGGTCCGTCGGCTTGCGGATAAATATGGCCTGCTGCTTTCGGGCGGCTCGGACTTCCATGGGGACAACAAGCCAGGGCTTGACATGGGGCGCGGCTATGGCCGGCTCTTCGTGCCGGAGGATGTGCTCGATCAAATGAAGCGCCTCCATTCCCGCCTGCTCTTTACGGATCTGGACGGGACCTTGCTTCGGGGCGACTGCACCATTTCCCCGGCCATGAGGGAGTCCTTGGACGAAATGGACCGCTTAGGGCACCGCCTGGTCCTTGCCTCCGGCAGGCCGCTTCGCAGCGTCCTGGAAATTTGCGACGCCTTGGGGCTTCCAAGTTCCCGCATGCTTGCCATCGCCTTTAACGGCGCGCAGGTTTATGACTGCGGCACGCAAAAGACCCTCTGGGAAAGCCGCATCACGCCCGAGGACATCCGCTACCTTACTAAAGAGGCAGCAAAAATGCAGCTCCACATCCACGGTTATACAGACGATTCCATCGTCTGCAAAGGCCTAAATGAAGAGCTGCGTTATTATACGGAACGGATCCATCTTCCCCTTGCCTGCACGGAAGACCTCGCTTCCGCCTTAAAGGAGGGATCCCACAAGCTTTTATGTATCCATCTGACGGACAAGGGCGCATTGGAACGCTTCCGCGACCGCACCCTGCCCCATTGCCAGGGGCGCGTGCAAATGGTCTTCTCGAATGACCGATACCTGGAGATCCTGCCAGCGGACGCCGGCAAAGGACGGGCAGTGGAATTCGTGCGCGACGCCCTCCATATCCCCGCGGAACATACTTTCGCCGCAGGGGACGCCCAGAACGACCTTTCCATGCTTCAGGCGGCGCATATCGGCATCGCCATGTCCAATGCCTCGGACGCCGTCAAGGCTACAGCCAACATCGTCACCCAAAAAGATAACGACCATGACGGCCTGTTGGAAATCCTGAATGCCTATTTCGGCACGTCCCCAGGGCAGGCAGGCGCATAAACGACAGGCTGGCCCGTCAGCCTTCCACGATCAGGTATCTTCCATCGCCGATGTCAAACACTTCATCCGCGTCTAAGATTTCCTCCCCTTCAGCGCCGTCCAAGTCGATACCGGCTTCTTCAAAGTATTCAATGACCTCGTCCACGGAATCCACGACCACCGCCATGCACTCTTCCAGGAAGCTTTCCGCCGCTTCCAGGTTCTCCGCGACCCGCTCGGGGAATAACTGTAACTGATTCTTCAAAAAGCATTCCAATACCACATCATCATACTCATGCATACATTTACCCTCTTTCCACGACTGCTGCCCCTCTCCTTGAGGCATACCCGACAAGTTTTCCTGTAATCATAATAGTAAGAATCCCTGTACGCGTCAAGCGTTTTTTATAAATACCACAGCAGTTGCCGGGGATGGGCGATGACCGCGTCCGCGCCTCCCTCTTCCAGCTCGCCGCGCTCCCTGAAGCCCCATAAGGCGCCGATGGTGAACGCGCCCGCATTCTTGCCCGTCTTCATGTCCGTGGCGGTATCTCCCAGGTACAGGACGCTTCCTGCCTCTACGCCCAACTTTTCAAACACCCGCAGCGCGCCGTCCGGGCTGGGCTTGATGGCAAGCCCGGGCTCCTGCCCCTGGATCACGTCGAAGCAATCTTTCCCATATAGGGCTTCCACCACGCGGATGGTCTCCAAATGGGGCTTGTTGGACAGGACGGCAAGCTTTAAGCCGCGCTCCTTTAAGGCCGCCAGGGCTTCCGGCATGCCTTCGTACGGCTTAACCTGGTACATGCAGTCCTCCCGGAACAAGTCCAAATACCTGGCGTAGGCTTCCTCGAAATGCACAAGCCCTTCGTCCCCGCCCGCGGCCAGGCAGCGCTTGACCAGGTTGGCGGCCCCGTCTCCCACGAAATAATAATATTGTTCCACGCTGAAAGGGCCGATCCCATACGGGGCCACGGCCCGATCCGCGCAATATTTGATGCTGGCGATCGAATCCGAAAGCGTGCCGTCCAGGTCAAACAGCACCGCCCGCTTCCCACCTCCCGCATCCCAGGCCTTAAGCTCCGTATAAAGCCTGCCTACCGGCAGCCCCACCACGTTGCTGTAATCCCCGTAAATGCCTTTGATGTGCCGGGCGCACACGCCTTGTATGCCATATCCTCCCGCTTTGTCAAACGGCTCCCCCGTATCCACGTACCTTTCGATCTCTTCCAGATCCATGGGATAAAAGGATACGGCGGTTTCCTCAAAAAACTGCCTCTCGATGGGCTCCTCCCCGCCGTCCCCGACAAGGAGCGTCACGCCGGTATACACGAAATGGGTGCGCCCCTGCAGCAGTTTTAGCATTTCTACGGCGTCTTGGTAGGAGGCGGGCTTTCCCAGGATCCTCCCTTCGCAATAGACGATGGTGTCCGCGCCGATCACCACCCGCCCTCCTAAGGCGGCGGTGCGGCCGTACACGTCCAGGGCCTTTTGGCGGGAAAGCTCTTCCACCACCTGGTCCGGCAGGCTTTTCGTGACCTTTTCCTCGACCGTGCTCACGCAGACCGTAAAGTCCAAACCGATCTGGGCAAGCAGCTCCCTCCTCCTGGGGGAGGCGCTTGCCAACACGATCGTCTTCCCTTCAAGCTTCTTCATGTCTCATCTCCGGAATGAACGTCCTGGAACTGCTTATTTCTTCCTCCTGGGACTGCATGGCAAGGGCGGCCGCCTCCTCGCAGAAGGCTTCCTGGGCGCTAAAGCTCTCCTTGCCCCTCTTATCCACCCTTTCATAGGACCCATCCGCGCAAAGGACCTGGGCCTTAAGGGTGTCACGGAGCTGGTTGTGCAGGATATGGAGCAGCTCTTCCTTAAGCTCCTCCTGCTCCACAGGGAACAGGATCTCCACGCGCCTCTCCAGGTTACGCGGCATCCAGTCGGCGCTGCCGCAATAAATCTCGTAATGCTCGTCATTTTCAAAATAGAAGATGCGGGCATGCTCCAGGAAAGTGCCCACAAGGGAACGCACCGTGATGTTCTCGCTGACCCCCGGGATCCCTACTTTCAGGCAGCAAATGCCGCGGACGATCAGGTCGATCTTCACGCCGGCGGCGCTGGCTTCATACAAGGCCTCGATGATGTCCGGGTCGCAAAGGGCGTTCATCTTCGCCACGATCCGGGCCGGGCGGCCCTCTTTCGCATATTCCTTCTCCCTGCCGATCAGGTACAGGAAGCGGTTCTTAAGCCACAGGGGGGCTAAGGACAGCTTATTCCACATCAAAGGCTCCGAATAACCGGACAGCATGTTGAACACCGCCGTAGCGTCCTCCCCGATGGTTTCCGAACAGGTCAGCAGCCCCACGTCCGTATAGAGCTTCGCCGTGGCGTCGTTATAGTTGCCCGTGCCTAAATGGACGTACCTGCGGATGCCGTCCTCTTCACGGCGCACCACCAGCGTGATCTTGCTGTGGGTCTTTAAGCCTACCAGCCCGTAGATGACATGGCAGCCCGCCTTCTCCAGCATTTTCGCCCATACGATGTTGTTCTCTTCGTCAAAACGGGCCTTAAGCTCCACCAGGACGCTTACCTGCTTCCCGTTCTCCGCCGCCTGCGCCAGGGCCGCGATGATGGGCGAATTGCCGCTGACGCGGTAAAGAGTCTGCTTGATGGCCAACACCTCCGGGTCCACGGAAGCCTGGCGGATGAAATCAACCACAGGAGTAAAAGTCTGGTACGGGTGATGGAGCAGGATGTCTCCTTTGCGGATCTCTTCAAAGATGTCGCAGCCTGCCGGCAGGCGGGGCACCGGCTGGGGTTCATGCTTCGGCGCTTTCAAATGGGAGAAGCCGTCCAGCCCATACATTTTCATCAAAAAGGTCAGGTCCAGGGGACCGTCAATGGCATAAATATTCTGCTCCTCGATGCCCAGCTCCTTGCGCAGGATCTTTAAGAGGCGCTTATCAATGCCCTCCTCCACCTCCAGGCGGATGGCCTCGCCCCTCTGGCGCTTCTTCAACTGCTTCTCGATCTCCTTAAGCAGGTCCGCCGCCTCATCTTCGTCGATGGAAAGGTCCGCGTTGCGCATGATGCGGAACGGATGGGCGCACACGATCTCATAATTCAGGAACAGCTTCTGGATGTTGCGTTCGATGACCTCCTCCAAAAGGATCACCTTGCGCACGCCGTCTTCCTGGGGCAATTCCACGATCCTGGCCAATACGCTGGGCACCTGCACCGTGGCGAAGTCCAGGACGTCGTCCCCTTTTTTACGCACTAAAGCGCCGATGTTCAGGGACTTGTTGCGGATCAGGGGGAACGGCCTGGAAGAATCCACCGCCATGGGGGTCAGGACGGGATAGACGTTCTCCTCGAAATACTGGTCTACGAACGCGGCTTCCTCCTGGCTTAAGTCTTCATGCCTGCGGATCACCTTTAAGCCGTTTAGCAAAAGCTGGGGCACAAGCCCCCGATTGTATGTGGAATACTGCAGGTCCACCAGCTTATGGATCGCCTCAGACAAGGCTTCCAGCTGCTCCTTGGGCGTCATTCCCGCGATATCGCGCTTCTCATACCCCGCATGGACCATATCCTTCAAGGACGCCACACGGACCATGAAGAACTCATCCAGGTTGGACGCCGTGATGCTTAAGAACTTCAGCCGTTCAAAGAGGGGGTTGCCCTTGTCCCTCGCCTCGCTTAAGACCCGATGGTCAAATAAGATCCAACTCAACTCCCGGTTCGTATAATATGCCGGATTCCTAAAATTGTTCTCAGACATTGTGCTTACCCTCCCTTAAAACTGCTTGCGTTGCTTTAATACCGGCTGTATGCTGAACACCTCCTGGAACAGGTCCGCCCGATCGTTAAAATAGCCTCGTTCCAGCGTGATGTCCTCCTGGCTGTTCACCGTCAGGACCAAGACATTGTCCTTAAGCAGGGCCTTGATCCCTTTCAGCTTCTGTTTGTGGCTGCGGTCCAGGCTGTTGGCCAGCCTCAGGATGGCCGTCAGCTTGGCGATCACCAGGTAAGCCTCCTCGGTCAGCTTCGTCCCTTCCCGGTTCAACTGCCCATAATAGACGAACGGGCTATGGTTGAAGCGTACCACGTTCGCCACGATCGCCCGTTCCATATGGGACAGGCCGATGATCTCCGTGGACATGATGATGTTATAGGAATCCTCCGCCAGGTTCACCATGCTGATGTACTTGCCGCAGTCATGCAGGATCGCGGCAAGGCGCAGGTAGAGGCGTTCCCGTTTGCCCAGGCCATGGACCTTCTTCATGCTGTCAAAAATGGCCAGGGTGATGGATTCCAACGTCTCCGCCCTCTTGCGGCTGCCCATATAGCGCTTGCTGATATTGGTGGCGCAGGCGATGATGTCTTTCTCAAAATCATGCACATCCGCAAGAAGCTTGTTCTTCTCCGCATATTCATAAGCGATGCCGTCGCAAAGCGCAACGCCCGGGGCCCAGATCTTCTCCGCCCCCATCAGCATGGCGATCTGTTTTAAGATCACGGCGCTGATGAAGACCAGGGGGACCCGCTCCTCCGCGATGCCCATCAGGGCCGCCACCTGGGACTGGGACCGGGTGCGCAGGACCTCCATCATCCTCTCGTACTCATCCACCCCGGCTATGGCCTTGGAGGCGTCCTTGCCCGATTTGCGCAGGACCCAAGGGGAAAGGTAATCGTCCACGAGGATGATGTTCTTGATCGTGCGGTCCTTCAGGTACAGCTTCTTGAAAATGGACATCTGGGCGGAGACCATCTCATCGATCAGGCCCTCGATCTGCCCGCTTTTGGCGTTGAGGCGGTTCAACCTCTCCTGGATGCGCAGCACGCCCAGGCGCATGTTCTGGGTCGCCATCAGGGCGTCATTGTCAAAAAGGGAGACCTGGATGCTGCCGCCGCCGATATCCACGATGGCCGTCTTGTCTTCAATGATCTTGCCAAACGTCTCCCCCTTGAAGGCTACCGACTTGTAATCCAGGAAGCGCTGTTCCGAATTGCTCAACACCTCCAGGCGGATCCCCGTCCTCTGTTCGATCTGGTCCAGAACGATCGTCGTATTCTCCGTCTCCCGGATGGCGCTGGTGCCATAAGCGCGATAGTCGTCCACGCGGTAAGTCTTCATGATGCCGGAAAACTCCTTGAGGGTCCGGCACAGCTCATCCATGCGCTGGAGGCTGATCTTGCCATTCTCATAGGTGTCGTTCCCCAGGGCGATCCGTTGGCTCACCCGGTCAATTTCACGAATGCTGTTTTTGCCCGCAAATTCGAAGATTTTCATGGATAGCTCGAAGCTTCCCACATCGATCGCGGCAAAGGTCTTAATCGCCATTTGTATCCTTCCTCCCTAATAAGTAATCTATAAATTGTTGTGCGGTACGCCCGGAGAGCCCCCCGTGGTTCAGCTCCCAACGCACTGCCTGTCCTAAAAGCTCCTCCTTAGGCATTTGGATGCCGTTCTTTGCGGCAAGCACGGCCACGATCTCCTGATATTGCTTGGGCGTAGGTGCGCCGAAATAAATCGTGACGCCGAACCTCCCGGACAGGGACAGCTTTTCCTGGACCGTGTCGCTGGAGTGCATATCCTCCCGGACCTCCTCTTTATCCTGGTAGTTCTCCCGGATCAGGTGCCTGCGGTTGGAGGTGGCGTAGATCAGGACGTTCGACGGCCTGCGCTCCAGCCCGCCCTCTATCAGCGCTTTAAGGTACTTGTATTCCGTTTCAAAATCTTCAAAGCTTAAATCGTCCATGTAAAGGATGAAGCGGTAATTCCGGTTCTTGACCTGGGCGATCACGTCGTTCAGGTCCTGGAACTGGTGCCGATAGACCTCGATGACGCGCAGCCCCCTATCATAATACTCGTTGGCGATCGCCTTGATGCAAGAGGATTTGCCCGTCCCCGCGTCTCCGTACAAAAGGCAGTTGTTGGCGGGACGCCCTTCCACGAAAGCTTCCGTGTTCTCCACAAGCTTCCTCTTCGGGATCTCATAGCCCACCAGGTCGTCAAGCTTTACATGGGCGATGTTGAGGATGGGGGCCACCTCCACCCCCGCCTCCCCGTGGGCGATGCGGAACGACTTATGCAGGCCGAACTTCCCGACCCCATATTCCCGATAGAACTGGGTCAGGGTATCCTTCATTTCCTGGGGCGTGCCATCCTGGCAAAAAGCTTCAGCCAGCCCACAGATCCGTGCGCGGATCCGCTTGTTGTAGACCCTGCCCTCCTGGCTGCTGCCTTCATAATGCTCCACCAGGGCAAACTCCGGCACGCCAAGCCGCTCCATCACCGGCCGGAAGTCGAAATCATAGAATTCCTTCAGGATCACGATGTCATGCAGCACTGCCGCGTTGATGGTCCCATCCACCCCGCCCCTGCACTCGCAGCCCTTGGAATAACTGTTTTCATTGTTCACAAGGAGGTTTGCCAGGTAACAGTGCCAGAGGTTGCCGCAAAAGCCATAATTCCCGGCAAGCTCGATCAACCGGTGGATGCAGCTGTAAAACAGGGCCGTGACGTCCGGCCCGCCCTGCGCGTTCACCCTCCCGTCCGTATAATGGTCCATGACCCATGCCATGTCCTCTAAGAGGCTTCCGTCCTCGAAATCCCGATATACGATCAGTTCCTGCTGCCTCATATCCTATCCTCCGCCGATCAATAATTCCCCAAGATCTTCATGTTCCTGGCCTCTTCCCTTAACCCCCTTAACGCGTTCTTCACCGCGCTTTCGGAAAGGTTCCCGTCAAAATCCACGAAGAAGCGGTATTCCCAGTCCCTCTCTTCAATGGGCCGGCTCTCGATCTTGGTCATGTTCAGGTTGTTATAGATAAAATGGGACAACATATGATAGAGGGAGCCGCTCTTATGGGGCACCTCGAAGCATATGCTGATCTTCCCGGCGTCCTTCCTAAAAATCTTCTGGTTCGTGACGATGATGAACCGGGTGGAATTGTTTTCCTCCTGGTTCACCCCCTTGGCAAGCACTTGAAGCCCGTAGATCTCCCCCGCCATCTCGCTGGCGATGGCCGCCTGCCCTTTGTCCCCGTCCTCGGCCACCTTGCGGGCGGCAAAGGCGTTGTTCTGCATGCTGATCTGCTTCCAGTCATGGGCGCGCAGGTATTGGCCGCTCTGCATGAGGGACTGGGGATGGGAATACACGGTATGGATGTCCTCCAGCCTGCTCCCAGGCACGCCCAACAGGCAATGTTCGATTCGAATGACCTGTTCCCCTACGATGTAATTTTCAAACTCCACCAAAAGGTCGTAAATCTCGCTTACGATCCCCGCCGTGGAATTTTCGATGGGAAGCACGGCGAAATCCGCGCTGCCCTCGTCAATGGCACACATGGCGTCCCGGAACGTGTCCACATGGAAGCTGTCCACCCGGTCCCCGAAATACTTGTTCATCGCCGCGTGGGAGTAAGCCCCCTCCGCCCCTTGGAACACCACCCGCGCCTTGGCCGTATCCAGGCCGTCCACGCCTATGAAAGGCGCTTTCCCTAGGCCGCCGTGCTTCGACAAAAGCTGGTACTGCAGCTTCCGGCTCATAGACATGAGCTGCTCGAAAAGCTCCTCCACGCCATGGCTGTTGAAGTCGTTATGGGTCATGGACTTCACCTGAGCCAACTTCTCCAACTCCCTTTGACGGTCGAACACTTTCTTCCCCGTCTGGATCTTATATTCCGCCACCTGCCTGCAGACCTCCATACGCTTCTCATAGAGGTCCACGATCTGGGTATCGATCGCGTCTATTTGGTCCCTTAATTCAAGCAAATCCATGTCGCCACTCCTTACCTGCCAAATTTTCCATTCCTCCCCCTGCGATGCCGGTTACGGCTTCATTCCTCAATATGATCCTGCCCCTGGCTTAGGATCGTCACGATATGGGAATCCGCCAGGGAATAGAAGACGGTCTTGCCCTCCCTGCGGTTCTTCACCAGGTCCATCTGTTTCAAAAGCCGAAGCTTCCCGCCTTTCTTCCCTCCGCCCCCCGCAGCCCCCTTCCGGGACGCAAGGACACGAAAGCCCATCCTTCGACATTGTAGCATGTGTTTACAAAATATTCAAGTTTTGATTGCCCCCAACTTTCAATCGTGATACAGTAAGGTTGTAACGGTTCGGCCCGCACCCAAGCCGAACTGGCCCTAAGCTGAACCAGTTCCAAGCTGAACCAGTTCGGCTGGCAAACTAGTTCGGCTGGCAAGGCCGTGCTTACGCGGATCTCTGCCCTTGGCCGAACGGATGAAAGGAGGGACCCATCCTTGCAGACCAATGACAACCGGAAGCTTGCGCGTAATTTAAGCCTCGTCCTCGCAGCCTGCATCCTGGCCAGCCTGGCGGTCCTCCTTGCCTTACGCTTCGCCCCCAGGGGCGACGGACCTTTGCAGGCCGACATCTATCGTGACGGCGAACTGATCGCCAGCATCCGCCTGGACCAGGTGACAGTAAGCTACACGCTCCCCATCGAAGCCTCGGACGGCGGAAGGAACCTGATCGAAGTCCGCCCCAATGAAATCGGCATCCTTTCCGCCGACTGCCCGGACAAGCTCTGCGTCCGGCAAGGCTTCCGGCACGACGCCCTCTACCCCATCGTCTGCCTGCCCCACCGCCTGGTCATCCGCCTTTCCCGGGAGACGGACGCGGACGGGACGGATGCCGTCGTCCGCTGACATCGCACCTTTTCCCCAAGAGACAAGAAAGGACCTGCCATGCCCACTCGCAAGCTTACCCAACTCGCCCTCTATACCGCCTTGTCCTTAGCCATCTTCGCGCTGGAAAGCGTCATCCCGCCCCTTGCGCCGATACCCGGCATCAAGCTGGGGCTGGCGAACATCATCACCCTGGTCCTGCTGGAACGTTACAGCCCCAGGGACGCTTTCCTGGTGCTGCTCTGCCGCATCCTGCTCTCCGCCTTGCTCTTCGGCCAGGCATTGAGCCTCTTGTACAGCCTGGCGGGCGGCCTGGCGGCCCTGCTTGTCCAGATGTGCCTGCGAAAGCGCCTCGGACGCCGCCACCTCTGCCTGGTGGGAGCTTTCGGCGGCTTATTCCACAACTTAGGCCAGCTCTTGGCCGCCCTCCTCGTCACCGGCACCCTTGGCGTGCTGGCTTACCTGCCCCACCTGGTGCTTGCCGGGATCCTGGCCGGCCTGTTCACCGGGCTGTGCGCCTCTTTCCTGTTGCAGAAGCTTCCCCCCGTTTGAATTTCCAGTCCTGAAAGCTTCCATAAGAAAAAAGGCGCAGGGAAGATGATCGGCCAAGAAGCCTCCGAATCATTTCCCTGCGTCTTCCTTAAGCAGTCAGATCATTCTGCCGCCCTTTATTTCACTGCCGCTTTTACTTCACTGCCGCTTTTACTTCACTGCCGCTTTTACTTCACTGCCACCTTTTATTTCAGCATGCCCTCTTCCCAGCAGTCATAAGGACTAATGCCCAATAACTGGGCCACGGTGGGAGCCACATTGGCAAGGCCGAAGGTCGGATCCTCTTTTAACTCATGCCTTCCGTTCGGATCATAGACGATGAAAGGCACCGGATTGAGGCTGTGCGCGGTACGGGGGGCGATATTGCCCTTCTTGTCCTTCTCCAGCATCTGGTCCGCATTGCCATGGTCCGCCGTCACCAGCAGGATCGCGCCTGCTTCCTCCACCGCCTTTTTAATGCGGGCGAGGCACAAATCCACCGTCTCCACGGCGATCTCGGTCGCCAGGCAGCTTCCGGTATGGCCTACCATGTCGCCGTTCGGGAAATTGCAGCGGATGAAGCCATACTTCCCGCTTTCCAGGGCTCCGATGACCAGGTCGGTGATCTGCGTCGCCTTCATCCAAGGGCATTCATCAAAGGAACGTACATCTGAGGGGACCTCCTCCCAGACTTCCAGTTCCTCGGAGAACTTTTCCGAACGGTTGCCGTTCCAGAAATAGGTCACATGCCCATATTTCTGGGTCTCGGAGCAAGCATATTCCGGTATGCCGTTTTCCACCAAAAGCTCAGTGAGGGTGTGGCGGATCTCCGGAGGGTTGACCAAGAACTGCTTCGGCAGGTTCAAGTCCCCATCATACTGGAGCATGCCCGCATACTGCACGTCCGGCTTGTGGCCGCGGTCAAACGCGGTGAACTCATCCCCGCCGTCAAAGGCCATGGAAATCTCCAGGGCACGGTCGCCGCGGAAATTGAACAGGATGACGCTGTCGCCGTCCTGGATCGTCCCTACCGGGACATCATTCTCGGCAATGACGAAAGCGGGCAGGTCCTGGTCAATGGCCCCGGTCTCCGCGCGGTACGTCTCGATGGCTTCCTTCGCGCTTGCGAATTGGCGTCCGATGCCATGGACATGCACGTCCCAGCCGGCCTTGACCATGGGCCAGTTCGCCTGATAACGGTCCATCGTGATCTTCATGCGTCCGCCGCCGGAAGCGATGCGTCCGTCGAAGCCATCGTCATTCAACTCTGCAAGCACTGTTTCAAGCTGGTCCACATATTCCAGGGCAGAAGTGGCGGGAACGTCACGTCCGTCCAGCAGGATATGGCAGCGCACCTTGGAAACGCCCTCTTTCTTCGCCTCTTTAATCATGGCGATGAGGTGCCCAATGTTGGAATGCACGTTCCCATCCGAAAGCAGTCCCAAGAAGTGCAGCGCACCGCCGCTCTTCTTCACATTGCCGACTAGGGTCTTCCAAGTATCGGAAGAAAAAATCTTGCCGGATTCTATGGATTCGTTTACCAGCTTGGCGCCTTGGGAATAAATCTGTCCGCAGCCCAAAGCATTATGGCCCACCTCGGAATTGCCCATATCGTCATCGGTGGGAAGCCCTACCGCTTCCCCATGGGCACGGATCGTGCGCCAAGGCTGGGTAGCCTTCAATTCGTCCAAAGTGGGAGTCGTGGCCTTAAGGACCATATTGCCGAGTTCGACCGGCGTCTCCCCTACGCCATCCATTACCACAAGCACAACGGGTTTGTTCATAAATAAGCGACCTCCTTATATTGCTTTTCATTCCTTTTTTAACCATAAAACATGGAAAGGGAATTGTCAAGTCAATGTTTTAGGGGCAGGGCCATTTCCGCCCCTTCCAGAGGCTTTCGCCACGCCCCATGACAAAGGCAGGGGACGCCAATCCCCTGCCTTTGCCGTAAGCGCTTTATGCTTAGCGCCATCCTTTCTTCATCATCCCGAACGTGGAGCCTACCGTCCCTCCCTGCAAAAGGAGCCTCTTTACGCCCCTTTGCAGGCGCGTCCTTTCCGGCAGCGTCCCCACATCCGCATCTTCCGACCTCTGGAAGATCCACTCCACGAAATCCCTTGTCTCCCGGTCTTCCCGGATCAGGTCAAACCGCCTCTGGAAAGAGACGATATTGGACTCCTCCGGCAAAAGGGATGGGAGCACGGGAGAGAGCATCCAGGAATGGCAAGTATAATTCACATGGCTGTATTCTTGATAATACGCTTGGAAAAAAGCTTCCGCCCTCATAAGGGAATCGTCCACCGAAGCGCTGGAAAGGTCCGCGTCCGACGGGATGTGGAGGCTTACGCTGTGCTCCTGTTCGTCGCATAACTCATATTCCAGGGCGCCGATCCGGAAGATGCGCATGCTGACCTGCCGGTACGTCCACCATCCCCGGTCAAAGGACAGGTCCCCGGTCTTCTCCTGGCATTCCTTAAGGAACCTGGGGAAGCATTTCATGGTATCCACGAAGATATTGTGCGGGATCCCCTTTTCCCGATATCTGTCCGCGTCGCGCCTGGCGCATTCCAACTGGCAAAACAGCATCTTGAAATTCCCCGGATCCTCCCCAAGGCTTGCCGAAAGGCAATGGAACGCGCCGGCAGCCGCCTGGGGCTCCATCAAATGTTCCAAACAGGGACCATACCCAGCCAGATCGACTCCTTTGGCTGCCTCTTCCATCTTTCGCACGGCTTCGGACTGTAGACCGATCAATTGGTACAGCTCTTTTCCCGTCATCTTATTCCCCCAGCTTCTCTCTGTTCACCTCCATCTTCGCGTTAAAGACCGCGACGACAGAATTCCAGTCGTTCTCTTCCCGGAACTTCTTATGATCCTCGACCAGCTGGTCGAAAGTCGCGTCGTCCTTGGCGCGGATCAGGCTGGTCAAGGTAGTGCTCCAGTTGGTGTCAATCGCGCTAAGGGCCCTGGCTTCCGCCGAACCGGCATCCGGGGAAATGTTTTCCACCACGAATTGCGGCTTCAGCTTTCCCTTGCCCCAGGCCTGCATCTGCGCCACGGACTCAAAGCCGTCCGCGGACAGGGATTCGTACCTGTCATGGCCGAAGACGATGAACTCGGACAGGCGATAAATCTTCTTGAAGCTGTCAATGTCATTCAACTGCATTTCCTTCACTTCCGGCATCAGGGCGACCTTGCCATTCTCATCATAGTAGTAGGTCTCCCCCTCCACGCCGAAGCGGCAAAGCATGCCGCCATGCTCCGAAAGCAGGTAGGTGAAGATTTCAATGGCTTTGATGGGGTCTACGCAGTCCTTGGTGATATAATTGATCATCCAGCCTGACAAGCCCGTCTGCGCCAGGGTCGGGGCGCGGCCTAACGTGCTCTGGGGGCCGTCAATGGCGATATATTCCGCATCCGGATGCTCGCTCCTCCAGGCCTGCAGGGCTCCGGAACGATTGGCGGTGCCTGCCATGAAGATGCAGCCATACCTTCCTGCCTTGATCTTATCCTCATGGTTCGTGTCATCGTCCGAGAAATTGTCGTCACTGATATAGCCCGCACGGTAAGCCTGGTTCAAGACGCGGATCCAGGCAAGGTAGTCCTCGTCTAAGTTCCTATCATACCAGGTCCCGTCCTCGTTTTCAATGGGCACGCCCAGGAAGTTCTGGAAATCCGCCCCCAAAGAGCCCGTCCCATCCGTCATGGAGTTGGAACCGAAAGGGATCACGTCAGGATATTTCTCCTTGATCTGCCCCAGCACGTCCAAAAACTGCTCCGGCGTCCCCATTTCAGGCTCGCCAAGGTCTTCATAGATATCCTTGCGGATGGCGAAGGCGGTATTGGCCTCCAGCATGCCGCTCTCGTAGTCTTCCGAACCATTGGAATAATCAGGATATCCATAGGTCTTGCCGTCTTCCAGCTTGAACCAGTTCATGGTATCCTTGGAAGCCACTTCATAGAAATAAGGGTCATACTTGTCCGCCAGGTCATTTAAGGACCATGCCCACTTCGCGGCAGAAGTGGCGATGGGGGAATCCGCGCCGAAGATCGTGATGATGTCCGGCATTTCCTCACCCGCGAAGAACGTGTTCAGCTTGGTATCATCACCCACGATGAAGTCCACGTCCAGGTTCAGCTCTTCCTTGATCACCTTCGTGACCGTATCCTCGCCCCAGCTGGTATCCCACCAGTCCGCGTTGACATACCAGGTCAGCTCCGTGGTCTCTTCCTTCTTGTCCAGGGTCCACGCCGGCACAGACGCATCCAGCTCATACCGATCGGCTGTAAGCTCAGGCAGGACATCCTCATCGGAGGATTTGCCTCCCGAACCGCATCCGGCCAGGACCGCGCTTGCCGCCAGGACCGCCGCCATCGCGGCTGCACAAAGTTTCACATTCCTTTTCATAGTTTTCCTCTCTTCTTTCTGCAGGAACCATAGTCACAGGACGCATAAGGACGCGTCCCAGGAAAGCCGGCGCCGTCCTGCGGTAAGCGCCATCTTCCTTATTCCTTTACGGCGCCTAACATGATGCCCGACACGAAATGCTTCTGCAAGAGCGGGTAGATCACCAGGATAGGAACCGTCGTTACCACGATCGTCGCCAGCTGGATCCCCCTGGAGGTCGTCTCCAGCACCACGCCGGTAGGGTTGCGCATGGACGACATCTGCTGGTTCACGATGATCTCATATAGCTTCATCTGGAGGGGGTACAGCTTTTCATTCGTTATATACAGCCTGGCCGTCATGAAATCGTTCCAATGGGAGACCCCATGGAACAGGGCGATGGTGGCCAAGGCCGGCTTGGACAGGGGCAGGATGATCGACAGGAATACCCTCCAGACGCTTGCGCCGTCCATCCTGGCCGATTCCTCCAGGGAAGCCGGCACCTGCCTGAAAAAGTTCATCAGGATGATCATGTCATAATAGCTGAACAGGCAGGGGATGATGTAAACCAGGAACTTGTTCAACAATCCTAAGGAACGCAGGAGCAGGTAGGTGGGGATCATGCCGCCTGAGAAAAACAGGGTGATCACTCCCATCACGGTATAGAACTTCCTGCCCTTCAGGTTTTCCTTGCTCATCCCGAACGCCACCATGGAACAGAAGAACACATGGCAGATGACGCTGATCACCGTCTTGGACACGGATATGAAGAACGCCCTCAAGATGCTGTCGTCCTGGAAGACGGCCTTATAGTTGCCTAAGGAGAACTCCGTGGCAACTATAAGGC
>CANPWC010000045.1 GCA_947581905.1 uncultured Acetatifactor sp.
CTTCATAATGGGCGAAGTCGTCATACACCAGCTCACTGTTCTCAGCGGCGTCGATAACGCCCTGCTGCAGGGCGGAATACACTTCCGACTGCGCCATGGTGGTGCCGGAGCCGCCCATCAACCTTACCATTTCAATGTAGGTCGGGCTGTCGTTTACACGGATGATCATGCCCTTTAAGTCTGCCGCGGAATTGACCGGCTTCTTGGCGTAAACGTTTCTCTCGCCTGCCGTATAAACGGTCAGCACCTCGAACTTGTATTTCCTCGTGGAATGGAACAGTTCGTCAAAGACGCCGTTTTCCACTACCTTTTCCATATGGTCGATGTCGTCATACAAAAAAGGCGTGCCCACGATCGCGAAATCTTTGTCATATCCCTCAGGAACGCTGCAAGGCACGATGGCCATCTGCAATGCGCCTGTACGGATGAACTCCGCCATGGCGCTCTGCTCGCCAAGCACGCCGTTCGGGTAGATCGTCATGGTATATCTTCCGTCGGTAGCTTCCTCAAACTTCTCGCCAAGCTCTTTCATCGCAAGATACTGAGGATGCTGTTCGTTCTGATTGAATGCCACCCGGATCACCGTTACATCTTTGCCATCAGCGGTCTTGCTGTTCCCACATCCTGTAAGACATAAGGCGATGCTGACGACCAGGAGGCATTTCCATAATTTTTTAAACACCTTCATTCCCTCCTCTGGCTTAAATAAGTGATGCCCTTACTTTTACGACGACCTTGCGGACCACCATGGGCTCCCCTGCGGCTACCGCGGGCCTATGGATGTCATGCGGGAAGAATATGCTGAAACATCCGGGGACGGCATAGATGAATCCCTCATTTTCAACGCTCTTATAAAAGATCAGGTCCCGTTCCTTGATATATTCATCCACTTCGTAAGCCCCGGTATTGGGTGTGAAGCCCAGCTTCTCCTCGCCGGAAGCCAAGAATTGGACATCCAGGTAATCGTTATGGGACTCGGGGCGCTTCTCGCTGACAGGGCCTGTCTCGGCGTCAAATACCTGGGCGTAGATGTCCTTGCCCTCGATTTCGTATACGCCTGCTTCCATGTTGACGAAGTCGTTGCTCTTCAAGTAGTCGATCACACGACGGATCACGGCAGGATATGCGCTGTAATCGTCATTGGAATGAATTGATGAAAAGATCATTTTTTTCTCCTCTCTGAAAAACTTATTTTGACCGGCCCTCCATGGCATGGACCATGTTCACCACGAATTCATGGGTAGGGACCTCG
This sequence comes from uncultured Acetatifactor sp., assembly GCA_947581905.1. GTDB lineage: Bacteria > Bacillota > Clostridia > Lachnospirales > Lachnospiraceae > Acetatifactor. The sequence continues at coordinate 1,253 of CANPWC010000045.1, forward strand.
ACGCCGCATTTCGCGGCGGCACGTACGACGGCTCCGCTGATGGTGTCTACTTCGGTCTTGCGGCCTTTCTCCAGGTCCGCCCGGATGGAAGTGATGCCGTTCGGGCTGCCCTCGGAAGTCGCCTTCACCTTGGCTGTGATGGCTTCTTCGTCGCAGACAAGCCCTAAGGCTTCTGCAGTCACGACCGCCTCATGGATCAGCTTCTTCGTCATCTTCCAGGCATATTCGTTGGAAGCGATATAGCCCATGTCCACCTGCAGGATGCCGGTCACGGCGCTTAGGGATACGTTGGTGAACAGTTTATCCCAGATAAGCTGCTGGATGTTCTCGTGGATCTTGACATGGAAGCCGCAGCCGTCAAACGCCTCTTTGAGCTGTCCAAGGAAGCCCTCTTCATCCGCTACCAAAAGCCCTACGTTGGTATTCCCGACGCCGCCCCTCCTCACATGGCCGACGCCCAATACCGCGCCGTTGTCTTCGGTGGTGCCGATCACGACCCGTTCCTTCGGCACGAATTCCATCAAAAGGTCCTCATGTCCCGCGCCGTTCTGAAGGGTGAGCAGCCTTGTCTTCGGCCCGATCAGGCCCTTGTTCCCCTCTAAGGCGGCCCTGGAGAAGATCGCCTTTACGAATAAGATGACGAGGTCGGCTTCCCCAATTTCTTTCGTGGATACCACCGCCTTGGGATGATACGTGTTAGTCACGCCGTTCTCATCGATCTGAAGCCCTTCCTTGTTGATCTGCTCTACGACGGCCTGGTTGGTATCCACTAAATATACTTCATTCTTCTCGGAGAGATGGCCGCCATAAATGGACCCCATCGCTCCTGCGCCAATCACGACTATTTTCATTCTTACACCCCTATGCGTGCTTTAGCACGTATGCGAATCAATAGTTTGAAAATTCATTTTCAAACTTATACCCCTATGCGTGCTTTAGCACGCGTTCCAATCAAAATTTGAAAGTCTGCTTTCAAATTTTACCCCCAGCGTGCCACGGACTTGCCCGTGCCACTGCATTCCTAATAAGTAGTTTGAAAGCCCGCCTCCCATTTGCCAAGGCCAGCTGTTACAGGTCTGCGGCCTGCCGCTTATGAGAATTCAGCCAGCCCCTCGATCGCGTATACGCGGACCGGGCAGGAATCCAGGCCTAAGATCGGAAGCGGTGAATAGCTCATGAAGAATACGTCTTTCTGAAGCTTGTCGAGGTTCTTAAGCACTTCCAGGAACACGATGTTCTCCGCCATCAGGATGTCGTGGAAAGGCTTCACGTCTTCGTTGCAGTTCTCGATGGAAACGCCGTCGCCGAAGCCGACGCATTTCACCTTGTGGTCACGGAACCATTCAGCGCTCTCTTGCCCGATGAGGAGGCGATGGTCCTCTTCCGTATTGGTCGCGCTGGTGAAAGGAGGAAGCTTATAAGCGGAATCAAGGATCACGATATCCCCTTCCTGGATCTTCCCTGCGGTCGCGCGGTCCAAATCCGCGGCGGTAATATGGGTGTAGGGGGCGACCGTATCCTTAAAGTCCACATAGATCGCACGTCCCATGAACGTGGTCAGCGGAAGCTCCGCGACGCTGGGCCATTCGTCATCATGGTGGTAAGGGCACTCACAGTGGGTCCCCAGATGGCTGGTCAGGTCCATGATGGTGTGATAGTCCGGAATCGGGCCGCCGGTGTTAAAACGATACAGGTGGCATCTCCTGGACTCTGTCTTCGGATCCAGTTCCTTTGTCAGGTCCACGATCCTTAATTTTCCCATTTCATATACGCACATAACGTACCTCCTTTTCTCCATGGCAGTGCCATGATTAGATAATTTAGAATGTAAGCCCTTACACGTCATTATACCAACATTTTCCGAGAAACACAATTAATAATTTATACAATTTTAATTATATTATTTTGTGCACTTTCCCAATTTTGTGCATTATTTCGAGAAAGTCTGGCGAAGGTTTTTTTCTCGTTTCCCGATTGACTTTTTTATCCGTATGTTGTATTATTTTTTTGTAAGCCCTTACATGTATGTTTTTACCAAAAATTTAAGAATCATTTGAAAGATCGCTTCCATAAACTAGGAGGTAACACAATGCAGCAAACTTTTATCCGAATCCATCCGGATGACAAGGTCGCCGTGGCGCTTTGCCCGCTGGAAGCGGGGACCGTGGTCTCATTGGATGGCCGCGAGATCACTCTGTTAGAACAGATCCCCCAGGGGCATAAGTTTGCCCTGGCCGACCTGGCGGAGGGGGAAAGCGTCATCAAGTACGGCTATCCCATCGGCATCATGAAAGCGCCGGTGAAGGCGGGCGGATGGATCCATGTCCACAACATGAAGACGGCGCTGGGAGACCTTCTTACCTATACCTACAATAAGCAGGATTCCCACCTGGCCCCAACCGAAGAGCGCTTCTTCCAGGGTTATCGGCGTAACGACGGCAAGGTGGGGGTCCGTAATGAGATCTGGATCATCCCTACCGTAGGATGCGTCAATAACGTGGCCACCGCCATCGAGCGCAAGGCGCAGCCCCTGATCAGGGGAAGCATAGAGGCGATCGCGGCGTTTACCCATCCGTATGGATGCTCCCAGATGGGGGATGACCAGGAAAATACCAGGAAGATCCTGGCGGACTTGATCAACCATCCTAACGCGGGCGGCGTGCTGGTCCTGGGCCTTGGCTGTGAAAACAGCAACATTGAAGAGTTGAAAAAGCATATCGGTCCCTACGATGAAGATCGTGTCAAATTCCTGGTTTCCCAGGAATCGGAGAATGAGGTGGAAGACGCCCTGTCCCTCATCGGGGAGCTGGTCGACCATGCGGCGGGCTGTAAAAGGGAGCCCATCAGCTGCAGCGAGCTGGTCATCGGCATGAAATGCGGCGGCTCCGACGGGCTGTCCGGCATAACCGCCAATCCTACCGTTGGCGCGTTTTCCGACCTGCTGATCTCCAAGGGCGGTACCACCATCCTTACGGAAGTGCCCGAGATGTTCGGCGCGGAGACCCTGTTGATGAACCGTTGCGAGAATGAAGAGCTGTTCGAGAAAACGGTCGCCCTGATCAATGACTTCAAGAATTACTTCACGAGCCATAACCAGACCATTTACGAGAATCCGTCCCCGGGCAATAAGAAAGGCGGCATTTCGACGCTGGAAGACAAGTCCATGGGCTGCACCCAGAAGTCTGGCAGCGCCCCGGTAAGAGGCGTCCTGGCTTACGGCGAACGGGTCAGCGAGAAAGGGCTGAACCTGTTAAGCGCCCCCGGCAATGACCTGGTCGCTTCCACCGCCCTGGCGGCGTCGGGAGCCCATATCGTGCTGTTTACCACAGGCAGGGGCACTCCTTTCGCGTCCCCCGTCCCTACGGTGAAAATATCCAGCAATTCCGCCCTAAGCAAGAAAAAGGGCAACTGGATCGATTTCAATTGCGGCGTCCTCGTGGAGGGCACGGACTTAGAGGCTTTGCGCGACCAGCTGTTTGATTACGTGATCGCCGTCGCCTCAGGAGAAGAGGTGAAGTCCGAGAAGGCGGGATTCCACGACATGGCCATTTTCAAGCAAGGCGTTACACTTTAATGAATCACATGGGAGGTTACACACAGTGAAAAAATTATGTTATAAAACTTTGGAAGAGCAAAATTACGACGGCTATCTCTTGAAGGCCGCCCCGGAAAGAGTGCTGCAGTTTGGCGAGGGGAACTTCCTTCGCGCGTTCGTGGATTATTTCGTGGACATGATGAATGAGAAGGCGGGCTTCAACAGCAAGGTCGTCCTCGTGCAGCCCATCCCGAACCGCGGGGGCTTTAACCTGGCGGATGCCATTAATGAGCAGGAGGGATTGTACACCCTGTACCTGCGCGGCTTTGAGAACGGGCAGAAAGTGAACAATAAGAGGATCATCTCCTGCGTCAGCCGCTGCCTGAATTCTTATGATGATTATGAGGCGCTCATGGAATGCGCGGACAATCCGGACCTTCGCTTCATCACCTGCAACACGACGGAAGCCGGGATCGTCTATGATCCGCAGTGTGAGTTTACCGAGACCCCTCCCGCCAGCTATCCTGCCAAGCTGACGCAGTTTCTGTACCGTCGTTTCCAGAAGTTCGGTTCCGCCGAGGGCAAAGGCTTTATCATCCTTTCCTGCGAGCTCATCGACGATAACGGGAAAGAATTGAAGAAATGCGTGGAAAAATATGCACGGCAGTGGGAGCTGGGAGAAGCGTTCCTTGCATGGCTTGAGAAGGAAAACGTGTTCTGCTCCACTCTGGTAGACCGTATCGTGACAGGGTATCCCCGCAGCGAAGCCGCGGCCATCAATGAAGAGAACGGTTACGAGGACAACCTTTTGGATACGGGCGAAGTGTTCGGCTTCTGGGTGATCGAGGGTCCGGACTCCTTAAAGAAGGAGCTGCCTTTCGAGCAGGCGGGCCTGCCTGTGCTGATCACGGGCGACCATAAGCCTTACAAGCAGAGGAAAGTGCGCATCTTGAACGGCGCGCATACGTCCATGATCATGGGCGCGTACCTTGCCGGGCAGGATATCGTACGTAACTGCATGAATGATGATACGATCGTAAGGTTCATGGACAAGACCATTTATGATGAGATCATCCCTACCTTGTCCTTGTCCAGGGAGGATTGCCTGGATTTCGCCGCGGCCGTGAAGGAACGGTTCAATAATCCGTTCATAGACCACTCCCTTTTGGCCATTTCCCTGAATTCCACCTCTAAATGGAAGGCGCGCGTCCTGCCGTCCCTGTTGGGCTATGTGGAAAAGTTCGGGAAGCTGCCGCCTTGCATGACCGCTTCGTTTGCATTCTATATCGCGTTCTATCATGGCACGCAGCTGACGGATGCCGGACTTAAGGCAAAGCGCCCGAAAGGAGACGATTATACGATCTCTGACGATCGTTCCGTGCTGGAATTCTTCTACGGGCATAAAGACGACCCTGCGGAAGAGCTCGTCCACGCCGTATGCACGAACACCGCGTTCTGGGATATGGACCTGTCCACGATACCGGGGTTTGAGATGGAAGTGACAAGATTCTTGAAAGATATTGAGTTAAACGGAGCCTATGCGGCGATGAAGAGTTGTCTGTAACAAGGCCGTGCCCAATACTTTTGCGGAAAGAGCCGTGCGCTAGCCGGTCCGATCAGCTATTGCGCGGCTCCTCCTTCCATATCCGATTTTCCTGTGCATTCGACCAACGATGGGAAACAGGCTTTTTTAAGGTTCCTATTGTCACGGACGGAAAGCTTTGCGGCGTAGGCCGCAAGGAAAAGTACGTGATTGCAAGGAGGTTTTATCATGAATATTTATGATATTTCAGAACAGGCAGGGGTATCTATCGCGACCGTTTCCCGTGTGTTGAACGGGAGCGGCAATGTAAGTGAACAGACTCGCCAAAAGGTCCTGGACGTCATCGAAAGGAACCGTTATACGCCGAATGCTTTTGCCAGAAGCCTTGGACTTAACACCATGACCATGGCAGGCATCCTGTGCCTGGACGCCTCCGACGTCTACCTGGCGCAGGCGGTCTATTATCTGGAGCGGGAACTGCGTAATAATTCGTATACGTCCATGCTCTGCTGCGCAGGACATAGCCATCAGGAAAAGGAGGAATACCTGCAGCTGCTTCTTTCCAGGAATGTGGACGCCGTCTTCTTCATCGGCTCCCACTTCGTGGAGGCTTCTTCCGAGGCGAACCGCTATATTGAAGAGGCTGCCCAGAAAGTCCCGGTCTTCCTTTTAAATGAAGAACTAGCCGGGAATAACATTTATTCCATCTTATGTGACGACTATATGGCCATCGACGACATGACGAACCTGCTTTTCTCAAAAGGCAGCCGTCACCCCGTGCTGCTCTATCGGGATTTGAGCTTCAGCGGACAGCGTAAGATCGGCGGCTTCCTGCATGCCTGCCGGGAATACGGGCTTAAGGACGCGGAGCATCGGATGTTCTCCTGTCCCGGTCCCCTGGAAGAAACCGTCCAGATCCTGGAAAAGGTCCATGAGGACGGCATCGCCTTTGATTCGGTGGTCGCGGTGGACGATGAGCTTGCCACAGGGGCGGTGAAATATGCTTTGCGCAACCATCTGCGCATGCCGGAAGACTTACAGGTGACGGGATACAATAATTCCGTGCTGGCCACCTGCAGCACGCCGGAGATCACTACCGTGGACAGCCAGCTGGAATTCATTTGCTCCACGGCGGTGGCGCAGATGGTCCAGGTGCTCCAAAAGCAGCAGGTGCCCTCCAGGACCATGTTCTCGGGATGTATCGTGGAAAATCTGACCACACGTAAATAAAAGGATAAATTTAGAATAAGAAATTCAGGAGATTACTATGGGAAATGCCAATCCACTGTTAAATGAGTTTGATAAGAACCATAAGTTTATAACGATCGGTGAGATCATGCTGCGCCTGACGCCGCCAAACTATGAGAAGATCCGTATGGCGTCGAGCTTTGACGCCAGCTATGGCGGAAGCGAGGCGAATATCGCGTTGTCCCTTGCGAACTTAGGCATCGACAGCACCTTTTTCACGGTGGTACCCAACAACAGCTTAGGGAAAAGCGCCATCCGCATGCTGCGGAGCAATGACGTGCACTGCACGCCGGTCATCTTAAGCACGCCGGAGCAGACGCCTACCCATCGCCTGGGCACCTACTACCTGGAAACGGGGTTCGGGATCCGTTCCAGCAAAGTGACCTATGACAGGAAAAACAGCGCCATCACGGAATTTGACTTTAGCACTGTGGACCTGGACAAACTGCTGGATGGATATACCTGGCTCCATTTGAGCGGGATCACGCCGGCCCTTTGCCAAAGCTGCCGCGACCTGATCATGGACAGCCTGAAGGCGGCGAAGCAAAAAGGCCTTATCGTCAGCTTTGACGGCAACTTCCGCAGCACCCTCTGGAGTTGGGAGGAAGCGAGGGATTTTTGCACGCAATGCCTTCCTTATGTAGATGTGCTTTTGGGGATTGAGCCCTATCATCTGTGGAAAGACGAGAATGACCACAGCAAGGGCGACCTGAAGGATGATATCCCGTTCCGTCCCAGCTATGAGGAGCAGGATGAGATCTTCCAGGCGTTCACCCAGCGCTATCCGAACCTGAAATGTATCGCCCGCCATGTCCGTTATGCGCACAGCGGCAGCGAGAACAGCCTGAAGGCGTTCATGTGGTACAAGGACCACACGTTTGAGAGCAGGATGTTCACGTTCAACATCTTAGACCGCGTCGGCGGCGGCGACGCGTTTGCCAGCGGCCTCATCTATGCGATGATGAACCAATATAAGCCCATGGATATGATCAATTTCGCCGTGGCCAGCAGCGTCATCAAGCATACGATCCGCGGCGACGCCAACATCACCGACGATGCTTCCACCATTCGGAACCTGATGAACATGAACTACGACATTAAGCGTTAAGAAGCGTTCCAGCCCAAAAACTCCCTTTGGCTAACGGGAAAGAAGCTTTCCCGCAAAACCAAAGGGAGTTTTTGCGCTTAACCGTGTTGGGATTAACCGTATATTGGACTTAACCGTAAACGTTGTAATGCTCGGCAAGCTTGTTCATGGATTTGAAAAGCTTGTATAAGTAGATGAACGGTCCTACAATGATGAGGGAACCCAAGAAATACCAGCCCCAGAAAGTGCCGGCGCCGAAGCTGTAGTCAATGCCGCGCCTGCGCAGCTCGTTGCCGATACGCGCGGAAATCTTGTGGAACCATACAAGGACGCCAATACCGAGCGTCAGCCAGGAGATCACGAAAACGAGCAGGCAGTAATGCATGGTCCTCTTCCCGTCATAACGTCCCGCGATGATGTTGATGTCGCTGGAAACGGAGGACATCACGACAATCCCATAAATGCCGAACGTGATGATCGACAGGAGGATGAACTTAAGCAGTCCCTTATTCGTCTTAAGCTGTCCAACAGGGGCGCTTGCCGTTTGATAGTAACCCTGGTTCGGGCCTGCCTGGTAGGGGGCGTTCTGATAAGGAGCCGCCTGGTACTGTCCATTCTGGTACTGCGCGTTCTGGTAGGGGTTGTTCTGATATTGCGCATTCTGGTATTGCGCGTTCTGATACGGATTGTTTTGATACTGTGCGTTCTGGTACTGAGGGTCCTGATAGGTGGCACTCTGGTTAGGTGTACCCTGGTACTGGGGATCCTGGTACTGCGCGTTTTGGTTCTGTGTAGAGTCCATTACGAAACCTCCCTCTCTTTTTTTGTTAAGATTATATTCCTTGGAACCGCTTATCGTCAATACTTTTTTGCGACATTTTGTGACAAAAGCGTGATAAAATGACAGGAACCGCGCATTCCTGCCTTAGGCGTCGAGAATGACCCTTACAACCGCGCCATGTGGCTTGCGGTTATATAGTTCCAGCCTGCCGTCATGCTTCTGGCATAGGAGGCGGCTGATGGTTAAGCCTAGCCCGCAGTGTCCGTCTTTATCCGGGGCGGGCATCAGCAGGCGGCCCTTGTTTCTTAGGATTTCTTCCGGGAAGCCGTCGCCGTCGTCTGAGACGGTGATGAGGAAGTCTTCCTTTTGCAGTAAAAAGGAGACTGAGACTTCCTCTTTGGCAAATCGAAGGGCATTGTTCAGGATGTTTTCCAGGATGCGGTAGAGAAGGGCGGCGTCGACCGAAACCAAGCGGGACGGCGCATCTTTTATAATATGTAAGGATTTCCCGGAGCCTTTCGCCATGATGGCGAGGTCGGATGCGATGTCCCGGATCAGTTCGTCAGAGGGGACCTGCCTGCGGCTTGCTTCCATGTCGTCCAACTGGTTGATGGCGCGGACCGATTCCGTATACTGCTCCAGCCGTTTTGCGGCGTTGCCGATGTTGCCCGCGATTTCAGGAAGCTTTTGGACTGCCAGGTCGCCTGCCTGTAAATGGAGCTGCAGGTATTCCGCGTACCCCTCGATGATGGCGATGGGGTTCCTAAGGTCGTGGGCGATGGAAGCCTGGATCAGCTTCCGTTCCTCGATCATTTTCCAAAGCTTCTGGTTGTTTTCTTTCAAAGTCAGGCGCATCTCTTCAAAGGAGCGGCACAACCGCCCCAACTCATTTTCCAGGCTGCAGCGGATGGAGAAATCCAGGTCCTGGCCGGCGATATGCCTTGTCGCGTCCTCCAAGAGAATGATGCCGGGAGACAGCTTCTTTCGGTAAAACCATAAGGCGCAGAGGAAAAAGCCCAGGACCGAGTAGGCAAGGGGCAGAAGCCCCATGGCGATGCCAGCCCCGATATAGGCAAGCTTCCTGCGCGGACCATTCCACCCAATGCCATAGTCCACGCTTTCCACGGAGAATAAGGCCTTATCCAGGTCATAACTTTCGGAAAGCGGCACACCGTCCTCTAAGACCTGGATGGAGGGAAAGGCTTGCGGGCTGCCACCATCCACCTCCATGCGGAGGGACGATTTCTCTTCCATGCCGTCCGGCGTCTGATAGTCCATGTGGACCATCACGAAGCGGGTGTCGGGCACCAGCCATTTTTGGAGGCGCAGGCAGCCCCAGGCCGTCAGCGCCGAGGCAAGGGCCACTGCCAGCAGCGTCACGGATACGGCGGCAAAAAACTCGGTTTTCAGGGATTTTCGTCTTATTGTTTCCATCGGTACCCCACTCCCCAGATCGTCTCGATGTAATCCTGCCCGGAAGCCGCCCGCAGCTTGGACCGGATTTTGCGGATGTGTTCTTTCACCACATTGCCGTCGCCCTCCGCTTCGAGCCCCCATACAGATTCGTAAATCCGTTCTTTGTCAAAAATCTGTCCCCGATTGGCTATCAAGAATCCTATCAAGTCAAATTCTTTCTTAGAAACCGGGATTTCTTCCGTCCTGTAAAATACGCGCCGTTGTGACAGGTTCACCATCAGGCCATCAGGGGTGGTGAGCACGGACGCCCTGTTCCGGTTCCTTTCATCCCGGCGCAAATGCGCTTCGATACGGGCGGTCAGTTCTTTCAGGCTGAAAGGCTTGGTGATATAATCATCGCCTCCAAGCTGCAGCCCATTGACCTTGTCCTGTTCCGTGACCCGCGCCGTTAAGAAGAGGATGGGGCAGGATACATGGCTGCGGATGTCCCGGCAAAGCTGCAGCCCATCCATGCCGGGCAGATTGATGTCCAATAAGATCAGGTCCGGCTTTTTCTCCAAGCAGGCCAAGGCGGCCTCGCCATGGTTGGCTACAAGGGTTTCATATCCGCAGTCCTGCAAATGCTCGGATAAGAGGTCTGTCAGCATTTTTTCGTCGTCAACAATGAGAATCCGATAAGGCATTTCCTGTTCCTTTCATTTTCCATTTTTTTGAGTATATCAAAAACCTGACGTTCTTTCAATCCTGTCCAGTCATGCGGGCTGTCGCTTAAGAAATTATTCAGGAACGTTTGACGGAAATTTGACTTTTGGGGGGTATGATCTGTTTATCCTGAAAAGTAAGGAGGTCATTTATGGGAAAAAAGAGGAAGAGGGTGCGTTCCGGGAGGGCGGGATGGATATGGGGGACGGAATTTCCGGTAATGCCTGGGGGGATAGGTGTTTGGGCCGCCCCATGGCTTATTGCGGCATCCGTCCTTATGGCAGGGACGTTGTTTGCCGGCTGCGGACAGGAGGAGGTGCGGGAGGGGCCGGTCACGCTGACCTATGCCACTTTTAACCTGGATCCTGAGATGGAAGAGTGGATCGTCCAGTGGAACCAGTCCCAGGAGGAGTATCGGGTGGAGGTTTTGGAATACGAGGACAGTGATACGGGGCAAGCGAAGCTTAATAACGAGATCACCTCCGGAAAGTCGCCGGATTTGTTCGATTTATCCGGCATCAATGTGGGCAGCTTTATCTCCAAGGGAATCTTGACGGACCTGGACCCGTTCCTGGATGGCGATGTGGAGGTCTCGCGGGAGGAATTGCTGCCAAGCGTGCTGAAAACCTATGAAACGGATGAGGGCCTATACGGGATCCTGCCGGAGTTTCGCTTGGAGCTTCTGGCTGGGAAAAAATCTCTGGTGGGGGACGTGGGGGACTTTACTGTAGACAAGCTGCTGGAAATGATGGATGGACTCTCCAAGGATGAAATCCTGGTAGAGGGGTTTTCTTCCCTTGGGCTGGTCCGGGCGGTCCTGGATGCTGATATGGGCGAGTTCGTGGATTGGCAGGAGGGGACCTGCTGCTTTGACGGGGAGGGCTTCCGACGGCTCCTTACCGCGGCCGGCCGCATGGAAACGGTTTATCTGGAGGAGGGGGAGCTTGCAGAGGGCTTGGCTAATGGAAAGGTCCTTTTCAACAGGATCTATGTCACGGACCTTACGGAATATGTAAATAGCGTGAAAGCTTTTGGGGAGGATGAGATCTCCTTGTTGGGCTTCCCGTCTGAGACGGGCGGCAAGGCGGTCCTGACGGCGAGGATACCGATAGGGATCTCCCAAAGCTGTGAATTTAAGGAGGGCGCGTGGAAATTTGCCCGCTCCTTGCTGGAAGAGGAATTTCAGACGAAGCATGTCAGTTTTTGCCTGCCGGTGAGGCTGGATATCCTGCGGCAAGAGTTTGAAAAGGCCATGACGCAGAATCCGTACGGGGATGGGCCGGACCAGAAAGCCTGGAAGCCTGCCACCGAAGAAGAAATCGACGCCTTGTACCGCGGGCTTTGCCAGATGCAGTACAGCGGCATCTCCGATAAGGAGGTTTGGGAGATCGTGTCGGAGGAGGCGGAGCCGTATTTTAACGGGGAGAAAGGCGTGGAAGAAGTCATGGAGGTGATCCAGGGACGGGTGGCGCTTTATGTGAGCGAAAATGATTAATGCGAAGTGGAAGAAGCGAGAAAGCAAACTTTCAAATATGGATTGGTACGCGTGCCAAGGCACGTATAGGAGGATAGGCATGGAAAACGGGAAAATGTTCCAGAAAGCGTGGAGGTTAGGTCTGGTCGTTTTGTGCGGGCTTGGCGTCTTTGCGGGATGCGCGGATTGGCAAGATGGTTACGGGCTGGGGGTCCCTTTCGCGGTGGGGGATAGTGATGGACTGGAGGAATCGTCTGCGGTGGAGGATGGTGATGGGCTGGAGGGCTCCCCTGCAACAGGGGATGGCATGACTGCGCCTGGGATGGGAACGGAAGATGGACAGGCGGAAAATCCCGTACAAGGGGCTGGAGGCTTCCTGCCGGGAGAGGCTGCCTTGTTCGATAGCGGCAGGTTTTCCGGAAAGATCAAATCCCTGAAATATGCGGGAGGCGGAAAGCTCCTGGTATATGCGGATGCGCTTTCCCTGTACGATGTGGCATCGGACCAGGTCCTGGGGGAATTTCAGTTCTCGGAGGGGCAAGTTTCCCTGGATGGCTTCTATCCCTTGCCCGAGGGGTATGCCCTGTTCGGGGAGGTGCTGCCGGAACGCGGCGGTTCTCAGGATTCCAGCGGTTCCCTGAATTTTACTGAAGTGACGGACCATGAAGAGGGCATACGGTGCTGGATGTTTGATGAAAATTTGAACCTGCAGGAAAGCCTTGACCTCCACAGGATGTTGAAAGAGGAAGGCGAAGACGAAGTGGAATTTTCAGCGGCCGCGTCAAAGGATGGCACGCAGATCGTGATCGCGGGGATGGAGAAGCTCTATCTGTATCAAGTGGAAGAGAATGTGTTCCATGTGCTGTTGGACGAAGCGCTCGGGACAAAAAGCGGGGCCCTGGAACATATCCGCATCATGAATGTCCGCTTCGCTTCAGACTTATCTTCCAATGGACAGGAACATCTGATTTTTACCGGGATCGCGATACCGGAAGGAAAATCAAATTCTATCCCCATATACGGGACGATGAATCTGGACGGGAGTGGGTTGGATTGCCGTACAGCGTCTGACTTCCCCTTATCCGGTGATTTCCTTGTTTATGAAAAGGAGGTTTGGTTCTTAGAAGATTTCCAGGATGCGGAAGGTAGGGTGTTGGTGACGGATCCGGCAGGCAAGTCGCTCCGTATCCTGGAGCTGGAAGGGGAGGATGCCGGGGAAGACGGCGTCTTTGGCTCTGATCAGGGAGGCTATCTTGCGACCCTTGCGATTCCGAATCTTACAGCTGATTGGAACGGCGGCTGGAGGCTGCGCATTTATGATTCCCAAAGCGGAAAGATCATATGGGAACAAGATGTGGGCATGGATACGGAGGCTTATACCGGGGTGGGATGCAGCGTAAAGATCCTGGATGGGACAAGGGAGTGCATCGTAACCTGTGGGAGAGAGGGGAAAACGTATACCGAGGCGTATTTCTTTTGAAGGATGAAGGCGCGTTTGGCGTTCGCTTTTGTGTTTTTATATCCTTGAAAAGAAAAGTTACATATTTTATAATGATGGTATTGATATTTTCAGAAAAGATTGGCAAAGGCTTGCTGCCCCAGTGGGGTGGGTTTGCGTAGGGGGCAGGTTTTCACAGGAAGCGGGGTATTTCCACGGAAAGCAGGGAATATTCACAGGAAATAGAGGGAGGAGCCAGGTGGATTTTTATAAAAGGATGCAGTTGGTGTGCGAAAGGATTCCGGAAGGAAAGGTGGCTACCTATGGGCAGATCGCGTTGTTGTGCGGTATGCCGGGACATGCGAGACAGGTTGGATATGGGCTTAAATGTGACCGGGCGGGGGATGTGCCGGCCCATCGGGTCGTGAACGCCTCCGGCCTGTTGAGCGGGGCGGCCGCTTTCGAATATCCGGAGGAGCAGAAGCTTTTACTGGAACAGGAGGGAATCTTCGTGGAGAGCTTGCCGGATGGGAAAAGAGGCGGACTGTGGAAACTGGACCTGAAAAAATACTTATGGCAAAATACCTTCGAGGAGGCGGAGGAACTGCGCCGGGCTTTTGTGGAAAAGGGGATTTAAAGAGAGATAAGTAAAGTATATTCTCGTTTTTCTATTATTAAAAAATATGTCTTGTCCTATTGCGTATTTCTGTTTATCCGCTTATAATGAAAATGTAGAATTCCTCTGCATAAATGTGGAGGGAATATGCAAAATTATAAACAATTTAAAAAAT
>CANPWC010000046.1 GCA_947581905.1 uncultured Acetatifactor sp.
AAAAGGAATGGAAAATTCCATTCCTTTTAATATCTTCCAGGCTATAATATTTTTGTAACTTTATAAGTTTATCCTGCTGAAAAGTAACAGTTCAGCCAGCCGCCTGATTTGATGGAAAATCGTGCTTGCACGAATTTTCCATCATGTCTGGCGGCAAGTCGAACTTTGTTCGACATGGGAGCGCCATTTCATGAGCAAAGATAGTCGCAGAGCGACGGAAAGCGCGTAAGCGCGACTTTGCGAATGGCGCGATTGAACTGTTCCCCTTATGTCGCATTACTGGATGTAACTCCAGTTCATGTCCACGTCGGTGCTGATGCCGCTGATCTTGCCGGTGGACTGGTACTGCCACATGTCATATTTCCCCGTATAGGTCGGGGAGGAAGCGTACTGCGCCAGCCAGATGGTATAAGAGCTTAAGGCGGACGCGTCCATCTTCTCGGAAAGCCATGTCTTATTGGCATAAATGCCCGCACGGTAGCCGCTGTTGCGGATCGTCTCACAGAACGCCTTACAGACGGCGGTCCGGGTCGCATTGTCAATCTTATCCGCCCTGCCCCGGTTGCCATCCGTGGCTTCTACATCCAGGAAGATCGGATAGGACAAGCTGTAATTCTTCACCTGCCCAAGCACCATGGAAGCCTCTTCTACCGCTTCCGCCGCGCTGATGGCCTGGGTGAAGAAGTACACCCCTACCTTAAGCCCCGCGCTGCTGGCTCCTGAGATGTTCGCCTTAAACTTCGGATCCTCCACCAGGGCCCCATTGCCGCTGCCGCGGTATCCGCAGCGGATGATGACAAATTCAATGCCGGAATTCTTCACGGCGCTCCAGTCAATGTCGCCGTTCCACTTGGACACATCAATGCCCCGGACGCCGGACCCCGTGTTCAGCACGCCGTCCTCGCCGAACTGGTACTTTGCGCCTTCAATGATCTGCTCGCCGGTCACTTTGTCGCCATTGGCATCGAAATAATATACCTTGCCGTTGATGGTCTGCCATCCCGTATACTTCGCGCCTTCCTGGATATAAAACTTTTCAAAGGTATAATAATCCGCATAAACGGCTTCCCGGTAAGACCCGTTTTCAAAGACATAGACCTGGTTGCCCGCGAAATCCTTAAGGAGCGTGGCATGGTCCGTCTGAGGATGTTCCTTTACCGTCACGTCACAGGACGCCTGGAGGGTGCCGGCCGCATCGGTCATTTTTACCGTGATCTTGGCGCTGCCGCCGCTTACGCCGCTGATCGTCACGGTCCCATCCGCGATGGCGGCCGTTGCCACGTTCGCGTCAGAAGTTTCCACCGTCCAAGCCACATCCCCGGATGCTTCGCCGACAAGCTTCGCCGCCACCGTCACGGGAGACCCCGTCCATACGGTGACGCTCTTATTGTCTAATTCCACGCGCTTGTCCATAAGCTCCTGGACCGTGACATGGCAGGCTGCCGTCAAGCCGCTTACCGGACTGCCGCCATCGGACGGCACGCCGTTCGCCTGATAGGAAATTTCCGTTACGCCTGCGGAAAGGGCGGTAACGACTCCAGCGCCGTCCACGGAAGCCACTAACGGATTGCTGCTCGTCCATACCACGTCCCTCACCTCCACCACCGTGCTGGACGCCGTCAGGGTGAACGTCTCCCCGACGCTCAGGGTCTTGGTGGTCTCACTGATGGACGCGCCCATGAAAGCGACGGTCTGTCCCTCTGATTCCGTTCCCTGCACAGGATCCGTAGTGGAAGAAATCGTGGCGGGTGCCTCCGGGGTTGCAGATGGCGTTTCTGAGGTTGCAGGCGCCTCTGGGGTTTCGGAAGGAGCTTCTGGGGTCCCTGAGGGCGCTTCTGGGGTCTCCGAGGGGACTTCCGGGGTCCCTGTGGGCGCTTCCGGAGTCTCTAGAGATTCTGGGGTTCCCGTGGTTGCCGGGTTGGCTTCCGACTGCGCAGCCGCCGTGTCAGGACCGGCGGGCTCCCCCTGGGATTCCGGAGCCACTTCCGGGGCTGTTGCAGCAGAAAGCGGCGTGGCGCGATATCCATGGGACGCTGCTGCCATGACTGACGTAGGGCGGGTCGCCATCGCTTGTCCTGCCGCCGACGCAGGATAGGCCGCTTGGTTTGTCGACATCGGCATCGTGCGGTACCCTTGTGCCATTGGTGTGGGGCGGACTGTCTGGCTTGCTGCGGGCATTTCCGGCTTGCCCGCAGATACTCCCCTGGAAGCTCCCTTGGAAGCAAGCGGGACCGTCGTAAGCGGGTCTACGATCGTCTGCTTGTCCACTTCTTTGTAACCGCTGACTGTAGCGGAGCTATCCACCCACTCCACCGTGTCATCCAGTTGTTCCTCTACCTTAGTATCATGGACCTGGGTGTCCTCCTTGGAGACATCCACCTCCGCCTCGGTCTTGACCTCATCCGAAACATCCACCTTGGCATACGTGATCTGCGCCTTCACATCGACGGACTGCGCCTGGGGCAAGCCGTAATTCTTGTACCGCTCGCCCTCCAGCGCGTTCACCGATACCTGGTACTTCCCAGGGGACAGGTCCGTATGGTAAATGATTCCATCCATGTCGTCATCTTTCCATTCCTCATCGCCCCCGTCCCGGGTAATCTTCACGGCAAACGGCACATTGGAAATCAGCTTGCCCGTTTCCCGATTCGTAAACTTGATCTTCAAATCCTTTTCAATGGAAGTAAGGTTCAGGGCTACCGTGATATCATTCTGGTAATCCTCTTCCTGATATACGGGCAGCTGGTTGGCGGCCGCCTCTTCCTCCTGCCTGCGCTGTTCTTCCGCCAGGGCCTGCGCCGCCGCTTTCTTGGCAGCTTCCGCGTCCGCCACCGCGACCAGTCCCGTCTGTCCCGGAAGCTCAATGGTTTCAATGGAAGACCCCATCGCCATCAGCATCTTCCTTTCTTCCATTCTCTCCCGATAGCGAAGATAAAATCCTGCCACGCAGCAAGCCAGCGCCAAAACGGCTACCCCCGTAAGGATCATGACCTTGTCCATCCAATCCAGGCGGGAAGCGCCTTTCTGCCTTTGCCTGTCCCTTTCATACAGGGCTTCTTCCTCATCCTCTTCTAAGGCTGCCGCGCCGTACTTGCTGATATCATGTTCCTCGCCGTATACGCCTCTGCCGTCTTCGTCAAAATAATATCCGCTTTCTTCCTCCTCGTCTTCCCAATCTTCTTCCTGTGCGAAGACGTCCTCTTCATCCTCTTCATCCAGGGGCTCTTCATATTCTTCGTCCGCTTCGTCCAAGGACCCTTCGTATTCTTCGCCCGCTTCATTCAAAGGCTCTTCGTATTCTTCGTCCGCTTCGTCGTACTCTTCGTCCCAGTCGGATTCCTCAGTTTCCTCTTCCTCTGACGCCAAGGCTTCTGCGCCTGCATCGCTATACAACTCGCCGATCTCCTCTGCCACTTCAGCTTCCACGCTCTCGACTTCGTCATACAACTCGTCGGCTTCTTCGTACTCCTCGTCCCAATCCAGCCCTTCCGCTTCCTCAGCATCCACGGCTTCTTCTACGCCCTCAGCTTCCTCGTCCACTTCGTCATACGATTCGTCGGCTTCCTCGTACTCCTCGTCCCAGTCCAGCTCTTCCGCTTCATCGTACAGTTCGCCGACCTCCCCATACTCCTCGTCCCTATCATTTTCTTCCCATTCTTCGCGGGAGGGGGCGTCCCCTCTTTTCCAACGCTTCAACAAATTCGCCATTTTCTCTTTCCTTTCGGGACCTTACGTTCATCGGGCAGCCCCAGTTTCCCCATTTGCAGGGCTTCCCGCATTCATGCACATACAATCACATTTTAGCATTATAGCATCATCCTCCCCCGTCTGCAAGCAAGTTGCACAATTATTCAGAAAATATTAAAACATTGAAGATAAGCGGTTCCTAATGGGGATTCCACAACGGGGAAAGAAATCCGGGCGACAAAAAACGGCACCCACTTTTCAAAAAGTGGATGCCGTACCCTTATTTTAATCTCCATCACATTATAATGGCTTTTCCCCGCCAATGAAGAGATCCATCGGTCCAACCTGATGTCCACAGTGCGGGCAAGTCGTTCCAGCAATCTTAGCCGCTCCGCAGTATCCGCATTTCACCATCTTGGCTCCGCCGCCACCGGAAGAAGCACGGCTCTGGCTCTGCATCGCCCTTTGCGAATTATTCAGGTCTCGAATGGCCATATTCATATTATTGACGGCCATGGACTGCTCCCTGGCAGATTTCTCAACCGCTTTCGCGGAACGCTTCTGCGCCTCGGCGGACTGCTCCTGCGCATAAGCGGCTCTCTGCTGGGCCATAGCGGCTTCCTGCGCGGCCTGGACCTTCTGCATCTCCATCTCTTCCAACTTTTTCCGATGGAGCTGGTCCTCATATACATTCAAAGCCTCTCCCAAGGTATTGGCGCGCCGTGTCTGTAAAATAGAAGTGACGGCATTAATCGCGTCAAGCTTGAAATACTCCTTGGGAAGCAGCTGCCTCAGGTTGATGACATCGTCCGTGCTGCACATCTCGTTGTACCTGGCTTGAAACTGATTCTTCTTATCCAAGATCGCAGGAAGCGTTGACTGACGATAAGCCTCCGCTTTCTCCAGGTATTTCTGGGCGAAGATCTTCCTATCAGCAAACAGGACGACTACGGTCAACAGCGCGGCAAAGATGAGACCATCAAAAAAGCTATGCAAAATGATCCACAAAAGGATGAAGGAAACGACCCCGATAACGACGCCTTTCTTCCTCTGTGATCCATGGGAAATATATACATAACGCTCTTGCACGGCCTTTTCCTTTTCCGTGCACTGGTTCACCCCATCATAAGCCTGTGCGGCCAACACCAAAGACTGCTGCCCTTTCTGTAAGACGTCTACAAGCTGTCCTCTTGTAAGCGCATCTAACTGTTCATCCGTATAACGCATGTCCCTTCTCCTTTATGTACTTGAAAATGCTTTTCCTAAACCGTCATCCAGCAACATCTGATGCCACAAAACAAACGGATTTGTTGACGATGTCATTATACATTGTTTATACAGATTTTGCAAGCAGGAAATAAACTTAATTATTGTCTACAGGAACCGCCGGGAGAAACCAGACGGTTGCTCCCGGCGATAGCTTTACTTCATTACATTTTCGGGTTCTTCTATTACCAAGATCATTGGAATTGCCTTTTGATGGCCATCAAGCCGAAAATCACCAATTTCAATGGCTTTCTTGATAATAGACATTGGAAAGGCATAGAATACATATTTCCTAAATTCCGTTATCCTCCCTTCCAGATGAGCGGGTATTTCTAATCTTAATTGCGGGAAAATCGCGCGTAAAGGTTCTTCCAGCAACTCACCCAATTTTGCCACATAGGATGCGCTGGCTTTAAAAAGCTCGGAAAACTGCATCTTGCTAAGTACGGGAATGGCTACTTTCGGCGTTTCATCCTGATAGCGAATCACTCCACAAGATGCGAGATGGGGGATATCCTCTAAAAATCTCAAGTTAAATCCCGTATATTCAAAAGGAATACCCTTATACAAAATATATAACATCTTGCACAGGTTGTCATCGTGTATTTCCACAGGACCGTGCTCATATCGATTCAAATCGGGCTGTGTGTCGTAAACATGAAGCCCTACTGATTTACTGCTAAAGAAATGATCCCAATTTGCGCGCCTTTCACCACCATAAGCATATTTTGAAAAAGGATCGTTTTCCCACTTAAAATCCATATCATAACGTGTGCCTTGGGCGATCCATCTGCCTCCATCCGACCTTTCGGGATATATTTCATTCGTATCAACAATTTTACTGATGGCTTGATGTTGTCCTCTTGAAAGGACATCTATCATAGCATAATACTTAAGGTCCATCTGCTCGCACACAGACAATCGTCCAAACCAATCCAAAGATTCCATCTCCGAAAACAATTCGGTAATCAAATTCCATACCGCTTGATACTGCTGCTTTGCAAAATCAAGTTGGATATCAAGTTTAGACGATCTTTCCGCGGGTGTGGAAATCAGGAAATCCGTTACTACCTTATTCCCATTTTGCATCATCAGCCCGCACTTGACAAGGTCCTCAATCGCATTTTCAACATAAGGCGTTGGGATTCCAAGCGCCTTCGCAATTTCCACAGAAGTTACAGGTTTCTCATAAGCAATGATCAAAATGTTTTGTTTCATCAGGTCATCGCTGACAAGCGACCAGGGCTCCTCATGAAAGCCGGGATTCCCGGAGCAACCTATTTCAAGGCGCTCGGGAACATAACTATTCTTTTCATACTGTTCCATAGAATCAAATCCTTTCCGCATCTGTTCCCTTCCCGAAGATAGGCGTGATAATATCGTACCTTTGGGGACGCCCAATTCGTCAGCTATATGCTGTACTTTCTTCCCTTCCAGGTAATGCTTTACAATCACTTCACGCTGCAGCTTTGCTAAATATGCCACTTCGCGTCGTATTTGTTCCGCCGTCGGCCTATCAACCTCGCTGATATCTTCATAAGTTTCAACATCCGGGACAACATCAACGCTAATTAGTGGCAAACAGTACTTTTTCCGCAACATATCATTCCACTTATTTGAAAGAACGGATGTCAACCAATATTTCATATTGGAAATCGTTCCTCCGCGATCCGTATACTGAAATGCTGCAAGAAGCGTTTCTTGCGTTAAATCTTCGGCATCGTTTACATCACCGCACTTCTTAAGGGCAAGAGCAAACAGATACTCAACATATTTCGTTATTTCGTTTTCCATTTTGAGACCTCTTTGAAAGCTTTCACCCATAAGTCGTAAAATTTGATTTTGATTCAGCGGATACGGACATTTTTATAGAATTCCTCTGCAAAACCTCTTGAAACTTTGCCTGAACCCTGTTTTTCCAATGTGAGCCTGTTATCCTTGTATAAAAACAACTCACCCTTTTCATTTTCATAAAACAACGTCAGCATATCCTCAGATGCTCCATATAAAAACAAGCCCGGAGCCAAATCCTGTAGCGACATACGTTCTTCATAAGAAGTTTTCGTAAGCAGGTTATAACTCCTATCGCATCGCTCCATCCACAGCCTTTGATATGCGCTTTTATCTATGATACGGTTTTCCAAATGCTTTATATGAGATAACTTGAATCTCTTGCACCAGTCAATATCCGCCTGATACAGCATCTGCCCAACTTGGTTCGTAACCATATCATCATTATCATAGACTACAGGCAAAACAAAAACACCGTTCTTATAAGCAACATAGGCCCTTGTATGACCGTCTGTAAGCGTATAGGCGTTGTTCCCAAAATCATGGACTGGCAAGGGGCAAAAATCGTCCATATGCCGTGGATCAAACCATTCTGTCACAGATGCGATCTTATCCGAACTAAGATAGATTTGACTAAGGCCGAGCAGGTCAATATTTATCAACTTTATTCCATGAAATTCCATTTCCATCCCCCATGCGTGCCTTGGCACGCGTACCAATCAATATTTGAAAGTTTGCTTTCAAAGCACCGATACCGGACAGTACCAGGCATTCCTGTTATATGGGATCAGATCATCGCTCATGCACAGTATAAGCCCCGGCTGGATATCCATGGAATATTTCTGCAGGACGCTGAAATTCCTGTCCGCGTGCGCCGGTTCCTTGCTTTTTTTAATCTCAATCGGATACAGCTTATCTCCCTCAATCATGAGCAGGTCGATTTCCTTTTTGTCAATATCGCGGTAATAGTATAGATCTGCGGGCCGTCCGGCGTTAAAACAACTTTTTACGATCTCTGTCACCACATAGGTTTCAAAAAAAGCGCCATCCATTGCCCCCTTCTCCAGGGTGTCCGCGCTGGGCCACCGACAAAGATATGCGGCGAGTCCGGTATCCATAAAATACATCTTCGGCGTCTTTACAAGGCGCTTGGTAATGTTAGAGGCATAAGGACGCAGAATATAGATCACGCCTGAACGCTCCAGAATGGATGTCCAGGCTTTCACTGTCGGAGCAGAAACTCCGACAATGCCCGCGATTTCGTCATACCGCAGTTCCTGCGCCGTCCTGGCTGCCATACAGACAAGGAAATCGTAAAAAGCGCTCAGCTTTCCTACCTGAGCCAGATCCTTGACATCCCGCTCCATGTAAGTGTTCACATAGTCCATGTAATACCGGTCCCGGCTAAGATCTGTAGAACGCAGCCTTGGCATTCCTCCACGGAAGATGTCCTCATAGATGCGGTGTATGTCCTTGGGCACACTATATTTCATCCTCTCCCGCAGCGAAGCAAGATCCGGACGAAATATCCCCGCAGGGCGTCCCTCGATCTCCGCCACGGAAAGGCTGGACAGATCAAAGACTGCCGTCCGTCCTGCCAGCGATTCGGAAACACCCTGCATCATGCGGAATTTCTGCGAACCGGTCAGCCAGTACATTCCACTGTTGTCCTCTCCGGCAAGCGCCCGACGGTCAACGATTTTTTTCATTTCCAGCAAAATGGACGGAACCCGCTGGAACTCATCAATCAGAAGCGGATATCCATAGGTGTCAAAGAACAACGCAGGATCGGTTTCCGCAAGCCGCCTGGCGTTGCCGTCGTCCAACGTGACATAGCGCCTCTCCGGCTCCCGGATATGGTTGAGCATGGTAGATTTGCCCACCTGCCGCTGTCCGCAGACCATCACGACCGGGTAATAGCGGGAAGCTTCCAGTACCTGCTCCTCCAAATGGCGTTTTATATACATCCTGGCTTCTCCTTTCGAGAATTCTAAAGTCTGATTTTATTATACTCTTATTATTGCCAGGATACAAGTATTTTATTGATGGCTGACGAGTGCATTGTGGATCGTAATAAAGAAGCATGGGGCAATCATTCCAAGAAATCTTCTGGACAACTTCGCCACATCATAGTAAAATAGAATTGGTCATTCTATAGAAAGAGGTGCGCGGTCCAGAAGTCTTAAGTCCCAGCCAAACGGCGGGGAAAGGCTATGGGCGCTTGAGCGCACGGAAGCGAGGATCCCATGAAAAATAAAAAGGCACAGCACAGAACGATAGACCTGCCGGAAATAGAAATCATCGACTTAGACAAAGAGCCGCTTCGCCGTTTAAAGGAAACATCCCGTCCAAAAGCCGCACCCGCCGACAAGGGGGAACAGGAGGCGCACGGGCAGGAAGCGGACCAGCCGTCCAAGGGCTCCGGCCGCATCTGGATCTATCTGCACATCCTTTTCGCCGTGCTCATCGTCGGCATGTTAGGCATGATCGCCTGGCGGATCGCACACTTTGGGACCACGGTGGATATCAATGATTATGAGGGCGGCGACAACCTAGCGGATGTCATGGACCACTTCGTTCCCGCGGCGGACTCCAATGGGCAGGATGCCAACGGCGACGGCATCTTGACGATCGTCGCGTTCGGCAACGCCCCCTTTGCGGACGACCGGGGCTCGCAGGACAACCTGGCCAACATCATCGCGGATTTAAGCGGCGGGGTGGTCTACAACTGTTCCGTCGGGCGTTCTTTCCTTGCCGCGGAAGGCTATACCCTGCGCCATGATGTAGTCCCCATGGACGCGTTCAACTTTTACTGGCTCACCACTGCCTTTTGCATGAAAGACAATATGGACCTGCGGAATAATTTCCAAACCATCTTTACTTCCCTGGGACCGGACGCCCCGGAGGATGGCCTGGAGGCCTACAATACCTTGATGTCCATCGATTTCAATACCGTGGACGTCATCACCCTGATGTATGATGCCAGTGATTACCTGACGGGGCATGCCATGTACAACGACCAGAACTCTACCGACATCAATCAATTTACCGGCAATATGGAAGCGGGCATTGAGCTCATCCAGGAGACCTACCCCCATATCCGAATCATCGTCCTTTCGCCCACGTATGCTTATGCGGTGGACGAGGATGGCAACTATGTAAGCAGTGAATCCTACCGCTACGGACAGGATGTGCTTTCCACCTATGTGATCAAGCAGCTGGATTCCTGCTATGCCAGGAACGTCTCTTTCGTGGACAACCTTTACGGCACGATCCACGAGGGCAACGCCCCGGAATATCTGACGGACAACATCCACATCAATGTCGCCGGCCGGCGCTTGGTGGCGGAGCGGTTCCTGGAAGCGCTAAATTACCAACAGCCCAGCGCAGAATGATCGTGGCTTGTGCGCGGCCATAAGCAGGTTTGTCCATCCCCGCTTACCTTACTCGGCTACAAGGCTAAAATTCATCGTAGGGTCACGGTAAATTACATAACCGTCGATCTGTCCGAACTCTTCATAACCATAATCCAACAGGCTGCCATCCACCTGCTTCTTTTCCGGCAGGACCACATAATGGCAGCCTGCTTCTTTTGCAAGGGCGGCAACCTGTCCCGCATCGAGGACCTCCTCTTCCATCGCCCAATATAAGGGATGCCTGTAAGTCCACCTTTCCACAAGCTGCTCCCTCCCATAAGGCATGCAGACGGTGGCAGAATATTGGCGGACATACTGTACCAGCTCTTTCGGGAAGACCGCCATCACCTCGCGCCCTTCCAGTTCGATGGCATCGCAGATGTCCACCACGCTCTGGGGCACATGGTAGCGGTTTTCCGCCTTATGGAAAAAGGGGTTCTGATAAATGAAGCTGCCGGAAAGCGCCACCAAGCCCACACAGGCTGCGGCGAACATGATCCGCTTCCTTCCTTTCAGCCCGCCGTAAAGAAGCGCCGCCACATAGGCGATCGTGGGCGTCACCGGGATCAGCCAAAGGATACGGTAATAAATCTCGTCCCCAATCGCGCGATAAATGATGCGGGCAAACAGGGGATTGAAAAAGAGCAGCAGAAGCAGGATGGGCGTATAGACGAAGAGGATGCGCAAGTGCGTCCTCTTTTCCCGCAGCAGGAGATAGACGACGGACAACAAAAACCAGCCTATGACCAGGCCGGTCCCCATGTATTCCCGAAATAACGCCACAATCTGTCCCCACATCCTGACCACGCCTCCTTTCCATCCAGACGCCCTTGCCCTCACCCTAACATCAAGTAGAGCAGCGCCAAGCGACACACCAGCTCGGGCAAAACGCCCCTGCCTTCATCCCAATGCCAGGTAGAGCAGCGCCAGGCGCTCCGTCGACTCAGGCAAAGCACGTCCGCCCTCACCCTAACATCAAGTAGAGCAGCGCCAAACACCCCGCCGGCAGGCAGCACGCCGCCAGCGGAAGAAGCAGCTTCCACCTACGGTAACAGAACGCCGCGCATAAACCAACCACACCTACGAACAAACAGGAAAGCATCGTCCCCAACGTACTGCACAAGCATGCCGCCAAAACCGTGGAGGCAAGAAGCCCCCACCAGGCAAGCCCCACCTTTTGCCGCTCCTGCACCTTTTCCAAGATGGACAAGGACACATACAGCATCATTGGGAACACGATGCTGCCCATGGCCGACTTGCCCTGCCTGCTTCGGGCTATCATGAAATTTTCCACCGTATAAAAAGAATAATCCCCAAACAGCACCAATAGCTCCGTCATCACTAGAAACAACGGCAGGCGTTCCCCCCGCCCGGGAAACAGCTTCCTGCCGATCAGATAGAAAACGGCATAGGTCATCGGGATCAGCGTCAAGGGGACTGCCACCTGCGCAACCGAGACCGTCCGCATCCCACTGATCCGGGCTAAGAACGCGATCCAAATCGGGAACGGGGCCAAGCCGTGCCTGGCATCCAGTCCCGTGGTGCTTCCCGTATATGGCAAAATCTGGTACATCCGGTCGCTTTTCTCCGCGACAGTGGCGACGGCCACATAGAAAGCGTCGTCCCCATCCGCATATGCAAGCCGCACCGCCTGGACCAGCTGGAACAAAAAAAGCAAAGCGAAAGCCGCCCACAGGCAACGCTGCCAGGCCCCCACGCCCTCGTCCCAGCCCCGGATGACATGGAACGACCATTTCGCCTTGCGCAGTTTCCTTGTCCCAAGCCACACGGACACGATAAGCAATACGAAGGTCAATGCGGCATAGAGGGCCACCGTTTCCGTAAACCGCCTGGAAAGCAGGACGCAAGGGACGCAAACCACCTCAAACAGGGCCCATAGGATGATCTGCCCCGCCACCCAACAGAACGGTATATTCTTTTTCCCTTTCCCGGAACAAGCTGGCAAGCCTCCCCCTATGACCAGGGGGACCAATGTCAGCCACGCCGCCAAGATTACCACCGACATGGATTACCTCTCAGATTACCTTTCATACAACATCACATGATCCCCGTAGGGACTGACGCCATTTGCCAGGAAGCTTTTGAACTGCAAGCCGTATTCCTCCTGCAGGACCTGATTCACGGACAAGGCGTCGTCCATCTGCTTTACCAGGACGATCAGCTTATCTTTCTCCAGGATGGACTCCTTGTCTTTCCGATTTTTCAGTTCATCCAACGTAAGCAAAAGCGTCTCATCATACTCGGCAAACTCCAGAAGATTCTCATAATACCCCACGCCGTCGTAAAGACAGATGCAAGAGATGCCGCCATATTGCTCGGAAACCTCTTTCGCCGCGGAAAGCTGCTCCCCATAACCCGTGTACAAATATTCGCCGGAATAACTAAACAAACTGAAGGCTCCCAGGAAGACCGTAAGCAGCGCCGCCAGCCTGACATCCGTAAATTCAAACAAAAGCGTGGCGCAGGCAAGCGCCGCGAACGGGAAGATCGCCATGATATAACGATCTACCAAATACGGCGACATCCGCGCCGCCAACAGGAAATAAAGCAAGACGGGGATCAGAAGCGCCACCCAGTAGAAGCCGGGAAGCCCCTCCTTTGGACCACCTTTCTCCCGGACCACCCTTTTCACGCGCTGGTCCTCCTTGCCCCGAAGCCTTAAGCTCACCCGGCTTACATGGGTGGCGTAGACCGCGACGAGGAACAGGATGCAAACCGTGGCCGCCCCATACGGATTCCCGAACACGCCTGTCAAAAAGAGCTTTCCAAACGCAAGCAGGCGCACCCCATAGCCTTTGAAGCCCTCCGCCAGGTTGCCCAGCGCCTCTACGCCCCTTCCACTGGAAAACACATCCGAAACCGCGAACGGGAACACGGCCAGGCCGATCACGGCGGCGATCGCCATAGACCGTATATAGCCAAACAGGGATTTCCACTCCCGCTTCCTTGCCAGGGCCACTATCGTCACCAACGCCAGGCTGATGCAATAGAACAGGAAGAAATACTGCGTCCAAAACCCCAACGCCGTCACGGCGATGAGCCAGCCATTGTGTTTCCTCCAATCCTGGTCCTGCCATTTGCAAAGATGAATGGTAAACGTGGCTACGCACCAAAACGTCATCATTCCGTACATTCGGATCAACAAGGCCGTGGCGATCGCGCCGCTGGAAACTCCGTACAACAAAGCGGCGGCAAGCCCGATTTCCTTCCTCCCCAGCTTCCCGCCCAGCTTCATGAACAACAGGCAGCACCCCAAGATGGCGGCCTCGTTGATGGCACAGCCCATAAGGGGCGTCGCCTTCCCCTGGAACAGGGAAGAAACCGTATGCAGCGCCATAAAGTGCAAGGGCGGGTGGTTATCGTCTTTTACATTAAAATAAACCGATAAATAATTGAACGCGTCGTCATGGTCCACTGTGATATAATCCCGGAACGCCTCGCCGGAAATCCAAACCGGCTCGTCGTAAACGTCCGCCTGATAATTCGCCACCAGGCTGTCGCCCCGGTTGCGTGCCAGATCCATGCCCAGCCGCCAGGCATTCCCCAAGGTTTCCCCAAGGGAATCCCCCTCGATCTCATTTTCATAGAGCTTTTCCAGCCTCCCCTGGGGCTGGGTGGGGACGATCCATGGATTGAACCTGGCATTCGCCAGCTCATAACTAAGCAGCTCATCCATGTGGTATCCTTCCTTTTGCCAGATGAACGCCAGCAAAACGCCCGCCACCAACGCCAGGACCAGGATCTGCGCAAAATGGCGCCGCAGCCACCAAGCCGCCCTATCGCGCCTGTCAAGGCGGCCTGAGGCTTTCTTCTGTTGACTCTTATCGTTTGCCTTGGACATCTTTCCCACAGCCTCTCCCAACTCTTCCGCTTCCGCGATCCTTTCCATCCCGCAGCCTGCCCGCCGCCCAAAATAGGTCCTGCACCTTACGGGCGGATTACGCCGGGACACGACCTACGCCTCTCGGGCTGTCTACGCAGAGACATGCCCTACGCCTCTCGGGCGGATTACACCTCTCCAGCGGTTTATGCAGAGACGTGCCTTACGCCACTCAGGAGGCCGCCCTGCGCAGTTCATTGCTCCAACGCCGCTTCCCGATAATCCTGGAACTGGTCGATGGAGTCAAAGTGATACACCACATAGGCATCATCCGCGTAGACTTCCCGACCCTCCATAACCACCGGCTCATCCGCATATTGCTCTTGTTCCTCACGGGAAAGCAAGAGGAACGTCTTGCCCTCCCCGGAAGCTTCATAATACTTTTTCGGGCTGGACCAGTAGAAATAGTCCAGCTGATCCAATCGATGGATGTTCGCCACTTCCACCGCGCCGTTCGTCAGTTCCGTCATGATGTTGCCGTTCCAATAGGTGGCATAGCCGAAGTGATAGCCCTCCTCCTGCAAAAACTCGCACACTGCCCGCTTGTCGGCATTTTTATCCGTGGTAATGAAAGAGAAGACGCACTTCGTCGTGGACAACAGCAGGCACAGGCAAAGGACGCATCCAACCAGCACCCGGTCTAACGGCAGCTTCTCTTCTTCATAATAAACCGCCAGAAGCGGAGGGATGAATTGCAGCACCGTCAGATAATACCTGGGCACGATCGTGCTGGTGGTAAACACGAACACGAACGTATTCAGCGCAAACGCCACGATTAGGAAGATCCTAAGGAAACGCCTTAGTTCAAGGCAGACGTCCTCGCCTTGCCCCTCCCCATCCTCTCGCTCTGGCTTCCCCAAAAGCTTTCCGGTACGCGCTACCAGCAGGAAGCATCCGGCTAAAAGCACGAAAGCCGACAACGTGACCGCGCCGCGCAGGGAAAGGAAGCCCTTCTCCGGGATATACCCGAAAAGCATCAAAATGCTGCCGAACGTGTTCTGCAGGCGCTCCAGGAAAACGCCCTGGTAGACGCTGATAAAATTCGTAACCTCGTAGGTCTGGAAATCAATGGCCCGGGCGATGACGACCGCGTTCAACACATACCCGGCCAGGGCGAAAGCCGCCCCCAGCACGCT
>CANPWC010000047.1 GCA_947581905.1 uncultured Acetatifactor sp.
CATCAGGGCGGCGCTTGCTTCCTCCGCCTGGCGGAGCGCTTCATTCGAAGCCGCCACGATCAGGTCCTGGAGCATTTCAATGTCGTCCGGATCCACCACTTCTTCACTCAGCTTCACACGCACGATTTCCTTCTTCCCGCTCACGGTCACTTCCACGGCGCCCCCGCCGGACGAAGCTGTGAACTCCTTCGTCTCCAGTTCCTTCTGCCCTTCCTCCATCTGGCGCTGCATGCGCTGCGCCTGCTTCATCAGGTTGGTCATGTTCCCGGGCATCGCCCCGCCCGGAAATCCTCCACGTTTTGCCATGTTAATATTCTCCCATCTTGTCGCTGTCTAGTCCTCTTCTTCTATTTCCATATGGATCACTTTGGACAGGTCCACATAGCTTTCTTCCTTTTTTTGCCCAATCTCCACGGTCCGGACCTCGAACGGCACCTCTTTGCCCGAGAACGCCTCCAGCAGCCTGCCGACCTGCTCCCTATGCCCAGGGGCGGTGAAATAATCGCTGGCCAAGCCGTCTTCCAGCACCAGCAACAGGCTGTTGTCGTTCCCAAGGCTTAATTGGGCTGATTTCAAATAGGTCCTCATGGGATTGCCCGCGCCTGCCACGATGGAGGGCCATTTCTTCACGATTTCCCGGATATCTTCCGGCAGGGCCTTAGCCAGTTCCCTTTTCTCCGCAAGGCTTACCTCCCCGGACGCACGCGGGGCGGACGGCGCGTCTCCCCGGACGCCTGCAGCGCCCTCCGGCTGCATCGAAAGGATCCCGCTTTCCCACTTCTCTTCCAAATCCCGGATACGGTCCAGCAAGGCGTCCTGCGATACCTCCATGGACGGCTTGCAAAGCTTGATCAAGGCGATCTCCGCCAGGATCCTCTTCTGGGAAGCATAACGGATCTGCCCCGACAGTTCGGAGAAAATGCGGATGTAACGGACGACCTGGTCCGGGCTTGCCAATCCGGCCTCTTCCTTAAGCTTTAAAAGGTTGTCCGTGGACATGTCGATCACATCTTCCAGATTGTCCGACGCCTGCACCAGCATCAGGTTGCGCAGATACCAGGTGAAATCCACCACGAACTGCAGCAGCTCCCGTCCTTGCAGGACGACCTCGTCCAACAGGCCAATGCAGCCTTTCACATCCCTTTTCAAGACAAAACGAAGCAGGCGGCTGAACACCTCCGTGTCCACAGCCCCCAGCACCTCCAAGGCCTTGTCATAAGTAAGGACATCGCCCAAATGGAACGCGATGCACTGGTCCAACAGGCTCAGCGCGTCACGCATGGAGCCGTCCGCCACTTTCGCGATGTAACGGAGGGCCTTTTCCTCCACTTCCACCCCTTCTGCGGCAGTCAGCTCTTTCATCCGATCCGTTATGGTATCAATGGAAATCCGCTTGAAATCATACCTCTGGCATCTGGACAGGATCGTGATCGGCAGCCGGTGCACTTCCGTCGTGGCCAAAATGAAGATCACATAAGACGGCGGTTCCTCCAGGGTCTTCAAAAGCGCGTTGAACGCGCCCGGCGTAAGCATATGCACCTCGTCAATGATGTAGACCCTATACTTGCCCTCCGCCGGCGAATAGGCGACCTCTTCCACGATTTCCCGGATATTGTCCACGCCGTTATTGGACGCGGCGTCAATTTCTATCACGTTCATGCTCGCTCCCGCGGCAATGGCACGGCAGCTGGGGCATACGCCGCAAGGCCCGTCAACCGTGGGATTCTCACAGTTGACGGCCTTGGCTAAAATCTTGGCAACGGATGTCTTACCCGTCCCTCTGGTCCCCGTGAACAGGTAAGCGTGCCCAATACGGTTCGCGCGAATCTGGTTCCTCAGGGTCGTCACGATATGGTCCTGTCCTTTCACTTCTGCAAAATTATTAGGACGAAACTTCCGATATAAGGCGGTATAAGACATGCCGTTACCAAATCCTTTCTAATTCCATGTAAAGCTTATTCGCCGAAAGAGATGCCCAGCATCTTCGCCTCTTTGACGATGGCCGCATCCGGGGATACCATCTTCAGCTTACCCGCTACCTCTTTCAAAGGAACGCGGACCATTTCACGGTTCTTATAACCTACCATGTAGCCATATTTCCCTTCCAGGATCATCCTGCCTGCCTCAGAACCCAAACGGCTGGCGAATACCCTGTCATAAGGGCAAGGGCTGCCGCCCCTCTGGACATGTCCAGGGATGGTGACGCGCACTTCACGGCCGCACCTCTTCTGGATCTCGGCGGCGATTTCATAAGATACGGAAGGATAAGGACGCTTCTCAAGCTTCTTCTTGTAATCCTTCTTGGACAGCTCGGCGTCTTCCTTGGAAATGGCGCCCTCCGCCACGGCGATGATGGTGAAGCTGCTGCCGCCCTGGGACCTTTCCTCAATCTTCTTCACGACGTTATCAATGTCATAAGGGATCTCAGGGATCAGGATGATGTCCGCGCCGCCGGCCATGCCCGCGTTCAGGGTAAGCCATCCAGCCTTATGCCCCATGACTTCGACAATGAATACACGGCTATGGGAAGCAGCCGTCGTATGGATCTGGTCGATTGCCGCAGTGGCGATGTCAACCGCGCTCTGGAAGCCGAAAGTCATGTCGGTGCCCCAAATGTCGTTGTCGATGGTCTTCGGCAGGGTCACGACGTTCAAGCCCTCTTCGCTCAGCAAATTCGCGGTCTTATGGGTCCCGTTGCCTCCCAAGACGACCAGGCAATCCAGCTGCAGCTTGTAGTAGGTCTGCTTCATCGCCTGTACCTTGTCCACTCCGTCCTCGTCCGGTTCGCGGATGGTCTTGAACGGGGTCCTGGACGTGCCAAGGATCGTGCCGCCCTTGGTCAGGATGCCGGAGAAGTCACGGCCGGTAAGCATCTGGAACTTGCTGTAGATCAGTCCCTGATACCCGTTCTGGAAGCCGTAGATCTCAACTTTCTCACCACTGTTGAACAACGTCTTCGCAACGCCTCTCATGGCCGCGTTCAGCGCCTGACAGTCCCCACCACTTGTCAACATACCAATTCTCTTCATTGTTTCCTCCATTCTGCTGCTTTCGCCAGCTTGAAATTCACCAATACATTTTTGCCAGGCCTTATTGGCGTCAGCCTGCCGCCAATAAGCAGTCCGACGCCCGCATGCCTTCCTAGGGGCCTCGTCCGCTCATTAGTTATATTATAATCTATTTTTTCGAATATCTCAACTTTTTTGGGAAAGAATTGTGCCGAATTATTCCAGGAAATACTGTAAAAAACGTCCAAGGGGAAAGGATGGGCGTTTCCGGGAAAAAGTTTGAAATCCCCCTTGCAAATCAGGGGAAAGTAATATACAATAAAAAAGCATCGTCCCCAGGGACGGGCAATGCCAGGCATCTTGGAGATGTACCCAAGTGGTTGAAGGGTCCGCACTCGAAATGCGGTAGGTCGGTCATCCGGCGCAAGGGTTCAAATCCCTTCATCTCCGTCCCTGTAAAAGGGCTGCCGCCCCACCAAATCCTTTGGTGCAAGCGGCAGCCCTTTTTATCTGAGCGCGGCCAGACCGAAACGCCGCCCGGCCCCTACGCCTCTCCCGCGACCCGCAGACCCTCAATACGTACGGCGAACGGCCCGTCATAATCAGCGCTATGGTACCTTTCCTTAGAGAAAGTCAAACGGTCCTGCACGTCCAGGATGCTGCCGCTGACGGAGCCGCCGGTCACAGGGGTCACGGTTTCCCCGTCGTAAAGGAAGCCCAGGCGGATTTCCCCGCCAAAGTGCCCGGTGAAATCATCCATCTGGAAATCAGAGAAGCTGACCAGATGCAGGTATGGCTTGGACTTCATCTCCTCCAAAGGCGTCGACCCCACCGGCACGGAAATGCACCGATATTTCCCGGTAGGCTCCACTCCCAGGTAATAAGCGAACCGCGCCCCGCCATGGAGGGTCTTCAACACTCCCTCTTCCAGCAATGTCCGATCCTTCATCGGGATGCCTTCCGGGCTATAGGGGTCTTTCGCCTTAAGGCGAATGGTCAAAAGGTCTCCTTCCACCTGGCCGCCCTGGACCTGGCAGCCCACTTCATAATTGGAATACTTCTGATAAACCATGTTGGTGCTGGCACGGCTTAAATAATAATCAAACAAAGTCTTCACCTGGTCGCCTGACAAGAGGACCGTATACACGCCTGCCTTAGGGGCTTTGGACGCGCGCGCCCTTGCTAATGTGGTCTCAAAAGCCTCCTCCACCCTCTTTTGCAGGTCCCCTGCCTCCAGATCCCGGTATTTGAACTGATGGTAGGTCTCCACGTCCTGCGGTTCCACGCACTGCACCACATATTCGCCCCAAACATCATAAGTCTCGTAGCGGACGTCCACGCCGGAAGAATTCAGGATATGGGTCTTATGGCGTCTTAAGAAGACTTCCGCGGAATTTAAGAACACGTCCGTCCTGTGATCCGCCGCAAACAATTCCTGGCACACGTTCTTCATGCTTTCCGCAAGGCCGTCCGCCGCAAAGCGCCCGTTTGCCGGGACCGGCTCCTCCTTTCGGCCGCTTGGCAGCTCATAATACGGGTTGCTGACCAGGGCGGCCGCACGGTATGCCCCCGCGAGCACGTCAAGGATCTCCTCTTTTCCCTGCCCGGGATGGATCTGCACGATGGAGGACCCCAGCATATCTTTCCCATCCTTTTCAAACGCGCGATATACCGTCACCTCCACTTCCTTCGTATCGGTGCTCCGCTTCAGGTCCAGCCTCTTTTTCACGAAAAAGCATTCCAGCGACTCCTTATCCGTCTCCGAAATTAAATAAGTCTTTATCCCAAGCTGCGCCAAGGCAGCCAAAATCTGCTCTGTCATATGTCTTTCCTTTCCGGATTTGAATCCTGTCCCCAGGTCAGCCCAAGCGGATGCGTGCTTTCAGGTAAGGTCCCCCATCTGATACCTTGACCCATTCCTTATGCCCCTTGCCGCAATAGCCCCCTCCGCCCAGCTGCACATTGGGGGACATCATGGAGATGGATTTCAACAGATCCGGCACATAACCCGTTAAGACGATGGGGGAGAATATCTTTCCCGTCAGCTTGCCGTCCTTGATCTCCCGGGCAATGTTCACCATGCACTGGATGCCCCAGTTTTTCGGGTCCTCCATGCCGCTGCTGGGATTTTCCAAAAGGAAGCCATAGGACACGGACGCGATCATTTCCTCCACATCATCCGTCCCGCCTTCAAAGAACGTGTTGGTCATACGGGTATAGGCCTTCCTGCGATAACTCTCCCTCCTGCCGTTGCCGGTAGGGGCCGTATGCAGGACCATGGCGGACTGCAGGTCGCTTATGCCGTTTTTCAAAACCCCTTTTTCAATCACTACCGTATCATGCGCCATCGTTCCCTCATCGTCGAAGAAATACGTCGCCGATTCTTTCGCGGCACAGGCCCCATCGTGCATGGTCACGAGCTCGCTTGCCACATACTTGTCCATATAGCTGGGCGCCAGGGCGCGGTCTTTCACGAACATGTCCATCTCCACGCCATGGCCGAAGGCTTCGTGCACGATCATCCCCGTGACCTCCGGGTCACAGATGCACTCATATTCCCCAGGGACCATGGGCTCGCTTTCCAACAGCTTAAGGACCATGCCCACGCCGTCCGCCACGCCCGCTTCCATTTGGGATAAAAGCTCCATCCCGCCCAGGCAGGAATAGGACTTATAATAATCCTTGATCTCTTCCCCGCGGGAAGCCATCAGGGATACCGTCCCGTTGGTCCACATCACGTTCTGGAGCAGGTCCTTTTCCCTGGAAAGGAAAAGCTTCGTGTATTTCTGGTAGGTGCAAAACGCGTAAACGTCTAAAATCTGATCGCTCAAGGAAAGCCCTTTGTCACGCAGCGCCTTCAAATGCTCCAGGACCGCGTCGTCTCCCATTTCCTCCGGGTCGACCTCATACTCCGTGCTGCCCTCGAACACGGTCGGATCCTCCGTGGGGACCGGGTATTCCTGTTCTTCCAGTCCCTGCGGCAAAATAGAGGAGGACAAGGCAGCCAGGTCATGCACTTTCCTGCAGATCTCTTCCAGCTTTTCCTCGGAAACCTCATTGAAAGAATATTCCGCATAATGGCTGCCATCCGACACCTTGGCGACAAAGCCACGCATGGTGAGCAGATCATCCTCGCTGACTGAAATATTCCTGCGGGACGCGGAATATAAGCGCGCCTTGGAATCCACCGCCAGGATGGACGCATAAGGAAATTCCTCAAGAAGCCGGTTAAGCAGCCTGGTCAAAAGCGGCTTCTTCTGCCTGATAAAATCACTTTCCTGAACTTTCATCTTCGTCTTGCTCCATTCTTTTTCATCTCCATAGCGGAGTGTTTACGCGATCAAGCTTATTTTTCAACCTAATCGTCTCGATCGGTTTCAGCCTTAAGGACTTCTCCGGTGGAAGCGTCGATCTCATAATCATATTCCAAAGCGCCCACCTGGAACTCCACTTCATAGACCATGCGGCCATCTTCATCGTCCAGTTGGGACTTCACATCAAACGCTGCCGACGGATCCGCGATCCCCGCATGGGTGTAGGCTATCGACAGGGCCGCGTCGCTTCCGATGTAAGAGGATGTGCCCGCAGGAGCCGTACCGGTGCCGGCTTCCTGGCTGGCAGGCTGCACGGGAGCGTCATGGTGTTCCTCTTCGTGGTGCTCTTCCTCATGATGTCCCGTCACGACCCCCGCCCCAGTGTTCGTCGTCCCAGCCCCGGTGCCTGCGGCTCCGGTAGGCCAATCGTCATCCGGATGGTGCTCCGACCACAGCACCTCGCCCGTCACGGCATCGATATGATACTCATACTCCTCCGCGCCTACCTGGAACTCCACTTCATAGATCATCTGCCCATGCTCATCATCCAGTTCGGATTTCACATCGAACGCGGACGACGGATCCGTGATCCCCGCATGGGTGTAAGCTGCGGACAGGGCAGCGTCGCTTCCGATGTAAGCAGTCGAGCTTCCCGCCCCGGTGTTCGTCGTACCGGTCCCGGTGCTTACGGTTCCCGTCCCGGCATTTGACGTCCCAGCTCCGGTGCCCGCGGTTCCGGCAGGCCAGTCGTCATCCGGGTGGTGCTCCGACCACAGCACCTCGCCCGTCGCGGCATCGATATGATACTCATACTCCTCCGCGCCTACCTGGAACTCCACCTCATAGATCATAAGCCCGCGTTCGCTGTCGAATTCCACCTCTTGCCCATAAATGTCGTTTACAGACACGCCGGCATGGCCGCAGGATATGTCAAGCGCCGAATCCGCCCCGATATAGCCCTGGGAGCTGGCAGTGCCGCTCTGGACCACGTTTTCCGCCTTTAAATCACGGGAAGAGGCGATCAAGGCGATTTCATTGATCGTCATGGGCACTAGGGACTCATAGGCCAGGGTCTCGTCCTGCGCCACCACTTCCTGGATCAGGGCAGCCTTGCCGACGGAAATCCCGTACTGCTTCGCCAACGCCTCCAGGGAAGTGTCATGGGCGCTTACCGTCTGGCTTAAGACCGCGGCATCCATGGAATCCGTCTGCAGGTACCGCGCGATCTGCTCCGACACCTTTTGCTGCATCAGCCTGCCTTTTTCCGCGTCATCATTTTCCACGGATACCAGGATGGAGTTCTGCGCCTCTCCCAAATATCCCTTCTGCAGCATGGATCCGACCAGGGCGTTGAGCGCCACTTCCAGCGAGGTCCCCTTAAGGTCCATGCTTCCTAAAATGTCCCGGGCATCCTCATTCAAAGCCTCCGCGGACAAGACCCTCTCTTTCGCGTTCACCGACAGGGACAGGCTGGGGTTCACATCCAACAAGATCACGGAATCCACGCCGCCCCTCCAAAACAGGGAATATCCCCCGACACATACCAATAAAACGGCTGCCGCCAACGCAGCGGCCCATACATTCCTTCTTTCCTTTTTACGCATTCTGCCTAGCCTCTCTTTCTGCACATCCAAGGCCTCCGCCTTGGGAATCTGCGATTCCGTGCAGGAAGAAAGAATTGCCTTAAGCTGGTCCGGCGCGGCATGACAGACCGCCGTACGGATTTTTTCTTCTTTTTCCCGATTCGTCATGTCGCTTCCCCTTTCTCCAGATTCTTAAGCTTTTTCAGCGCCCTGTTGTACTTGGATAGGACGGTGCCCAAGCCAAGCTTCATCAGGGATGCGATCTCCCTGTGCTTGAAGCCTGCCACGGCATGCAGGACCACGATCTGCCTCTCTTCGTCCGAAAGCGTCTCCAACAGCTCCTTAAGGACGATGCCATCCTCCCGGTCCACCGACTCAAGGTCGGCAAAGGCCGCCTCCCAATCCTGGGGTGAGACCGCAACCGTCCGTTTCTGCTCCCGCAGGCGCATAAGCGCCAGGTTCTTCGTGATGGTGAAGATCCACGCCATGGGCTTGCCCTTGGGCGAATAGGAAGCCGCCGACCGCCAGACCTGCAGATAGACCTCCTGCTGCACGTCTTCCGCGTCCTGCCTGCTCTTCAAGATGGACAACGCGTAACCGTATACCCCTGCCCCAGTCTGCTGGTACAGAAGCCCCAGGGCCTCCTTGTCGCCTTGCGCCACCTGCCTGATCCAGTTTTCCAATCTGTCCGCCTCCCCCAAGGCAGCGGGCATCGCAGCCAACCAAAACACTTCTTTCCTCCTGTCATTAGCATAATGCGTAAAAGACAAGTTTTATTGCATAAGGAAAAAATAAAATGAAAAATTATTTTCCTGCTTCCATCCGTTCCCGTTCAATCCTTGCCACGATGTCAGACATCTGCCCGAAACAGCCCTCCATATCCGACACCAGCTTGAATTGGGTGCGGCACCGATCCAGGTTTTGCCCAGGGCGGTCCGTCTTGAAATAGACGTCTCCCTCCAGGTAGTCCGTCAAGAAGCGCATCCCACATTCCAAGGTCATCAGCCGCGCCCCCCAGGGAAGATATTCCAGTTCCGCCTCCGTCAGCGAACCGCCGGTCCCCTCTAAGAAGCCCCTGGCATAGGTCTCATATAAGGACAAGTCAAAATTCACCTTAGACAGGTCCCTTTCGTCCTCCTCGCAGTGGTTCGCGCCGAACCGGATGGAATCGCCGAAGTCGTTGATGGATAACCCAGGCATGACCGTATCCAGGTCGATGACGCAGATCCCCTCCTGGCTCTTTTCGTCAATCAGCACGTTGTTAAGCTTCGTGTCATTGTGCGTGACACGCAAAGGAAGCTTCCCTTCCCTCAGGGCTTTGAGCGCCACGCCGCAGTCCGCCTCCCGTTCCAGGACGAAGCGGGCCTCCTCCAGGCACTCGCCCGCACGCCCGAACCGGTCTTCGGCCAGGGCTTTCTTGAACTTCTCCAGCCGGTCCAAGGTATCATGGAACTTCTCTATCGTCTCAAAAAGCGTTTCCGCCGGGAAATCCTTAAGCATCCTCTGGAAATGGCCGAACGCCTTGGCAGACGCGTAAAAAAGTTCCGGCGTCTCCGCGCTCTGCAGGCAGATCACATCCTCCACATACACATAAACCCTCCAAACGCCTCCTGCCTTATCCCGGACATACGCGTCCCCGGACTTGGTGCGCAGCATATGCAGGGTCTCCCGCTCCGGGTCCCCTCCCTGCCGGATGATTTCCTTGCGCAAATATTCCGTGACCATCATGATGTTATGCATCAGCTGGTCCGGGTTCTTGAACGCGGTGGGGTTGATGCTCTGGAGCGTATAACGCACGACCGTGCCGTCCTCCTTACGGATGCTGACGCAGTAGGTATCGTTGATGTGCCCCCTCCCGCAAGGCCTGGCATCCACAAGGATGCCGGGCAGGTCGTATTCCCCAAGGACCTCTTCCAGTTGTCCTCTGCTCAAGTTAGCCATTTTCTCTTTCTCCCATGATTCTTTCTATTATCTTATGCCGCTTCGCCCCTTGACGTTTTCGCGAAGCTGGCCCTATTCACGCAAATCTTCTTATTCATATCTTCTTATTCATATAAAGGCATTAGTGTGACAAGCGCTCCGTTAAGCGCTCCGTCCGTCAAGTCGCCTGCGCCATTTTCCGGTATTCGCCCGGCGACATCCCAAGGAGCCTTCGGAAAAGTTGGTTGTAGAATTTCACGTCCTCATATCCCACCTCATGGGCCACCTCCTGGACGCTTAAATCGCTGCCCGCCAACAGCTCGCAGCTATGCTCCATCCGGACCTTCTGCACATATTCCAAAGCCGTCAGCCCCGTCTCCTGCCGAAACCTCCTGCTGACGTACGGCAGGCTGTAATGGCGGTCTTGGCAAAAATTCCCCAACACCGTCCGTTCCCTGTAATGCCGCTCCAGATATTGGACCGCCTGCAGGATCACCGTGCTCTGCCCTTTCTGCGCGTGGG
The DNA here is from genome assembly GCA_947581905.1 of uncultured Acetatifactor sp. Taxonomy (GTDB): domain Bacteria; phylum Bacillota; class Clostridia; order Lachnospirales; family Lachnospiraceae; genus Acetatifactor. Next base: position 10,348 of record CANPWC010000047.1, read on the forward strand.
AAGCCTCGTCCACGATCTTTCGCATGGTGCGGATCAGGATCTCCAACAGGCGGCAGCGGAAAATCTCCTGATATCCCGTGCTTTTCTCTTCATATTCCTTCTGCATCCCCGTAAGCAGCAAGTAGATGCTTCCGTCCGCGTCATGGAAGATCCGATCAGCCGGCGTCTTCCCATAATATTGCTTATAATAACGGATCAGGCAGACTCGAAGCAGCTCCTCGAACGTCCGGCAGCCCGCCAAAGTGTCGTCGATGACCTCCGGCAGGAAAAGACAGTTGATAATGGCGAAATCCTCGCTCCTTTGGTAACTGTGCACGCTTTCGTAATCCATCAGGAAATAGTCGCCTTCCTGCACTTTCCCCGGCACGCCGTTCAGCACCTGCTGCGCGCTTCCGCCCGTGACATAAGCCAGCTCAAAAAAATGGTGGGCATGCAGCTCCACATCCTCCTGCCTCCTTGTCACCATCACCAGCTTGTCCTCTTTTCCCGCGGCATTTTCCCGCAATTCCAAGGTCTGCTGCCTTTCCATCTTCCTTCCTTTCCATACCTTAAGCCGTCAGGACAATTTCACACCCTATTTGGGGTGGAAACAGGTCTATTCACTCATTTTATCCTCTGTTATAATAAAAGTCAAGAAGCAACATGACAACAAAAAAGGTAAAGGAGGTTTTTTATGATGAAATGGAACGCGAAATGGGTGACTGTGCCTGCAGGCCTTGGCGACGTCGCCCCCCTGTTCTCCACCCGCTTCCCCCTGGAGCGCCCGGTCCGCCAGGCCACGCTTGCCATCACCGCGTTAGGCGTCTATGAGGCATCCTTAAATGGGGAGCGCGTGGGAGAATTCATCCTGGCCCCGGCCTGGACGTATTATCCCAAGCGGCTGCAATACCAGGAATACGACGTGACAGGGCTTTTACAGGAAGATAACGAGCTTACGGTCGTCGTCGGGAAAGGCTGGTACCGCAGCCCGATCGCCTGGAACAGCCCGCCCCAACACGCCCTGTGCCAGAACCCGCCCGCCCTTTTGGCCAAGCTGGACCTGGTTTACGAGGACGGCTCCACGCAGTCCATCCAAACCGATGAGGGCTGGACCGTCGGGGAGAGCCGTATACGCTTTTCTGAGATTTATGATGGGGAAATCTATGATGCGACCTTGGAGGAAGTCCCCCAGGCGCCCGTCGCCCTATTCGACGGCCCCTATGAGACCCTGATCCCTCAACAAGGGGAAGAAATCCGAGAGCAGGAACGCATCCATGCCGCGCGCCTCTTTGCCACGCCCAAGGGAGAAATCGTGGTGGATTTCGGGCAGGAGGTCACAGGCTATGTGGAAAGCGCCGTCACGGCCCATGCCGGAGACGTCATCGACCTGTCCTTCGCGGAGGTCCTGGACCAGGAAGGGAATTTCTATACGGAAAACTATCGCGCGGCCAAGGCGCAGTACCATTATACCTGTCGGGAGGGGGAGCAGTCCTATAAACCCCATCTCACTTTCTGGGGCTTCCGCTACATCCGCGTCAACGCTTTCCCAGGCGGTCCCGAAAGCGCCACCCTCCAAAACTTCACCGCCATCGTCCTGCATTCCGAGTTGAAGCGGACCGGCTACCTAAGCAGCTCCAACCCGTTGTTGAACCAGTTGTTCGACAACATCATCTGGGGGCAAAAGGGGAACTTCTTAGACGTGCCTACCGACTGTCCCCAGAGGGACGAGCGGCTTGGCTGGACAGGGGACGCCCAAGTATTCATCCGCACCGCCTGCCTCAATTTCGATACGGAAAAATTCTATGCCAAGTGGCTGGCTGACATGGCGGCGGGCCAGAGGGAGGACGGCTATGTCGGACATGTGGTTCCCGACGTCACCGCCCCGGAGCATCCCAGCGCCGCCTGGGCGGACGCTGCCACCATCTGTCCCTGGACGGTCTACCTTGCCTATGGCGACCCCAAGATCCTGCGGGACCAATTCCCCTGCATGCGCCGCTGGGTTGACTACATCACCACCCATACGAAGGATGCCGGGCTCTGGACCGGCGGAGAACATTTCGGGGACTGGCTGGGGCTGGACGCGCCTGTAGGCAGCTGTAAGGGCTCCAGCAGGGAAGAGTTCATCGCCTCCGCCTTTTACGCCTATTCCACCTCGCTTGTCATCCGTGCCGGCAAGGTGCTGGGAGAAGACGTATCCGCCTACGAAACGCTGTACGAAACCATCGTGAAAGCGTTCCGCCAGGCGTTCCCCACCTATCAGACCCAGACGGAATGCGTGCTGGCCGCCCACTTCGGCCTAGCGGAAGACGTCCAGGCGGCAGCGGACCAGCTGGCAGCCATGGTCAAGGACTGCGGCGTGAAGTTAAGGACCGGTTTCGTAGGCACCCCATACCTGCTCCATGTGTTAAGCGGCCACGGCTATGCCGACCTGGCCTACTCCCTGCTCCTTAGGCAGCAGTATCCATCCTGGCTCTACCCCGTGACCAAAGGGGCGACCACGATCTGGGAGCACTGGGACGGCATCATGGAAGACGGCGGCTTCTGGAGCCCCACCATGAACTCCTTCAACCATTACGCCTACGGCGCGGTAGCCGATTGGGTCTATACGGTCGCGGCAGGGATCCAGACGCTGGAGGACGCGCCCGGCTATCAGAAGGTCCGCATCGCGCCCATCCCGGATAAGCGCCTTGACTGGCTAAGCGCCAGGCTGGACACCAGGCACGGCACGATCGTATCTTCCTGGAAAAAGCAGGAGGGGATGTGGCGGTATGAGATCGCCACCCCTGTTAAGGCCGAGGTGGAAATCGCCGGAAAGACTTATCAGGTCGGCGCGGGAAGCCATTGCTTCTTCTCCGAGATGTAACGCCGAAAGCGGCGGGCCGCTTTTCCCAGCCTTTTAGGCGCGGGCTATTTACTCGGAGACGATATTCTGGATCCAAACCCCTTTTTTTACCAAAAGGAATCCGATCAGGCACTTGACCAGGTCAACCAGCTGGCAGCAAAGATACAGCGGCACGATGGGCAGGACGGTGAAGCGGCTTAGGACATAGGCCAGGGGGATGCTGGCCAGCCAAAGGAACATGCTGTCAAACAGGAATGTGACCACCGTCTTGCCGCCGGAGCGCAGCGTGAAATAAGAGGCGTGGATGAAGCCCGCAAGGGGCATGCAAAGCGCCGAAATGCGGATAAACGAAACCGCCAGTGCCTTTACCGCGGCGCTGGTATTATATAGCCGAGGGAAGAGCGGGGACGCCAGGAACAAGACCGTGCCCACCGCCATGCAGCATAACACGGAAAACGCAATCAGCTTGGCGTCCGTATCCTTCGCTTCTTCCATCTTTCCCGCGCCCAAAAGCTGTCCCACGATGATGGCGACGGCGTTCCCCAAGGAAAGGAATACCACATTGAACAGGTTGGAAATGGTGCTGGAGATATTCAGGGCGGCCACCGTATCCAGCCCCCGCAGGGAATAGCATTGCATCAGGACCGCCATTCCCGCGGACCACAAGATCTCGTTGCACATCAGAGGCATGCCCTTCTGCAAAATATGGGCCACCAGCTTCCCCGGGACCCGCAGGCTCCGGTACGCGCCCCGGATGAAAGCCATCCTCTCCCCATGCCGATGGGTCCACACAATGACGATGGCAGCCTGGACATAACGGGAAAGCACGGTGGCTATGGCGGCGCCTACGACGCCCAGCTTAGGGAAGCCGAATTTGCCGAAGATCAGGAGGTAATTGAAGATTAAGTTGACAAAGACCGCCACGACGCCGGCTTTCATGGGAAGCACCGTTTCCCCGCACTCCCGCAGCGTGCTGCTATAAGCCTGCTCGATGCCGATCGCCGCCAGGCCAAGCAGCATCACCGCCAGATATTGCTTGCCATACTGAAGGGTGGCGTCCAGGGCTTCAGCGTTCCCATCCCCATGAAGGTACAACAAGATCAGCTTCTCGCCGAACAGCCAAAAAAGGAGCCCTCCCGCCAGGATCAAAAAAAGGCAGGTATAGAGCTTGAACCGAAAGGCGTTCCGCACGCCCTCGTGGTCTTTGCACCCGAAAAATTGCGCGCCAAAAATCCCAGCGCCGGAAATGGCGCCGAAGATGCTGATATTAAACACCATCAAAAGCTGGTTGACGATGGCGATGCCGGACATTTGCTCCGTCCCGATGCGCCCCACCATGATATTGTCCAGAAGACCGACAAAGTTCGTGATCCCATTCTGCAGCATGATCGGGACCGCCACGGCTAAAACCATGTGATAAAACCGCTTGTCGCCCAACAACTTCCTCATACCGGACCATCCTCCATTTTGCCCTGCGCGTTACAGGTATCCATCTTACACCAAAATCCATGGCTTGTCGATACGTTTTTCCGAATTCTTGACGGGTCTGGTTTTTTTCATTATAATGGATGGGAAAAGGACGGGAATCTGCGGGCGCGGCGCCTTTGGCCGCGTCATCCGCTTAAGGAGGAGGCATCCATGGCGCGCATCGAAAGCGTACAGGAAAAATATATGAAAGAAGCTTTAAAGCAGGCAAAAAAAGCGCTCCGCCTAGGAGAGGTCCCGATCGGCTGCGTCATCGTCTATGAAGGCAAGGTCATCGGGCGAGGCTACAACCGGCGCAACACGGATAAGAGCACCCTGGCCCACGCGGAAATCACAGCCATCCGAAAGGCCAGCAAATTCATCGGCGACTGGCGTCTGGAGGGCTGCACCCTCTATGTCACCTTGGAGCCCTGCCAAATGTGCGCCGGGGCCATCGTCCAGGCCAGGATCCCGG
>CANPWC010000048.1 GCA_947581905.1 uncultured Acetatifactor sp.
CAGGAAGCTCATTTTTAGGATTTATTGGGACGGCTTGTCGCTTCCGTCCCAATAAATCCTTAAAATGAGCTTCCTGCCGCTGGGGGACGCATCTGTCACCCAGATATGCTTGATCGCGCCGCTGCCGGCAATATCCGCCATGGTAAACGTCTCGCCGCTTTCGATGTCTACCGATGGAGACACCTTCCAGCCCACGCCAAGCTCCCGGGAAGGGTAAGAGCCGGTCCCTTTTTCGGCCCTGCCGCCCTCGCCCTTGCCTCCGGTAAAATTCTCAGGACTAACGGAAAACGTCCGAATGTCCCGTCTTTTGGATAACTGTTCCAGCATTTTTCCTTCCTCCTTCCCGTTCTGGAATTTTTTTACCGCTTAGGATATCCTCTCATCCTTTTCTGCCATTTTAACATAGAAAGCTTCTTAATGCCATAACATTTTTATAAAAGGAAGGCATAAAACATCCAAAGGAAAAGAGGGTTTCCACTCCGCTCCGGGAAAGGCCCTTTTGTACATAAAAAAGCCAGGAACCGCTTCTAATAAGCATTCCTGGCCTCTTACAGGGGATCCGTCAGTCGATGCGACAGGATTTGAACCTGCGACCTCTACGTCCCGAACGTAGCGCTCTACCAAGCTGAGCCACGCATCGCTTTGCTGCCGTCTGGTTCGGCAACAGTAAAATCATACACAAAAAACAACCCTTTGTCAAGGGATTAGCCATATTTTCTCAAACTTTTGGTAACAGTTCAGCCAACCGCCTGATTTGATGGAAAATCGTGCTTGCACGAATTTTCCATCATGTCTGGCGGTTGAGGGAGCGCCATTTTATGAGCAAAGGGAGTCGCGCAGCGACGTAAAAGCGCGTAAGCGCGACTTTGCGAATGGCGCGGCTGAATAGTTACAACTTTTGGCCAGGTCCCTTACTTCCACTGTAAATGATGCAGTTCCCCCGTCTTTTGCAGTTCCTGGAACCCATTTTGCCGCAAAGCCTCATAAAGGACGATCGCCACGGCATTGGACAGGTTCAGGGAGCGGATGGTGGGAAGCATGGGGATCCGGATGCAGTCTTCCTCATGGTCCACCAGGATTTCCTCCGGGATTCCCGCGCTTTCCTTGCCGAACATGATATAATCGTCCGGTCCGAAAGACACTTCCGTATAGGCGCGCCTCGCCTTGGTGGTCGCCATCCAGACCTTAGCGCCCGGATGGCGTTCCTGGAACTCCTTAAAATTCACATACCGCGTCACATCCAAATGCTGCCAGTAATCCATCCCCGCCCGCTTGATCTCTTTTTCATTCAGGCGAAAGCCCAGCGGCTCGATCAAATGGAGGCTGGCGCCCGTCGCCACGCAGGTGCGCCCGATATTGCCCGTGTTCGCCGGAATCTCCGGCTGATGTAAAACAATGTGCATCGCCCAGCTCCTCCGTAGCCATCCTTACTGCGCGCGCAGCCTTGTGATGAAATGCTTAAGCCTTGCCATGGAAATCTTCAGGTTTTCCATGGAAGAGGCGTAAGACACCCTTAAGTACCCCTCGCCGCAGTCGCCAAACGCGCTTCCAGGAACGAGGGCCACCTTTTCTTCCTCCAAAAACCTGGTGGCGAACTCCTCGCTGGTCATGTTGAACTCCTTGATACAAGGGAAAATGTAGAACGCCCCATATGGCTCAAAGCATTCCAGTCCCATTTCCCGGAACGCATTCACCAGGAAGCGACGCCTTTGGTTATAGGAGGTGCACATCTGCTCCACATCCTCATCCCCATTCCGCAGGGCCTCCACGGCGGCATACTGGCTGGTGGTAGGGGCGCACATGATGGCGAACTGATGTAGCTTGCGCATCTGCACCAGGATCGTCCTCGGTCCGCAGGCATAGCCAAGCCTCCAGCCGGTCATGGCATAAGCCTTGGAGAAGCCGTTGATCAGAATCGTCCGGTCCCGCATCCCCGGCAGGCTGGCGATCGTGACGTGCTTCCCTTTATAAGTCAGTTCCGAATAGATCTCATCCGAAAGGACATAAATATCTTTCTCCCGGATGACTTCCGCGATAGCCTCCAGGTCCGCCCGCTCCATGATGGCTCCCGTAGGGTTGTTCGGGAACGGCAGCACCAATAGCTTCGTCCGATCCGTGATGGCTTCCCGAAGCTGTTTTGCCGTCAGGCGGAATTCATCCTCCGCCTTCAGTTCGATGACGACCGGCTTCGCCCCTGCCATGAGCGCGCAGGGTTCATAGGACACGAAGCAGGGTTGGGGAATGATCACCTCGTCCCCGGGATTCACCATGGCACGGATGGCGATGTCAATGGCTTCAGACCCTCCCACCGTCACCAGGATCTCATCCTCGCCGTCATACTCCAGGCCGAACTTCCTGTTCAGGTAATTGCCGATCTCTGTGCGCAATTCCTTAAGACCGGAATTTGATGTATAGAACGTACGGCCTTTTTCCAGGGAATAAATGCCCGCGTCGCGGATATGCTGGGGCGTATCGAAGTCCGGTTCGCCTACGCCCAGGGAAATCACATCCTTCATCTCGCTGGCGATATCGAAGAATTTGCGGATCCCGGACGGCTTTATGGCTACGCATACATCAGACAAAGGGTTCCTCATGGCGTGATCATCTCCCTTTCATCCGTAGGCCCTTGGTCCAGGATCGTCCCGTGGTCCTTATATTTTTTCAGGATAAAATGAGTGGAGGCGCTTAAGACGGCATCCAAAGTAGCCAGCTTCTCGGAAACGAACGCCGCTACCGCGCGCAGGCTCTTGCCTTCCAAAATGACCATCAGGTCGAAGCCGCCGGAAATCAGGTATACGCTGTTCACTTCCGGATAATTGTAGATCCTCTGCGCCACCTCATCATAGCCATGCACGCTCTTCGGCGTCACACGCACTTCGATTAAGGCCGTCACCTTTTCCAGGGAAGTCTTCTCCCAGTCGATCAGCGTGTGGTACCCGCAGATGACCCCTTCCGCCTCCAATGCGGCCAATTCGTTCGCCACGTCAATTTCCTCAACGCCCAACATGACAGCCAGTTCATTCAAACCGATGCGGCTGTTCGTTTCAATAATGGACAACAATTCCTCTCTCATCGCAAACCTCTCCTAACCTTTATAAATCTCATCCGTTTTCGGACGGTTCAAATAACGTGCTTCCCCATCCATCCACAGCAGCCGGCCATGGCCTGAAGTGACCTTGCCCACGACGCACGCAGGCACTCCCGCCTCGTTCAGGGCGTCTGCCAGGCCTTGTCCGTCCGCCGCCGCCGCAAGCAGGCATCCGCCGGATAACAGTTCATAGGGATTCCGCCCCAAATGCTCGCACACCTCCACGGTCTCCTGCCGAATCGGCAGCTTCTTCAAGTCCACCGACAAGCCGAAGCCTCCCCGCTCGGCAAAATCCCACAATGCCGCGAAGATGCCGCCTTCTGAGACGTCCTGCATCTGGCTCGCCCCGTATCGTGCGGCGATCCGCGCTTCCGGCAGGATTGACTGGAAGCGGTCAAAGCCCTTGGCTTCTTCCAGGAAGTAGGCCGGGTATCTGTCTAAAAGGCTTCCGTAATGCCACTTGGCCAGCAGGGCAGTGCCCTCCAGTCCGATCCATTTCGACACGACGACCTCATCGCCCGGGCGGGCGCCCCGAAGCGTAACCTCCTGCTTTCCCTGTCCTGTGACCGTGGCGACAGGCTCAAGGACCGCGCCGCTTGCCGCGGCATGCACTCCCGCAATCTGGACCTTTAAGCGCGACGCCGCCTGCTCCGCCTCCAGAGAAAGGGTGCGCAACCGCCCCTCCTCCAGGTCCGTCGGAAGCATCAGGCCCAAAGTCATCGCCACCGGCTCCGCGCCGGAAGCCGCAAGCTCATTGGCACAATGGACGATCAAGAGCGCCAGGTCTCCCTCTTTGGCCGCCACCGCCTGCCTGCAGCAAACGCAGCAGGGCTCCCTCCCCGGGAACGCCAAAATAGCGCAGCCGCCTTCTACGCCCGCGCTATTTAACACTTCCTCGCGCCGATATTTCATTTGTCTAAGCACGGAACGTTCCAACACGGTTTCCGACAATCCGCCCATTTCCATCCTTTGCCACCCGTGCCTTGGCACATCCTTTCCTTCTGCTGAAATGCCTGTCGCAAAACGGTGCTATCCTGCGTCACTGCGCAGGCGCTGCGGCAGGGTCGGCTGTCGTGCCGCCTTACCGCTTCCGCCCCGGCGCTAATAGCTTGCGTCACTGCGCAGGCGCTGCGGCGGGGTCGGCCGCGGCAGGGTCGGCTACGGCAGGGTCGGCTACGGCAGGGTCAGCCGGCGGCGGAGGCACCAGCAGCGCGATCACATCGCGCACATGGTCAATGCTGCCCGTCCCGATTGCCGCCATGATCTCATTATAAGCGTTCGGGTCCTCCGTGGCGACCCCTACGGTCGCGATCCTGGGCGTCATCTTATAACTGCTGCTGTTGATCTGCTCCCTACTGGTCTCTACTCCGTTCTCCCTCACCACTTTCCACAGACGCGCCTTATATCCCGTGTGCGGGCTGCCGCCCACCTTAAGGTACCCTAAGGGCTGCCCCGCATCCGGGTTGATCTGCTCCGCGGACGGGATCGTCTCTAAGATTTCGCTCTCATAAGACACCGTATGCCCGGCGCTCCTGCTCTCCTTGCCATATATCGTGAACGTGATATGCTTGTTTTCCACAGAGCCCTCAATATAAATCGGGGCGTCCGTGTTGTTCACGAAGCGGAAATCCTTGCCGGAGCTTTCCGCGATAGCGGCATCCGCCGAAGGGTCCACGTATGTGACGATCATGGAATGGTTATGGCGCTCCGTCACCTCCAACTCCGCCAAAAGCACGGCGTTATAAAGCGTGGTGGATACCTGGCAGATGCCTCCGCCCAGGCTGTCCACGACCTGCCCGTTCAGGTAAGAGGCGGCCATATAATAGCCGTTCGCCTGGGTGAACGGGGATACGGCCTCATAGGTGGAGAACTCTTCCCCCGGGTACACCGTCGTGCCGTCGATCAACTGGCAGCCATTGGTGACATTGGCGCTTCGGTCCTTGCCGGAACTGGTAAAAGAAGTCGTGAAGCTCCCTAAGACATCCCTCACCTGCGCTAAGTCCTCCGCCTTCCCCTTGGGCTCCTCAACATCAACGACCAAGGCGACCGAACCCGCGCTCCCGTCCCACTCCTGGGTAAGGTAATTATAGACCGCGTCAATCGAACGCTCGATATCCAGATGATAACCCGTCTGTCCGGGGATCACCTGGAACACACCCCCTTCCCGCTTCAAAGTCGCGTTGACTGCTTTCTGGTCATAAGCGACGCATTTTTCCAACAGGACATTGTTGATCTTGGAAACATTGAACCCATATTCGATCTTATAGACTTTCCGGTCATGCTCCAAGTCCTTGATCGCCTTATAACGCTCGATCACGTTCCCTTTCGTGCCAAGCTGGAGGGCATCATCCACCACATCCGCGTTCTTCCAGAACAACCCCAGTTCCCCGATCGTGGAGGGGACCGTCTGGTTCCCGCCCGCGATCAACATGATGGGCGTGGACTTCACCGTATTGAGATAGACTTCCACCGCCTGTTCGGCCTGCTCCTTCGTCATGCCGGACAGCTCAATATCCCCCACATATACGCCGGTCTTAATGGCCGCGCCCGCTTCCTCGGCCTGCGCAAGGGACGGGAACAGGAAGCCAAAAGCCAGGGCGAACAAGAGCGCCGACAGGCTATAAGGCAAAATCGAAAAAAAGCGCTTCATGAACAGCATCCTTTCCTACACGAAAACAAAACTTCCCCTGTCTGTCCTTCCTTATACCAAAGCCGCCACGATCGTGGACAGGACCATCGCCAGGATTACGACGGCGATGATCACCGCGGCAATAATCCTTTTCTTTTTGCTATTCAAGTTGAACATAAGCCTCAGGGCCTCCTTTCCTTAGGTCACGAACATTATAACGAATAACTCCCCTCTTTGCAAGAGGCCGCTTTCGGAATTTTAAGTCACTCTTTCCCACGACGCCCTGGACATAACCCGCTTAAGAAACAAGCCTCGCACCTGGGGGCAGGGGCCTTGCAGATTTCCCGCCCGAACGCGATCAGGTGCATGTTGAAAAGGATCCAATGGTCTTCGGGAAGCTCCCGCATCAGGTCGAATTCCACCTTGACCGGGTCGTCCTCCCGGGTAAGCCCCAGCCTCTTGGAAATCCGTTTCACATGCGTATCCACCACGATGCTGGGCTGATGATAGATATTGCCCCGGATGACGTTGGCGGTCTTACGCCCCACGCCTGGCAGGGCCGTGAGCTCCTCCAATGTCTTGGGGACCTCTCCCCCGTATTCCAGCAAAAGCTTCCGACAGCACGCGATGATGTTCTTCGCCTTATTATGGTAAAACCCCGTGGAATGGATATCCTGCTCCAATTCCTTTAGGTCGGCTTTGGCAAACGCTTCCACGCTGGGGTATTTCCGGAACAGGTCCGCCGTCACAAGGTTGACCCGGGCGTCCGTGCACTGCGCGCTGAGCATCGTAGCGATCAAAAGCTGCCATGCCTCCCTGTAATCCAGCGAGCAACGGTTTTCCGTCCCGTAATATGCGTCAAGGGCTTCCAAGATCTTCGCCGTATTCTCCTTCATCCGTTCCTCATCCTTTGTGCCAATCTTTTTCTCCCGTCAGGACAGCCTGCTCGGGCCGTCCCCGATTTCCACCACATAGAAGTCCGCCGCATATCCGATTCTCTTCTGGTAGGCCTCGCCCACCTGCTGGATGAAGCGGTCAATGGAACCGTCTTCCACGATGCTTACCGTACAGCCGCCGAACCCTGCCCCCGTCATCCTGGAACCGATGACGCCAGGCACTTTCCACGCCTCTTCCACCAGGGTATCCAGTTCTACGCCCGTTACCTCGTAATCATCCCGCAAGGAGACATGGGAAGCGTTCATCAGTTCGCCAAACACCTTCATGTCATCCTCCTTAAGGGCCTGCACCGCCTTAAGCGTACGCTGGTTCTCATAGACCGCATGCTTCGCCCTCTTGCGGCGCACGGAATCCGCGATCGCATCCTGATAAGTTAAGAATCCTTCCTCGTCCAACTCTCCCAAGGAATGGATCTTCACCACCTTTTGAAGCTCCGCCAGGGCGGTCTCGCATTCGCCGCGGCGCTCATTATACTTGGAATCCCCCAAGCCCCTCTTCTTGTTGCTGGAGGCTATGACGATCTTCGCGCCTTTTAGGCGGATGGGCGCATATTCAAACGACAGGTCCGCCGTATCCAGGAAAATGGCATGGTCCTTTTTCCCCATGGCAATGGCGAACTGGTCCATGATGCCGCAGTTGACCCCGTTATAATGGTTCTCAGAATACTGCCCGATCAACGCCAAATCCTGGTTGGTCACAGGAAACCCGAAGAAATCCCGCAGGAGGAAGCCTGTCAGCACCTCTACGGACGCGGACGATGACAGCCCGGAACCATTGGGGATCGTGCCGCAAAGCAGCAGGTCCAATCCGCAGGGAAGCTTCATGCCGCGCTGCTCGAACGCCCACATCACGCCCTTTGGGTAATTGGTCCAGCCAGCTTCTTTGCCGGGCTTCAGATCGTCTAAGGAGGACTCTATGACGCCCCTGCCAGAGAAATTCATGGAATAGAAGCGAAGCTTCCTATCCTTGCGCAGCCTCGCCGCCCCATAGGTGCCGATCGTCAGGGCGCAGGGGAAAACATGCCCGCCATTGTAATCCGTATGCTCCCCGATCAGGTTCACGCGCCCCGGCGCAAAATAAGCCCTGACCCCGTCCCCCGCACCGAAGACCTTTTCAAACTCTGTCAATACAACCTCTTTCACCTTAATCTCCATTCCGAAGCGTTTCTGTGATTTCTCATCTGCCATTCAAGCAATCCGTGACGCTCCGGCACAAATTGCCGCCTGCCCATCCATAAGGCCAAACGATGGCGCAAAACTTAAGCTTTGATTAAAAATCCGACAAAAGCATGGATTTTTTCCATATTCATGGTATACTGGGTGGTATATTGTTAAGTTAATATATGATCCATCCCATCACGACAGGAGAATTTATGAACAACATCATCGACCTAAACGTCGCCAGCTCTATCTCCATGGTCCATTTCGCCATCCGCACGCCCCGCGTGAGGATGGGGGAGGAACTTTCTTTCACTTTCACGCTGCGCAACACCTCGGACACGCCCAAACGTCTGGACATCCGCTATGAGATCGAACAAGAGGACGCCGCGGGGCGTCTGGTCCGCCACCCTTACCGCATCTCCAACCGGAAATGCCCCGTCGGCTTCCTGCTTTACAACCATAGCCACAAGATCTGGGAAGACTCCATCTTAACCGACAGCAAGATGCTCGATGACCCGTCCCTGCTCTTATTCCCCGGCGCACATGACATCCCCTGCAAGCTGCGCATCCTGGTCAACGGACAATTCCTGCAGGAGGAAGCTTTCACCGTCGTCCTCTAGGCCAGGCTTAAGGACTGATTGAAAACCCTTACAGGACCATCTCTTTTTTGTCCAGGTCTTCCTGCGCCTTTACCAGGTCTTCCCGGATGGAAAGCTTCTGCGGGCAGGCCCTCTCGCACTTGCCGCACTTCTTGCAGTTTACGGGCTTGGACTTTTCCTCCATCGTTTCCCAGCCATGCCTGACCATGTTATAATTCTGATATTTATGGTACGTGTTCCACAGCTGGAACGTCCTGGGGATGTCCACGCCAAACGGGCAAGGCATGCAATACCGGCAGCCCGTGCACCCATTTTTCACCCGTTTATCCATCGTGTCGAGCACTTCGGCGATCGTCGCCTCTTCCGCCTCGCTCAAAGGACGGAAGTGCTCGAACGTCTTTAAGTTGTCCTCTACCTGCTCCATGGAAGACATGCCGCTTAAGATCACCTTGACGTCCGGATGGCTCCCTACCCAGCGAAACGCATAGGACGCGACGGAAGCCTGCGGGTCATGCGCCTGGAACTTGGCCGTCAGCGCAGGGTCGAACGCCGCCAGCGTGCCGCCCTTCACCGGCTCCATGATAACCAGGGGGACCTGCCTGCTTTCCGCAAGGTCATAACATTTCTGGATATCCTGGTTCCGGGCGTCCATGTAATTGAACTGGATCTGGCAGAAATCCCAGTCCCTGTAGCTTAACACTTCCTCGAACACCTGGCTGCTGTCATGGAACGAGAAGCCCAGGTAGCGGATCTTGCCTTGCGCCTTCCACTCTTCCAGGCGCTTCACCACGCCCAGCTCCACCATTTTGTCCCAACGCTCTTTCCCTACGGCATGCAGGAGGTAGAAGTCAAAATATTCCACCTGCAGCTTGGCAAGCTGCTCTTTAAAGATCCTCTCCGCATCCTCCATGCTGCTTACGGACCACAGGGGGAGCTTCGTCGCCAGATAAAACGAGGCCCTGTCATATTTTTTCAAGACACGCCCCACGAACGTCTCGCTGTCGCCATTATGATAGGGGTAAGCAGTGTCTATGTAATTTACGCCCATCGAGATGGCGCGGTCCATCATCCGCTCCGCAAGGGGCTCATCGATCTTGCCCTCCGGCGTAGTGGGGAAACGCATACAGCCAAACCCTAAGAGGGAAGTCTCCACTCCGATTTTCTCCATTTTCCGTTTTTCCATAGGTCCTGTCTCCTTTCTTAAGACGGCTCATCCTCCGGTCTGTCCCAGCACGCCGTCCTCATCCGCTTTCACATGATATTCTTCACTTAATCCGTTGATCCTCTCCAGGATCCTCGTATACTCCCCGCCCTGCGCCGGAGTCGGGCGGAAGTCATTCCGGGAGGATATGGAACTGATGGAACATGGGATGACCCTTGCCTCCCCGGCCTCCATCATGCCGCTTTCCCCAAGAGTAAATGTCTGCTGGAAAATCATCGTGTCCTTGTCGTCAGGGTTGCGGTTGGCGCCGAAGCAGAAATTGCCCAGGCTGTACACGATATATTTTCCCTGGTAAAGATCAATCCCCTGCAGCACATGAGGGTGGTGCCCCAACACCAGGTCCGCTCCCCAGTCAATACATTTGCGCCCCAGCGTCTTCTGGTAATCCTCGGGCTCTTCCATCCGCTCTTCGCCCCAATGGCAGCAGGCGATGACCAACTGCGCCCCCTCTTCCTTAAGCTTCGCGATCCCATCCTTAAGGTAGCGCTCCACAACGGAACCAAAGCTGAACTCATTGACCGCCACGAACCCGATCCGTACGCCTTTCACCTCATAAACCCCGACACGATCGTCAAAAGCATAGGGGATGCCTGCCTCCTCCAACGCCGCCACCGTGTCCTCGCTGCCCTGTTCGCCATAGTCCAGCCGATGATTGTTGCCCATGGCGGCGGCTTCCACCGAGCCCATGGTAAGGATGTCCACATATTCCGGGTCGCCCTTGATGCTGTAGATCTGCCCCTCCCGAAACTCCTCGGACAAGGTCAGCGGTCCCTCCAGGTTCACGATGGTCATGTCATCCGCTTCAAAAATGTCCTTGACGTTCGCGAAAAAATATCCCGCGTCCTCCGCCTTGTCATAAGCCTCCCGGAAAGAGCTGCCATAGGTCTGCTCCCGGTGGTTGCCCAAGGTCACGTCTCCCACCGCGGATATTGTGACACTTAGAATGCCGGATTCCTCGGGCGTATCGCCCACAGCGCTTTCAGGCTGGGAATCCGGCATTTCTTCTGACGGCGCAGGCGCATCCTGGGATGCGTCCCCGTCCTCTTCTTCTATGGCGGCCAACTCCTCCTGGCCGTCCCGTCCGCCTTCCCAAGAAGCCTGTCCATTGTTCGCAGGCGCTTGCCCTTCCTGTCCGGAAAATGGGACGACGAACTCTTCCAACTCCTCTTCCTCCCCACAGGCTGACATGAAAAACGCACATAGGAAGAAGATTAAAATCTGTCGATACGTTTTAAAGCCCTTGCCATGATTCATGGGGTCGGTTCCTTTCACAAAAGATAACGGCGCTTACGCGCTGATGCGCCCCCTCTCGTAAGTGAGGTTGTGCGTCTCGGGAAGCTCATACCCGGAATGGACATGCTGCACTTCCCACTCGCCATCCAAGGCAAGCCACGCGCTCACTTGCGCCGTAGGATAAGCGGCTACAGGAGAAATCAGCACCGTCAGGTTCGCAATCAGTTGGATGCTGTTGAGGATGGCGTTCCGGCAGGCGCGGCGGTCGTTGCGGGCAGCTTCCTTAAGGTCCACGCTGCCGCAGTATTCTTTCGCAAGGTTCAGGTACTCGCCCAGCAGCCCATAGAAGTCTTCCCAACGTCCGTCTTGCAGATAGAGGCGTTCCTTATGATATACGTCCTTCGTCTTCCAATAAAGGGTCTCGTCCAGGCGTCCCGCAGGGATCACGCCCTCGAAATAGCTCTGCGTAAAGTTGAGCGTCTTGTTGACTAACTCGCAATATTCATTTACCAACCAAGCATTCCCATTCATAACAAACCTCCCATGTCAAGGCGGCGGCAGGTGATATCGCTTGCAGCGCCGGCCTGCAACGCAGGAGACGGAGCATATGTAAAAAAAGTCCCGTCCCCATGCTATCTAAGGACGAGAGCTGATTTACGCTTCGTGTTACCACCTTAATTCGCCAATGCCTCACGACACGGGCCTCATCGACTACAGATTCCTCGATAGTCTAGCACTATAACAGGTGCACCTGTCGCAGCCTATCCGCTCATCGCGAAGTCGGTGCGCGGCTCCGAGACCATGTTCAAAGAAGCCTTACGTATCCCTTTTCACCTGCCGGGACTCTCTGGAACGCTCCTCTTCTCCTACTCTTCTCTTCATCGCCTTTGATTTGTTGAAAACTAAACAAAGTGTACCGCAAGCCTGGTCAAATGTCAACCCTTTTTTCTGATATTTTTTTAACTCGGGTAACAGTTCAGGTAACTATTCAGCCTTTTTAAAAAAAACTTAATTTGCATCTTGGCAGGTTCTGTGAGATAATAGCTAGGAATTGTCGCAGATGGTCAAAATGCGGGTAAGGATCGAGCCGTAGGACGCTCTGAAAGGATACGCGATGAGCAAGGAATCAATTCAGGAGTTGGAACAGATTCAGAAAGGCTTGGAAGACTTCTTGGAGAAAGAAGTAGCAGGCTACCGGGAAATAAAGGAAGATGGCGCGGGAACCGCGACCGGTTGGGGCGCAGTACCGCCGCAGGGGCAATTTACCGGAAATATGGCTGGCCAGGGCGCAGTCCCGCCGCAGGGGCAGTTCGCCGGAAATATGGCTGGCCAGGGCGCAGTACCGCCGCAGGGGCAGTTTGCCGGGAATATGGCTGGCCAGGGCGCGGTCCCGCCGCAGGGGCAGTTCGCCGGAAATCCATCATATGTGCAGCAGGGGGATGGAGCGATGAAGAAGAATCAGAAAACGAAGAAGGCATCCAAAGAGCCGCAGAGGAGGCCTGCCGTCGAAGAAGAAAGGAAGCGCCCGAAGAAGCGCAGGAAGAAGCATACCCTATTGAAGATGCTCCTGGCGCTTTTGGCAGTCTTGTGCATTTTGGCGGTGGTTTGGCGGCGCACCGTGGACACGGTCTATGAACAGGTGAATTATGAAGAGATTGAAACCCTGGTAGATGAGCCTTTGGAGGAAGAGGGCGTAACCAATGTGCTGTTGATCGGGAACGATTCCCGGACGCAGGGGGAGGACGGGCGGTCCGACGCAATGATCCTGGTATCCTTAAGCAATGAGACTAAGACCATCCATATGACGTCCCTGTTGCGGGACATGTATGTGGACATCCCGGGGCATGGGCAGAACAGGCTTAATGCCGCCTATGCTTATGGCGGCGCACAGCTTTTAATGGAAACGCTGGAGGAAAATTTCGGCATCAGCGTCAATCGTTATGTGCTGGTGAACTTCCAGGCTTTCGCGAACCTGGTGGATGCCGTGGGAGGCGTGGATCTGGAGCTGACCAATGACGAAGTGCGTTACATCAATGGCTATCTGGTAGAATATAACATGCTGGAAAACCGGCCGGAAGGGACGGACTATCTGGACGAATCCTTAAGCGGCAACATTCATTTGAACGGCCCGCAGGCGCTGGCCTATTGCCGCAACCGCTATTTGGGCACCGATTTCGGGCGTACCGAAAGGCAGCGCAAGGTTTTGACCGCCATCATCAAACAGGCTCCCATGGCGCTGGTGGCCAATTCTTCGAAAGTCATGGAAAGCCTGTTGCCGAACCTGACCACGAACCTGACGAAGGAAGAATGTGCCGACTTAAGCCTGCAGGTGCCGAAAGTGATCTCCTATGATATCGTGCAGGGCAGCATCCCGATCGAGGGAAGCTATTCCAACGTGACCATCGATAAGAAGGCGGTCTTGCAAGTGGATTTTGAAAAAAACAAAGAATACATCCAACAAAATATTTATGGGGAAGAGCCTTGATAAGGGCGCTTCCCCATGGAACTCGTCAAAACGCGTCCCTGATTTTTCAGAACACATGCGCCGCCAGCCGGTCAAAAGCTTCCACGACCAAGGATTTCGGTAAAGCCAGGTTCATGCGGATGGTATCCGGCTTGTTGAACGGCCTGCCGTCCTGCCAGATGACGCCGACGCGGATGCCGGAGCGGATCAGGTCGTCCAGGCTGCATTGATGGTCCTGGCACCATTTTCCACAGTCCAGGTAGAGCATGTAAGTGCCCTCCGGCTTGGACAACGTTACGCCCTGGAAGTGGGTCTTTATGAAGTCGCAGGCATAGTCCACATTGTCTGTAAGGACCTGGCGCAACTCGTCCACCCAGGTTTCGCCTTCCGGCTGATATGCGCCGATCAAGGCGTGCATGGAGAAAATGTTCATGCTGTTATAATGGCTAAGGGAGGCCTGTTTCCGTACCCGGTCGCGCAGGTAAGGGTTGTAGATGATATGGTAGGAACCGATCAGCCCCGCCAGGTTGAACGTCTTGGACGGCGCGTAGATGGCGATGGTGCACCTGCGCGCGTCTTCGGAAATGCTCTGCGTAGGGATGTGGCGGTGTCCGGCCAGGATTAAGTCCGACCAGATCTCATCAGATACCACGACACAATCGTTGCGCGCATAGACCTCCATGGCGGCCGCAATCTCTTCCTTTTCCCAAACCCTGCCTGTCGGGTTGTGGGGCGAGCAGAAAATGGCAAAATGGATGTTGTGCTCTTTTATCTTGCGGTCCATGTCCTCGTAGTCCATCCGCCAGACGCCTTGTCCATCCGGGACCAGGTCGCTTAAAATGATCTTCCTGCCGTTGTTCTCCACGGTTCCCGTGAACCCGATGTAGGTAGGGGCATGCAAAAGGATTGGTTCGCCTGGCGCGGTGAATGCCTGCAGGGCGGATGCCACGCAGCCCAAGACGCCGTTCTCATAACCGATGTCTTCTTTAGAAAGGCGCTCGACGCCGTTACGGACCTTTTGCCAGCGGATGATGCTTTCAAAATAAGCGTCAGAGGGATTGAAGTATCCAAAAGCAGGATGCTTCGCCCGCTCTATGACATGCTCCTGGATCGCCGGCAAGGTCGGAAAATTCATGTCCGCCACCCACATGGGAATCCGGCTGTATCCCTCATCAATCCCAGCCCCTTCAAATGGAATGACTTCGATGGCGATGGCATCCTTGCCGCTGCGGTCCAAGATGCTGGTAAAATCATAAGTTGTAGTGATCGTGTGCTTTCCCATGAGAGTTTTCCTCCTGAAGTGGATTTCTGGTACAATCCGCCGCTTTAGCGGCGGCAAGCCGATGGAATCGGCTTGGATCCTGCGCCAGCAGAATCATTATACTATGTTTTAAGTGCGCCGCCAGGCGCACATTTAATTCAGAAGTCGACAGATGCCCTTCCTGTCGACATTATACCACCCGCCCCTATCTAAAACAAGAGTTCAAAAACTTTGTCCTGAAATTCCCCCGCGGACTTGAAAAATATCGGAAAATAGAAACTGAAACTTTTCTATTTTGGGTGTTGACAAACGCTTCGGGATATGATAAACTTTCTTTCGTTGAAGAAATGGTTATGCGCGAGTGGCTCAGCGGTGGAGCACCTCCTTGCCAAGGAGGGGGTCGCGGGTTCGATTCCCGTCTCG
>CANPWC010000049.1 GCA_947581905.1 uncultured Acetatifactor sp.
CTGTCTATCCCCAGGTGAAATGGCTGCATGAGCAGGGCGTGGCGGCGGACGTCATCGTCGGAAGCAAGACCAAGGACCTGTTGATCCTGGAAGAGGAAATGGGCAAGGTCGCCGGCAACCTTTATGTGACGACGGACGATGGTTCCTACGGCAGGAGCGGCATGGTGACGCAGGTCATCAAGGACCTGGTGGCCGAGGGGCATGAGTATGACGTGTGCATCGCCATCGGGCCTATGATCATGATGAAGTTCGTATGCCTCTTGACCAAGGATCTGGGGCTGCCCACCGTCGTCAGCCTCAATCCCATCATGGTGGACGGCACGGGCATGTGCGGCGCTTGCCGCGTGACCGTGGGCGGCAAAGTGAAATTCGCCTGCGTAGACGGCCCTGAATTTGATGGGCACCAGGTGAACTTTGACGAGGCGATGCGCCGCCAGCTGATGTATAAGACCGAAGAAGGCAGGGCGATCCTGCGTTACCAGGAAGGGGAAACTCATCACGGCGGCTGCGGGAATTGCGATTAACCCAGGCTGCATCAAAAATAAAATGGTAGAAAACGGAATGGAGAATAGAATGGACGTATTGAAGAAAGTACCGGTCCGTGAGCAGGACCCCGCTGTCCGTGCCACGAATTTTGAAGAAGTTTGCCTCGGATATGATAAAGAAGAGGCTATGTGTGAGGCCACGAGGTGCATCAACTGCAGGAACGCGCAGTGCGTGAAAGGTTGTCCCGTGGCGATCGACATCCCCGGCTTCATCAGCAAGGTGAAGGAGGGGGATATAGAAGCGGCGTATCAGGTCATCAGCGCATCCAGCGCTTTGCCGGCCATCTGCGGCCGTGTATGCCCTCAGGAGACCCAGTGCGAGGGGAAGTGCATCCGCGGCATCAAGGGCGAGCCTATCTCCATCGGCAAGTTGGAGCGTTTTGTCGCTGACTGGGCGAGCGAGAACGGCATCGCGCCGGAAGGCTGTAAGGAAAAGAACGGGAAAAAGGTGGCGGTCATCGGCTCCGGCCCGGCAGGCCTTACCTGCGCGGGGGACCTGGCGAAGATGGGCTATGACGTGACGATCTTTGAAGCCCTCCATGAGCCGGGCGGCGTGCTGGTGTACGGCATTCCCGAATTTCGTCTGCCGAAGCAGGCGGTCGTGGCCAAGGAGATCGAGAACGTGAAGTCCTTAGGCGTGAAGATCGAGACCAACGTGGTCATCGGCAAGTCCGTGACCATTGACCAGCTGATCGAAGAGGAAGGGTTTGAGGCGGTCTTCGTCGGTTCCGGCGCGGGCCTGCCGAAGTTCATGGGCATTCCCGGGGAGAATTCCAACGGCGTGTTCTCCGCCAATGAATACCTGACCAGAAGCAACCTGATGAAATCGTTTAGCGCGGATTCCAAGACCCCCATCATGCACGGCAAGAAAGTGGCTGTGGTGGGCGGCGGCAACGTGGCCATGGATGCCGCCAGGACGGCGCTTCGTTTGGGCGCAGAGGTACACATCGTATACCGCAGGAGCGAAGAAGAGCTGCCCGCCAGGGTGGAAGAAGTACACCATGCCAAGGAAGAGGGCGTCATCTTCGACCTTTTGACCAATCCGACGGAGATCCTGGCGGATGAGAAAGGCTGGGTCAAGGGGATGAAGTGCGTCCGTATGGAGCTGGGCGAGCCGGATGAGTCCGGCAGGAGGCGTCCTGTGGTGATCCCCGATTCAGAGTTCGAGATGGAGCTGGACAGCGTCATCATGTCCTTGGGCACTTCCCCCAACCCTTTGATCTCCTCTACCACGGAAGGCTTGGAGGTCAATAAATGGAAGTGCATCGTCGCGGATGAGGCAAACGGCCAGACCACCAAGGAAGGCGTGTTCGCCGGCGGAGACGCGGTGACGGGAGCCGCAACCGTGATCTTGGCCATGGGCGCCGGCAAGGCGGCCGCGAAAGGCATTGATGAATACCTGAGCGCGAAATGATCCGGACATGCGACATTGTGGGGACGCCCGGAAAGAAGCGTCCGCTACGAATCCAGGCGGCTGCCGCGTCAAACGGCGGCCGCCTGTCGTTATCCGGCCGTAGGGGCAAGCCAAATCCAGCGGAGGGGACATGAAGATATCCATTGTGTGCGTAGGCAAAGTGAAAGAGGCGTTTTATCGGGACGCCATAGAGGAATATGCCAAACGGCTTGGCAGGTACTGCAAGCTGGAAATCTTGGAAGTGGCGGATGAAAAGACGCCGGACCATGCAGGGGAGGCCTTAGGGGATGCCATTAAGGAAAAGGAAGCCCGGCGGATCCTTTCCAAGCTGGACGAGGACGCTTATGTATGCACGTTGGAGATCTTAGGGAAGCGATATACGTCGGAGGGGTTCGCGAAAATGATCAACGCGGCGGCTACGGCGGGCCAAAGCCATATCGCCTTCGTCATCGGCGGCTCCCTGGGGCTGCATCGGTCCGTGACGGAAAGGTCCAACCTGGCGGTCAGCTTTTCTGACATGACTTTCCCCCACCAGCTCATGCGGGTCATCTTGTGCGAGCAAATCTATCGGGCATACCGGATCCTGCATGGGGAACCCTATCATAAATGATGGGACGCCGGATGGCAGGGACCGGCTAAGAGGAGGAACAGGATATGGTGAAAATAGGGATCCTTTCGGACACGCATGGAATGCTTCGCCAGGAAGTGAAAGATGCGTTGGAGGGCTGCAGCCTCATCCTTCACGGAGGCGATATCGATTGCGCCGAGGTCTTGGAGGAGCTGGAAAAGATCGCCCCGGTAGAGGCGGTCCAGGGCAATAAGGACGTGGAGTGGGCCCCAGGGCTTGTGAAAGAGAAGCGGCTGGAATATGCGGGCCTAAAATTTCTCATGATCCATAACAAAAAGCAGTTGGCGACAGACTTTCGCGACAGGGACGTCATCATTTACGGACATAGCCATAAATATGAAGAAAAGAGGGAAGGCGGCAGGCTATGGCTGAATCCGGGAAGCTGCGGGCCGAAGCGGTTCCATTCGCCAGTGACCTTAGCCCTGCTTACGGTGGGCCAGGACGGCTCTTACCAGGTAAGGCGCGTCGAGATCCCGGTGAAAGCCTCTGAAAGGAAAGAGGAAGAGAGGGCCGTCCAGGAGCTGGGAAGCGTCGATCGGCGCAAGCTGGTGAACGACGTCATGAAGGACATGAACCATGGCAGGACGATCCCTTCCATTGCAAAGCGGCATGGGATCAGCATAGAACTGGCAGAACGAATCTGCCGCCTTTATGTCACCCATCCCGGCATTGATGCGGAAGGGATCATCAATAAAATGGGCTGAAAGCAAATAAGCCAAAGGCAAGTTTTCCATCACGGATTCCATCGTCCGCCGTCCCGGGGACGGCAGAAAGGGAGGCAGCAATGAGAATGTATGACATCATCCGGAAAAAAAGGGACGGAAACGCCCTAAGCCGGGAGGAGATCGAGTTCTTCGTGCAGGGTTATACGGCAGGGGACATCCCGGATTACCAGGCATCCGCCTTGATGATGGCGATCTACTTCCAGGGGATGGATGAGCGGGAAACGCTTGACCTGACCCTTGCTATGGCGCACAGCGGAAAGATGCTGGATCTGTCCGCGATCCATGGGATCAAGGTGGATAAGCACAGTACCGGCGGCGTTGGGGACAAGACCTCCCTTGCCCTGACACCCATGGTGGCGGCCTGCGGCATCCCGGTGGCGAAGATGAGCGGGCGGGGCTTAGGGCACACCGGCGGCACCATAGACAAGCTGGAGAGCTTTCCAGGCTTTACCACGGGGCTTAGCCTGGAGCGGTTCGTGAACAACGTGAACGAGGTGGGGATCGCCATCATGGGGCAGACGGCGGACCTGGCGCCCGCCGACAAGAAGCTGTATGCCTTACGGGACGTGACGGCGACGGTGGACGACAGGTCCCTCATCGCCAGCTCCATCATGAGCAAGAAGCTGGCCGCCGGGGCGGACGCCATCGTGTTGGACGTCAAATGCGGCAGCGGCGCTTTCATGAAAAAGGAAGAGGACGCCATAGCCCTGGCGAAAGAGATGGTTCAGATCGGCCGTAACGCCGGGAGGAAGACCATCGCCGTCGTCTCGGACATGGACCAGCCTTTGGGTCTTCAGGTGGGCAACGCCCTGGAGGTGGAAGAGGCGATCACCACCTTAAGCGGGCAAGGGCCTAAGGATTTCCAGGAATTATGCCTGACGTTGGGAAGCTGCATGCTGGTGGCGGGCGGCAAGGCGAGGGACCTTGAGGATGCCAGGAGGCAGCTTAACCGCGTCATTTCGGATGGCAGCGCCAAGCGGAAGCTGGCGCAGTTCGTGGAAGCCCAGGGAGGGGATCCGGCGGCTGTCTACGACGTGGGGCTTTTGCCTAAGGCGTCCATCCGGCGTCCTGTGCCGTCGCCTTGCGATGGCTATGTATCCCGGATCGACTGTGAAGAGGTGGGGATGGCCTCCCTGATCCTGGGAGGAGGGAGGCAGACCAAGGATTCCGCCATAGACCTGTCCGTGGGGCTTACGCTTTGCGCCAAGGTGGGCTCTTTCGTCCATGCGGGAGAGCCGCTGGCCTACCTGCATGCCAATGACGAGTCCAAGGCAAGGGAGGCTACGGAGCGTTTCCTGGCTTCTTATCATTTTTCAAAAGAAGCGGTCACGCCCGGACGCCTGATCAGGTATATGGACTTCCCTTCTGGAATATATTGAACCATGAAAAAGACATCTTCCCATCATTCCGGCAAAGAAGCGTTGGTCGAGGCCCTACGGCTTCCCAAGGATGTATGCTTAGGCGCGATGCGCGTGACCCTGACGGGCAATTCAGAGGCCTGGATCGAGAATTATAGGGGCATCCTGGAATACACCGGGCAGTCCATCCTGCTCCAGGGAAAGACCTGCCAGGTCTGTTTTGAGGGGAGCGGCCTGGCCATCGACTACTATACCAATGAAGACATGAAGATCAGCGGCTGTATCAACGCGGTCCGGTATCTATAGGCGGGTAGAAGAAAAGGAGCGTTTTCCATGGTCGCGATATTACAGTTCATCAGGGGATATGTGCGGATCAAGGTATGGGGCTTTTCCCCGGAGCGGTTCATGAACCTGTGCAGCTTCCATGACATCCTCTTATGGGATATCCGCAAGGAGGACGGCTTCCATACCATGTGCGTCAGCCTGCGGGGCTTTCGCAGGCTTCGTCCCATCGCGCGCAAGACTAAGGCCAGGGTAGCCATTCTGCAAAGATATGGACTACCCTTTTTCATGCCTTTTTTGTGGAAACGCAAAGTATTCCTCCTGGGGCTGTTGTTGTGCGTCTCTTTCTGGATCTTTTCCTCTTATTTCATCTGGGACATCGAAGTGTCCGGCAATGAGCGCATCACCTCTGACCAGTTTTTATCCTACTTGCGGCTTGACCAAATAGCCGTAGGCATGAAGAAGAAAGATTTGGACATTGAGGAATTGGAAAAAGGGCTGCGCAGGCAATTTGATGAAATCACATGGGCATCCGCCCGCCTGGAGGGGACGAAGCTGATCATCGAGGTTAAGGAAAACGATGCCCCCACCCAGGTCGACATCCCACAAGAAGGGCAGGGGATGGACCTGGCCGCCCCGTTTGACGGGACCATTGTATCCATGATCGTGCGCAAAGGCGTCCCTAAGGTCCAGATTGGGGATGCCGTATCTTCGGGGCAGGTGCTTGTGGAGGGACGGGTCCCCGTATATAATGAAGATGCCACGGTGCGGGAATATGAATATGTGTCTTCTGACGCGGACATCACGATAGAGCATCGCCTGCAAAGGATGGAGGAGCTGCCCTGGGATTACCTGGAAAAGAGGTACACCGGCAGGACTTTGGTGAGGCATTTCGTAAGGATCGGGAAATGGCTCTTTCAGGCATCCACGAAAAGAGCGTTTCTAGCGTTCGACCAGGTGACCCAGGAAAAGGCCCCCCTTGTGTTCGAGAAGCTGTCCATCCCCGTGCTGGCGGGCAGCGTCACCTATCGGGAATATCAAAACGTGGAACGGGAATATTCCCAAGAAGAGGCAGGGCGCATCCTTTCCGGGAAAATGAATGAATTTTTTAGAAGTTTAGAAGAAAAAGGGGTACACATTACGCAAAAAGATGTTAAAATAGAGAAAGGGGCCGGGGCATGGGTCATGAGCGCGGATCTGACCGTGCAGGATAGGGCGTTGCGCAGGGTCGAAACGCAGGCGGTCCCGGAAGGGGAGGCCAAGGCAGGCGGATGACCCTTACGAAAGCACGGAGGTAAGAATGAACGAAATCACGGAAAGAATGGAAATGCCCGGCGAACATATGCAGAAAGTGTTTGGCGCGCAGGATGCCTATGTGAAAAAGCTGGAAAAGGATTTTCATGTCAGGGTGGTGGACCGCAACGGAAGCGTGTCCATCAATGGGGAAGAAGAAAACGTGCACAGGGTAAGGAACATCCTGGACCAATTGACGGAGATATCCCGGCGCGGCAACGAGATAGAAGAACAAAGCGTGGATTATGCCATTGAAATGGGGAAAGAACAAAAGGAGGACGTCCTGACGCAGATTGACGGCGACGTCATCTGCCATACCACGAACGGCAAGCCCATCAAGCCCAAGACCCTGGGACAGAAGCAGTATGTGGACGCGATCCGGAAGAACATGATCGTGTTCGGGATCGGGCCTGCCGGAACGGGCAAGACTTACCTGGCCATGGCCATGGCGATCACGGCTTTCAAGAATGACGAGGTGGGACGTATCATCCTGACCCGTCCCGCCATCGAGGCAGGGGAGAAGCTGGGCTTTTTGCCGGGGGACCTGCAGAGCAAGGTGGACCCTTACCTGCGTCCCTTGTATGACGCGTTGTATCAGATCATGGGCGCGGAGAGCTTCTTGAAGAACATGGAGAAAGGGCTGATCGAGGTGGCCCCTCTTGCCTATATGAGGGGGCGCACCCTGGATAATGCCTACATCATCCTGGATGAGGCGCAGAACACCACTCCGGCGCAGATGAAGATGTTTTTGACCCGTATCGGCTTCGGTTCCAAGGTGGTGGTGACGGGCGATACCTCGCAGAAGGACCTGCCCGCGGATGCCAAGTCCGGCCTGGACGTGGCCAGCAAGGTCTTGGCGAAGATTGATGATATCGCGTTCTGCAACCTGACCAGCAGGGACGTGGTCCGTCATCCCCTGGTGCAGAAGATCGTGAAGGCATATGAGGATTACGAGGCGAAAGAGAAATACCACGCCCGCAGCGCGCGGCCGGTCGGCAGGCGTTAGTAAAAAGAGGGAAAAGATATGACGTTTTATGTGGAAAATGTCACGTCGCAGACATTTGATTTCGATGTGGAGGCTTTGGTGGAGCAGGTATGCTGTAGGGTGCTGGACCTGGAGGGCTGCCCTTATGAGACGCAGGTGAATGTGCTTCTGACTGATAACGAGGGGATCCGGCAGTACAACCGGTCGTTCCGTGGGATTGACCGGGAGACGGATGTGCTTTCTTTCCCGAACATTGACTTCGGGACGCGGGAGGGCTTTGAGTTCGGGGAAGAGGAGGAAGCGGATTACTTCGACCCGGAAAGCGGAGAACTGATCCTGGGCGATATCATCGTTTCCGTGGATAAGGTGGTCGAGCAGGCCCAAAGCTATGGGCACAGCAGGCGCAGGGAGCTGGCTTTCTTAGTGGCCCACAGCATGCTGCATCTGTGCGGTTATGACCATGAGGAGCCGGATGAGGCGCGCAGGATGGAAGAAAAGCAGGAACAGGCATTACAGGATTTGGGCATTACCAGACAAGAAGGAAAGCACGAAGAGGGATAAGGGATTCATGAGCCAGGTAGAAGTGAAGAGGAGGCAAATACAGGCTTTCTCCTATATATTGGGCATTGTAGCGTTGATGGTCATAGGCGGGATGGTGGGGAACAACGGCATCGCCTATTTAGCGGCCGCCCTGGAGGTATTTTCCCTGGTGGCCATTGCTGTGTCGGAGTGCGTCCCGGACGCCTTGGGCCGCCTGATCCGAAGCCGCAGGTCCAAGGAGCTATATCGCAATGCGGACAAGCTGCGGGGCAGCGTCATGGCCTTGGAGTGCGTCCTGGGGCTTGTAAGCTGCGTGGGGCTGATCCTTTTGTCCGATTTGTTGGCCGAGGACGTGCTGCGCGTGCCCTATAGCTCTTTCTTATTGAAGCTGATCGCCCCGGCGTTGTTCTTCCGTGCCCTGGACTGCGTCCTCTTGGCTTATTTCCAGGGGAATGGCACCCAAATGCCGACTGTGGCTTCCTGCGTCCTGCGTCCGGCGTTGGCCCTGGGGGTCGGGTTCGTCGTGATCCCCATTTTCCAGGGATATGGGGAAAAGTTAAGCCTCTTATTATTGAATGATTCCCTGGTTTCCATGTATGGGGCGGCAGGCTTCGCCGTATCGTTAAGCATCACGGAAGCGGTGCTGTGCCTGCTTTTGTTCCTGGTCTATTTGATGCTTCGCGGCAACCGTTTGCGGGAGAGGCAGGAGGGTCTGCGCAGGACGGAGACTTTCGGCGGGGCCGTGGGTGCCTTGTATGCCGGGATGGGTCCTTTGATGCTCTGCCTCTTGCTTGCCAAGCTTCCTACGGGGCTGGGGATCTTCTTTACCCAAAGGGGCGCGGAGGACATTTTTAAGACGGCTTGGGAATACGGGGCTTATTATATCGGTTATCTCGGGATCTGCTTCCTGGCGGTCTTCTTGTGCCGGATTGCCTTGCTTCCAGCCATAGCCCGCCTGGCCGCCTGCGTGCGCAAGATGGAGCCCCGCTATACCAGGGAGGTAAGCGGCTTTGGCTTCCATATCGCCTTTGTTTGCGGGTTGTTTTTCACGATGTATATGATGATGCTGGCGACCCCGTTTTCCGTCCTGTTGGGCAGGGGGAGCGAGGAATGGCTGGCGCATGGCTTAAAGTGCGGGTCCGTCCTGATCCTGGAAGCCGTATTGTCCTATTATTTCATCCAGGCGCTCCTATATACGGAGCATAAGCTGTGGGCGGTCCTGTCGCTGGCCGTCTTCCTTGCCGCATCCTGTGTGGGGCTGTCGCTTTTCGTCAATGGGGCAGGGCTTGGAATCCTGGGGCTTGTCTATGCCGGGATGCTTGGCTGCGGCGCGTTGTGCCTGTCGTCCGGCATCGTGGCATTCTGGCAGTTTGGCATCCGGATCGATTTCTTCAAGTGGCTGTTGGTCCCTTTGGGGAGCGCCGGGATATCCGGGCTTGTCTGTTTCTTCTTATCCAAGATGTTGCTTCCCTTGGTAGGGAATTTGGGTACTTTGATTTTCTGCTTCCTGATCGGGGGCGCCTTTTACCTGGCCCCCCAGGTTGTGACTCGCAGCTTCCGGGATCCGGAACTTAAGCTGATGCCGGGCGGGCGACTGTTGGGAAAGATATCCAGGGCGGTTTCTTCCGGCCGGTGATGGGATAGGAACTTTTCAAGCAAAAATTGCATAAAGGAATAAAAACTGGAAAAAATAGCTGATACGAGGAACAGTAGAAAGCGCGTCCGACGGCGGAGGAAATCCGAAGGAAAAAGCTTACGGATCTCATCCTAATCCGCCCCGGTTGAGGGAATCTATGAAATTTTGGAAGAGTTTCAGCTTTTTTTTCATTTATCCATTTTCCATGCTGGTACTGGGCTTCCTGGGCGGAGTCTTTTTCATGGACACGTTTTATCCGGCCAGCCTGGACCGGTTTTACGAGGGTCTGGCCGACGCCCTGGCAAGCGACGGCAGGCAGGCGGCCTGGGAGGCAGGCACGGCTTATGGCAACCCTACCGTTGACGGCGAGGGGACGGATGGGACGTCCTTGGCGGGGGCCTGGACGGAAGAGGGCTTGATGGATGGGGCATATCAGGAGGCGGACACGCAGGGGATGGCGTCTGCAGGCAAGCTTCCTACGGATCAGGCATCCACTGGCCTTGCGAAGGAAGGACAGGACGGCGCAGGAGCGCAGGATATGGGCGAGGATTCCCAGGAGGTCCTGGCTTATCCGGAAAAATTAAACGCGGACACCGCGTATGTGCTGGAGGAGACGGACTTGATCCGGGACAGCGTGGTGGAAACCACTTGGAAGCTTCCCGCCAAATACATCGGCATGGACCGGGAGGAATTCCTGGATGCCATGGATTCTTATGAGGCTTCTCCCCCTTTAAGCGAATTGGAGCGCGGATTTGTGGGTTTGGAGGTGTTGTCCTTTTCCAAAGACCGGGTGGTGGTGCAAATGAATTATGAGTATGTACAGCCCAGCAGCAGTTTCTTCTTGGTGGTGGAGGACAATTATGTGGTGGTTTACCTGGAGGACCGTGAGACGGTCTATATGTATACAGACATCCTTTTGACGGACCTGCCGGACGGGGTGCAGCAGGATGTGATCAACTGGCTTTATATGCCGGATGAGGAAAGCTTGTATAATTTCCTGGAAAGTTATTCCAGTTAAGTTGTTCTAGTTAAGTTAATCCGGTTAGGATATTTCGGTTAAGGGATTTCAGTTAGGATATTCCAGTTAAGGTATTTCATAAGGTATTTCAGTTAAGGCATTTCAGTTAAGGGAAGCGCGAGTGCTATGCCGGTGCTTTAGGCAGGGTCCTCGTGCGCGGGGTAAGGTAGGATGAAGAAGATCGCAGTGGTTGGCGCAGGGGCTTCCGGTATGGCGGCCGCGATCGCGGCTGCCCGAGCCGGCGGTAGCGTGACCATTTATGAAAGGAATGAGAGGGTGGGCAAGAAGCTCCTTTCCACCGGGAATGGGAAATGCAACCTGGGGAATGAGGACTTGTCCGCGGCAGCCTATCACGGAGGGGATCCGAAGCGGATCGCTTCCGTTTTGAGGCGTTTTGGGACGAAAGAGACGAAGGCGTTCTTCCAGTCCCTGGGGCTTTGGATCAAGGATCGGGACGGATACCTGTATCCCGGATGTGAACAAGCTGCCGTGGTCTTGGATGTGCTTCGCTTGGCGCTTGACGATTTGGGGATCCGCCTTGTGGCGGGCACGAAGGTAGAAACCGTGCGCCGCCTTAAGGATGGGAGGCTGGAGGTGTGCTGGGACCAGGGAAAAGAGGCTTACGACCGTGTGATCTTAGCCTGCGGCGGAAAGGCAGCGCCGAAGACGGGATCGGACGGCAGTGGTTATCGCCTGGCAAGGCAGTTGGGCCTGCAGGTGAAGGAAGCGGTCCCTGCTTTGGTGGGCCTATGCTGCAGTGAAGAGGCCTGCAAGGCATTGGCCGGCGTCCGCGCGGATGCGGAAGTGAGGATCCTGGAGGGGGAAAAGGTCCTTGCCAGGGAACGCGGCGAGGTGCAGATGGTGGAATATGGGATTTCGGGCATCCCGGTCTTCCAGTTAAGCGGCAGCGTGAACGGCTGGCTGCGGGGAGGAAGGAAGCTGGTGGCCTGGCTGGATTTCCTGCCGGACGTCTCACGGGAGGAATTGGACGATTTGTTTTATGGCAGGTTGTCGGCGTTTCGAGAAAGCGGCCGGACGGTGGAGGCTTTCTTTACAGGGATGTTACATAAAAAGTTGATGATGGTTTTCTTAAAGTCGGCTGGGCTTGGCCCCAACCTGCCGGTATGGGAGGCGGACGTATCCAGGCTGCGGAGGGTCTTTGAACAATGCAAGGCGTTTCCCTTGCATGTGACGGGAAGCAAGTCTTTCGACCAGGCGCAGGTCTGCGCGGGAGGCGTCGTCCTGTCGGAGGTCGGGGAGAATTTCGAGGCGCTGCGGGTGCCAGGGCTGTACCTGACTGGGGAGCTTTTAGACGTGGACGGCAGGTGCGGCGGGTATAACCTGCATTGGGCCTGGGCCAGCGGCAACCTTGCGGGGCGGGACAGCGCCCGGTAAAACGACAGAATGATACAAAGGACTAGGAAAGGGATAAAAAGGGAAAATGATCAGGATTCATCAGATCAAGGTTCGGACGGACGCCGCGTCCCAGGAGGCGTCGCTTACAAGGAAAGCCGCGGCGCGGCTTCGGCTTAAGCCGGATGAAATCCGGGAAATGCAGATCGTCCGCCAATCCATCGACGCCCGGAAGAAGCCGGACTTGTTTTTCAGTTATACGGTTGATGTGAAGCTAAATAGCGCTGCCAGGGAAGAAAAGGTCGTGAAGCGTGCGAAAGATCCTGATATCCTGTTGACCGACCCGGTCATATACCGTTTCCCATCCTCCGGCAAAGAGGCTTTGGACGAGCGGCCGGTCATCATCGGCATGGGCCCGGCCGGGCTGTTTTGCGCCTATTACCTGGCGCGTGCCGGATATGCCCCCATCCTTTTGGAGCGGGGGGAGGATGTCGACCAAAGGACAAAGGACGTGGAGCGTTTCTGGAGGGATGGGGACCTTAAGCAGGATTCCAACGTCCAATTCGGGGAAGGGGGAGCGGGGACTTTTTCAGACGGAAAGCTGAATACTTTGATAAAGGACAAAGATGGCAGGAACGCGGAGGTCCTGAAGACTTTCGTGCAGTTCGGGGCGAAAGGCTCCATCCTTTATGAGGCGAAGCCCCACCTTGGGACGGATGTGTTGGCTAAGATCGTGAAGCGGATGCGGGAGGAAATAAAGCGCCTGGGCGGGGAAGTCCGGTTTCGCAGCCAGGTCACGGCATTGCGGTTTGAGGGGACGCCCCAAGGCAGGAAGTTGACCGGCGTGGTCATTAATGGGCAGGAGACGCTTCCTTGCGGACAAGCCGTCCTGGCCATCGGGCATAGCGCCAGGGATACGTTCCAGGCGCTTTATGAGGAGGCGCTTCCCATGGAGGCGAAGGCTTTTGCCGTAGGGCTTCGGGTAGAGCATCCGCAGTCTTTGATCAACCGCTGCCAATATGGCAGGGAGGATCCCGGAAGCCTGGGCGCCGCCCCTTACAAGGTGACTGCCCAGACGAGCACGGGTCGTGGCGTTTATTCGTTCTGCATGTGTCCCGGCGGGTACGTGGTCAACGCGTCGTCAGAACCGGGCCGCCTGGCGGTCAATGGCATGAGCTATAGCGGGCGGGACGGGCAAAATGCCAACAGCGCCATTATCGTTTCAGTCACGCCCCAGGATTTCGGTTCCGAACATCCCTTGGCGGGGGTCGAGTTCCAGCGCAGGCTGGAGGAGCGTGCCTTTGCATTGGGGCAGGGCAAGATCCCTGTGCAAAGGTACGGGGAGTTTCGTGATTGCGTGGAGCATGGGATGGCGGACCATAAAGAGGGGGTCGGAACGCCGTTCGACGCGGACCTCCAGGAAGCCTTTTCCAACCTTACTCCTCAAAACAAGGGCGGCTGCCGTTATGCGGATTTGAGCGGCGTCCTGCCTGGGGAATGCAACCTTGCCTTTGTGGAGGGCATGCGGCAGTTCGGCCGGCTGATCCCTGGTTTCGACCATCCCCTGGTCCTATTGTCCGGCGTGGAGAGCAGGACCTCCTCACCGGTAAGGATCCTGCGCGGGGAGGACTTCCAGTCTCCCGGGATGGAGGGGCTGTACCCTTGCGGAGAGGGGGCCGGATATGCGGGAGGGATCACATCCGCCGCCATGGACGGCATGCGGGTGGCGGAACAGATCGCGAAGCGGTTCGCGCCTTGGAAGACGCGGCAAACTTAATCCGGCAAACGTTTCAATCCGGCAAACTTTTTAAAAAACTGCTTGCAAAATGATCGAGGCTGTGTTAGAATGACATATGTTGCAAGACGGCTTGGCCAACTTACACATCGCCGGCGTGTCGGAATGGCAGACGAGGCAGACTCAAAATCTGTTGTGGGCAACCACGTGCGGGTTCAAGTCCCGCTGCCGGCATCGGATTTCCAGCCCCGAAGTGTTCGCTTCGGGGCTTTCTTTGCGTTCTACGGCCACCGCATTGGTCGATGCCGGGTAAAATGCCAGGATCGCGTTGGCAGAAGAAACCTTTAAAGAAACATTTCCATCTTGGATTCGAATTTTATTATCGCAAGAAAGGCAGCGTATCCAATATTTTGTTCTTTCATCCAATAGAAATCCGCTTCAATCTTTATCATGAAATCCAAACAGGGACAAAGCTTAGTCATTCAGAATTTTCATAAACTCTTCTCCTGTGATCGTTTCATGCTCATACAGGTATTTTGCCAGTTCATCCAGCTTCTTACGGTTTTCCATCAAAATCTCCGCCGCTTTCTTGTGCTGTTTTTTCACCAGATCTACGACTTGACGGTCAATCTGGGCCTGCGTTTCGGCGGCACAGGCAAGCGTGGTATCTCCACCGAGATATTGTCCTGTCACGTTTTCCATCGCCACCATATCAAAGTCTTTGCTCATGCCAAACCGTGTGATCATGGTGCGAGCCAGCTTGGTGGCTTGTTCAATATCGTTGGAAGCGCCTGTTGTTGGATTGCTGAAAACAAGTTCCTCCGCCGCCCGGCCGCCGGTAAGAGTGGCGATCTTGTTTTCGATTTCCTCTTTGCTCATCAGATAATGGTTGCCTTCATCCACCTGCATGGTATATCCCAAAGCGCCGGAAGTGCGGGGAATGATCGTAATTTTCTGCACAGGTGCGGAATTGCTTTGCTTGGCAGCCACCAGCGCGTGACCGATTTCGTGATAGGAAACAATCAATTTTTCCTTGTCAGTCAGGATCGCGTTCTTCTTCTGATAGCCGGCGATCACGACCTCAATGCTTTCTTCCAGATCGCTTTGGGTCGCTGCTTTTCTGCCTGC
>CANPWC010000050.1 GCA_947581905.1 uncultured Acetatifactor sp.
CCTGTGCCTGCCGTCGGCAACATGCTGCTGCATAAGCCTGGCGCTCATCCTTGGGATGACGCTTTTGTCCCGGGAGAGCGGCGCAGGCAAGGAAATCGACCTGGAGCTGTTTTCCACGCTGGGCATCAATGACCGGAATGACGCTTATTTGGTTGAAAATATGTTGTTGTTTTTCCCATATGGCTTTTCTTTCGCCTGGAATTTCCCGAAGCTGCGCAAGCTATTGCCCTGCCTTGCGGCGGGGATGTTGACCAGCCTGTCCGTGGAAATCCTGCAGTTTATAAGCCAGAGGGGCTTTTTCCAGGTGGACGACATCCTTGCCAACGTCTGCGGGGCCGTCGCGGGGTGCCTGGCCTATCGATTGGGCAGCGCGGTCTTGCGCCGCCGGTCGAAGAGGTAGAGATGTACGCGGCCAGCCTGTGGTTTGGGTGGGGCTCTTTCGCCCTGGGGCTGGTTGGGGGCGCGTCGTAAGGGCCCCTGGCCCCTTAGGCGGTGAGGTAGGCCCGCATAGTGCGCAGGGCGTTTTTCTCCAGGCGGGAGACCTGCGCCTGGGAGATGCCGATGAGCTGCGCCACCTCCATCTGGGTCTTGCCTTCGAAGAAGCGCAGGGTGATGATTTCATTTTCCCGGTCATTCAGCTTCTTCATCGCCTCGCTTAAGGAGAGGTGTTCCACCCAGTTTTCTTCCTTGTTTTTCTTGTCGCTGATCTGGTCCATGACGTAGAGCGTGTCCCCGCCATCGGTATAGATGGGCTCGTAGAGGCTCATGGGGTTTTGGATGGCGTCCATGGCGTAAACGATGTCTTCTTTGGAAATGCCGATTTCCGTGGATATTTCTTCGATCGTGGGCTCTTTCAGGTTCTTCCTCGTCAGGCTTTCCCTGGCATAGATCGCCTTATAAGCCGTATCCTTTAAGGAGCGGGAGACGCGGATGCTGTTGTTATCCCGCAGAAAGCGTCGGATCTCCCCCAGGATCATGGGTACGGCATAGGTGGAAAATTTCACCTGTAAAGAAGAATCAAAGTTGTCGATCGCCTTGATTAGGCCGATACATCCGATCTGGAACAGGTCGTCCACGTTCTCATTGCTGGAAGAAAAGCGCTTGATGACGCTTAATACCAGCCTCAAGTTGCCCTCGATGTAGCGTTCCCTCGCCTCTTTATCCCCCGCCTCGATCTTGCCGAAGAGTTCCTCCTTTTCCTGTGCGTTAAGCAGCGGGAGCTTGGAAGTGTTCACGCCGCATATTTCTACCTTGCCTTGTGCCATAATGTCGCCTCCGAATCGTATTTGCTGGAAATCATCCCTTTTATCCGGCGTAAAACGATCATGGGCCTATCTTGAAAAAGCATCAGGCGCTTTGGGACGCCCTCAAAGCTATCCTTTAGTATTCGCAGGTTTGGCGGCGGATATACGTGGGAGGGGCAACAAATCCGCGGCAATGGCATAATAATAAGATAGGAAGAAGCGTTTTGGGAGAATGGGAGAATGTTGTTTTCGGAGTTTAAATGTAAGGATGTCATCAATATCCGGGACTGCAAACGGTTGGGGAAGGTGGAAGACCTGGAGTTTGACGAATGCAGCGGGTGCATCCGCAAGATCATCGTGCCGGGGTGCGGCGGCCTTTTTTCGTTCTTGCGGTCAGAACCGGACATCGTGATCCCCTATAAAGATATTCGCCAAATCGGGCCGGACATCATCTTGGTGGACATTTCATGTGGATAGGCGGTCCGGCGGGATGGGGGAGGCCTGGCCTTGGAAAAGGCGGCAACGGCGGTAAATGGCAGGGTGTGAAAGGCGGTAAATGATATATTGACACATGACAATATAACATTTATAATGGCATCAAGAAAATCCAATGCGGTGGCCTCACGCTGAATGAGGCGGAAGGAGGAAAATGATGTCGAGCGAAGCGTTGCGTTCCTGTCCCTGTGTGTCACGTTATCCCGCGAATCCTGTCTTGACCTGCCAGGATGTGCCCTATGATTCCACCCTGGTCTTTAACGCCGGCGTGATCCGTTATCGGGGCAAGTATGTGATGGTGTTCCGAAATGACCACGACCCCAAGCCGGGCGGCGCTTTCGGGGGCACCAACATCGGACTGGCTTACAGTGAGGACGGCATTGCCTGGCAGGTTGCGCCGAAGCCTTGCCTTGAGGGGAAGGACGCAAGGCTCGCAGCCCAGTTTGGCCTTAAGGAAGGGGAAATCCTGCGTTGCTATGATCCCCGCCTGACAGTGATCGAGGACGAGATTTATATGACGTTCGCCATCGACACGCGCCACGGCCTGTGCGGCGGCATCGCGAAGACCAAGGACTTTACGGAGTTTGAGGCGCTTTCCCTGACCGTCCCGGATAATCGGAACATGGTGCTTTTCCCGGAAAAGGTGGGCGGGAAATACCTGCGCCTGGAACGCCCCATGCCCGTATATAGCCGCGGTCGGGATCGGTTCGACATTTGGCTTAGCGAATCGCCTGACCTGGTTTATTGGGGGCGTCCATCTTTAGTGGCTGGAGTGGAGGAGTTTCCTTTTGCCAATGATAAAATAGGGCCGGGAGCGCCTCCGATCAAGACGGATGCCGGGTGGCTCGTCCTCACCCACGCGGTGGACCTGGATCCATCCCGGGGGAAGAACGGGTGGGAAGATGCCTGGAAGAAGCGGTATTGCGCCGGCATGATGCTGCTGGACCTTAAAGATCCCCGCCGCGTCTTAGGCGTTTACCGGAAACCCTTATTAGCGCCGGAAACCCCTTATGAGACGCAAGAGGGCTTTCGGACGAACGTCATTTTCCCTACAGGGGC
This sequence comes from uncultured Acetatifactor sp., assembly GCA_947581905.1. Lineage (GTDB taxonomy): Bacteria > Bacillota > Clostridia > Lachnospirales > Lachnospiraceae > Acetatifactor. The sequence goes on from CANPWC010000050.1 coordinate 2,799, forward strand.
GGTCCTGGAAGAGGATGGCACAGTGAAGATCTATTATGGCGCTTCGGATACCGTGATCGCCCTGGCAAGCGCGAAAGTGGACGATTTGGTCGCCCTGTGCCTGTCGAAAGAGGGATAAGGCGGACAAAATCTGAGGGCTGGACTGTTACAAAGTTGTACTTTTCAGGTCGGGCGATTTTATTTGACAAGGGCAGGAAATGGCGGTAAAATAAGGAAAAAGAGGCGTTCCAGAAAGTTTCACGGGCAGGTTCGTGTAAACCTTTTGGAAACGATGAGGCGGGATACAACCGTAAGGGAAAAAGGGAGGAAGCCATGAAGTGTCCTTATTGCGGTCATGAGAATACCAGGGTGATCGATTCCAGGCCGGTGGAGGAGAATAACTCCATCAAGCGCAGGAGGATTTGTGATGAATGCGGGAAGCGTTTTACCACGTTCGAGCAGGTGGAGACGATCCCGCTCATCGTCATCAAGAAAGACGACAACCGTGTGGCTTATGACCGTTCCAAGATTGAAAACGGCGTGCTGCGGGCATGCTACAAGCGGCCGGTGAGCGCGGAACAGATCACCGGGCTGGTGAACCAGGTGGAGAACGAGATCTTCGCCCTGGAAGTGCCTGAGATTTCCACGCAGGACATCGGGGAAATGGTGATGAACCGGCTAAAGGATTTGGACGGCGTGGCCTATGTGCGCTTCGCCTCTGTCTATCGGGAATTTAAGGATGTGAACACCTTTATGGAGGAGTTGAAGAACATCCTGAATGACAACAACGCATAAGGCAGGATGCAAACCGCCGTATAGGAATGGAGTCCTATACGGCGGTTTCCTTCCTGTCGGCGCTGTACCATGTTTTACGTGCGCCGCCGGGGCGGTTGGCGGCATTTTTATGAGAATGGCCTTGCCTTTTTTGGGGAAAAAGGTGATAATGGGAACATGGCGTAGAAGTTGGGCGAAGCGGCCGGGTCGGGAGGATGTCATGCTGGAATGTTTTTATCCAGATGTGGAAGTGGATTCCGCATATGGGATTGATTATGAGGGCCTGTATGGGCAGGGGTACCGGGGGATCATTTTCGATATTGATAATACGCTGGTCGAGCATGGCGCGCCGGCCAACGAGCGGGCGGTCGCCTTATTTCGCAGGCTGCATGGACTGGGCTTTCAGACCTTGCTTTTGTCCAACAATAAGGAGCCCCGGGTGAAAATGTTCAATGACGATGTGGGTTCCCAATATATTTTCCTGGCGAATAAGCCCGCCAAGGGCGGTTACCTGCGGGCGATGGAGAAGATGGGGACCGAGCCGGCCACCACTTTGTTCGTGGGGGACCAGCTCTTCACGGACGTCTGGGGGGCCAGGCGGGTGGGGATCCGTACCTATTTAACGCATCCCATCCATCCCAAGGAGGAAATCCAGATCGTGTTGAAGCGTAAGCTGGAGAAGATCGTGCTGTATTTTTACCACCGGTCCTTGGAAAAGGACAAGGGAGGCATATGACGAAGAGGCTTCCGAAAGGGCGTCCTGGCAAGGCACGTCCGAGCCAACCCACACATAAGGACAGCGCCCGGGATGCGGGCAGGGAGGATCGAGAATGATAGACGGCTATACCCGCACCTGCGGGCTGATCGGCAATCCGGTGGAACATACCATGTCCCCGGCCATACATAACACCCTGGCGCAGTGCCTGGGGGACAACCTGGCATATTTGCCTTTTCATGTGGAGGCAGGTCTTGTGGGGGACGCGGTACGGGGGGCTTATGCCCTGAACCTTTTGGGCTGTAATGTGACGGTGCCTTATAAAAGCGACGTGATCCCCTACCTGGTCGAACTGGACCCTTTAGCCAGGCAGATCGGGGCGGTGAATACCCTGGTGCGGGCCGAGGGCGGGTTCAAAGGCTACAATACGGACATGCCGGGGCTTTATCGTGCCCTTAGGCGGGACGGCGTCCAGGTGGAGGACAAGACGGCCGTGATCTTGGGCGCGGGAGGGGTCGCCAGGGCGGTAGCGGTGCTCTTGGCGCAGAAAGGGGCGGAAAAGGTCCTGATCCTAAACCGTACCGTGGAACGCGCCCAGGCGATCGCAAGCGAAGTCTGCGCCGCTTATGGCGCGTCCTTTGCCGAGGCCTGGCCTTTGGATGAGTGGCGGCAGGCGCTGGATGGCGCTTCCCGGGAGCGTTCCGAAGGCTTTTTGGTGATCCAGGCCACCAAGGTGGGCATGTATCCAAACGTAGGGGAAGCGCCCATTGAAGAGAAAGAATTCTATCAAAAGGTAGGCATCGGGTATGACCTGGTGTTCAATCCTGCCAGGACCCGGTTCATGGAATTGGTGGAAGAAGCCGGGGGCCGTTCCTATGGCGGCTTGGGCATGCTGCTGTACCAGGGCGTCATCGCCTATGAGCTTTGGACCGGCAGGCAGGTGGACGATGCCTTGGCGGATGTGGCATACGGGAAGATGAAAGAGGCAATGGGGATAGATTGAAAAATAAGCTTGATAGCTTATTTTTCAATCGGCTATTTGTGCCGGAGCGTCACAAATAGCCCTGATGGCAGACTAGAAATCGCATTCGCGATTTCTAATCGCCCCGTCGCGTAAACGCTCCGGAATGGGGATAGCATGAAAAAAGGGTATCAGGAGCGGGGCGGATGCGTGGTGCTGATCGGCTTCATGGGCAGCGGCAAGACGTCGGTAGGGCTGCGGCTTTCCTATAAAATGCGTAAAAGCGTCGTGGATACGGACCGCCTGATCGAGCGGCAGGAGGGCATGAGCATCAGCGAGATCTTCGCCGCCAAGGGGGAGGCGTATTTCCGCGATCTGGAGACGGACGTCCTGCGTTCCTTGGTCGGCAGGACCCACAACCAGATTTTGTCCGTGGGAGGCGGCACGCCCCTTAAGGAGGAGAACCGGAAGCTGCTTCGGGAACTTGGCACGGTGGTATATTTAAAAGTCCGGCCGGAAACGGTTTACGAGCGGCTGAAGGGGGATGACACCCGCCCCCTGCTTCGGGGGGAGGATCCCTTAGGCAGGATCCGCGCCTTGCTTTCCCAAAGGGAGGCGCTGTACGAAGCGGCGGCTGACGTAGTCGTGGACGTGGACGGGCGGCCCATGGAGGATATTTTGGAAGAGATCTTGGAAAAGCATGAAGCAAAGAAGAGGCGGCATATGGATCAGGCCGCGCAGGGAGGAAGCATGAAGAAGCTATTGGTGATCAACGGGCCGAACCTGAATTTCCTGGGGATTCGGGAAAAGGCGGTGTACGGCGTCCAGGACTATCAGTACCTTTTGGACCTGATCGCGGAAAAGGGGAAGGAAGAGGGCGTGGAGGTCAAGGTGTTCCAAAGCAACCATGAAGGGGCCATCATCGACCGCATCCAGGAGGCTTATTTTGACGGCACCCAGGGAATCGTCATCAATCCCGGGGCTTATACGCATTACAGCTATGCCATCCGGGACGCCCTGGCAAGCATCACCGTGCCTAAAGTGGAGGTCCACATTTCCGACATTACCAAGCGGGAAGAGTTCCGCAAGGTCTCGGTCACGGCTCCCGTCTGTGACAAGCAGATTTACGGGCAGGGGCTGGACGGCTACCTTCAGGCGATCGATTACATTTTACAGATGTAATTTTGCAAAAAGGTGTTGAAAAAAACTTGATTTTGTTATACACTGGATACGAATTGGAACGCGACTAAACATTAGGAGGAGTTAGACATGATTTCTGCAGGTGATTTCAGGAATGGCATTACGATCGAGGTGGACGGCAATATTTACCAGATTATCGAATTCCAGCATGTGAAGCCCGGAAAGGGAGCCGCTTTCGTAAGGACGAAGTTGAAGAATGTCATCAACGGCGGCGTGGTCGAGAAGACTTTCCGTCCTACCGAGAAATACCCTCAGGCACGAATTGATAGAAAAGATATGCAGTATTTATATGCGGACGGCGATCTGTTTTATTTCATGGATACGGATACCTACGACCAGATCGCTTTGAGCTCAGAGGCGGTTGGGGACGCTTTGAAGTTCGTCAGGGAGAATGAGATGTGCAAGATCTGCTCCCACAATGGCAATGTATTCTCTGTTGAGCCTCCCCTTTTCGTGGAATTGGAGATCACCGATACCGAGCCCGGCTTTAAGGGTGATACCGCTACCGGCGCATCCAAGCCCGCCGTGGTGGAGACCGGTGCGACGGTGTATGTCCCCTTGTTCGTCAACCAGGGCGATAAGGTCAAGATCGACACCAGGACCGGCGAGTATCTTTCCCGCGTATAAGCTATCACGGACAGCCTGTAAGACAATGGGCGCATGCCCATTGTCTTTTTTCGTGCATAGGCTTTTTGCGCGTTTTGCGCGAAAACCTTTTAGACCGCGCAAGCATCGTAAGCCCTCCTTCCTAGGAAAGAAAGGAAGGAAGAATGGAATTGAAAGAATTTGCTGCCAAGGCACAGCGTTATATGGAAGAAAGCTTAGGGGAGGATTACCTCGTTAGCCCAAAGGAGGTGCGCAAGAACAACGGCGTAAGCCTTTTGGGGCTGTTCATCCGCAAAAATGGCGGGAACATAGCGCCGACCATTTACTTGGAATCCTTTTTGGAAAGCTATGAAAACGGCGTGCCGCTTAGCGAGGTGCTGGAGGAGCTTTTGGAAGCCTACAGGCAGGCGGCGCCGCAGGAAGAGGTGGACCTCGCTTGTTTCCAGGACTTTAGCCAGGTGCGGGACCATATCGTCTACCGTGTCGTCAATGCGGCTTGGAATGCGGACCTGCTTTCCGAGGTCCCCCATATCCGTTATTTGGACCTGGCAATTTGTTTTTCTTATCTTTTTTATGAAAAAACACTTGGAATTGGAAGCATAATGGTGTATAATAACCACGTTGCCGCTTGGAAAAGCGATGCAGGCGAGCTGTACCGTTTGGCAAAGGAGAACACGAAGCGGCTTCTCGGCGAAGTCTTGGTGGATTTGGAGGATGTGATAGCCTATGGGCGAAGCCTGGGAGACATCCTTAGGGAACAGAAGGACGGGGGGTTCCCCGATTCGTTGCAAGAAGCGTTCCCGGGGAAGGATGCCAGGGCGGCTTCCGGTTTTGGCGACGGGGACGGCAGGATCGCCATGAAGCTCCTTACCAACCAAAGAGGGCTATACGGGGCGGCTGCCATGCTGTACCCGGACATCTTGCGGAAAGCGGCGGGCATGATGGACAGCGACCTGTTCGTGCTGCCCAGTTCGGTGCATGAAGTCCTCCTGGTGCCCGACCGGGGAGAAGTGGAGGCGGATGAGCTGAGGCGCTTGGTGCGCGAGGTCAACGCCACCCAGGTGGACGCCCAGGACCTCCTTTCAGACGAGGTCTATCGCTATGACCGCCTTATGGATCGGCTGGAAATGGCGGAAAGGCGGGCTTTTTCCTGAAATTGGCAGGAAGTTCATATTTTTTTCATAAATAGAAGGTAGACAGATACCGACTTTTGTGATATTATAATCAGGGTGATGTAATAATTTTGTAACAATTTGCATCCGTAGTCTAATGGATAGAACGAAGGCCTCCGACGCCTTTAATGCAGGTTCGATTCCTGTCGGATGCACTGATACATCACCCTGATTTTATTATGCGCTGCGGGCGGGTAAGTCTGTGGCCGCTATAAGGCTTTGTGTTTTGTAAGGAAAGGTGGAGCATATGCTGAATAAGAAATTGAGGCAGATCTGCAGTTATATCATGAAGCACTCCATGGTGGTGTTCCCTTTCGTGGTCATCGCGGCCGTGGCTGTGACGGTAGCGGTGGCGTTGGGCGCCAGCAACCCGGGGGAAGATGAATTGGCGAAATTAATGGTCCCCGTGGAGGATGCCGCCCCGGAGCAGGCAGCGGACACGGTCAGCGCGGAACAGGAGAGGCAGGCTTACCTTAAGGAGCGTGCGGAAACGGAGCTGGTTAAGAGTGAGGATCCTGCCCTTTATTCCCTGATCGCGTCTTATTATAACGCCCTGGCTTTGGGCGACGTGGAGACCATCCGCGGCATGACCAACTTCTTAAAGGATACGGAAGAGGTGCGCATCCGGGAGTTGAGCAAGTATATCGAGAGCTATCCGGTCATTGAGATCTATACAAAGCCCGGGCCGCAGGAGGATTCCTGGATCGCGTATGTGTATACCAAGGTGACGTTCTACGGGTATGAGGACCAGGTCCCTGGCTTCAAGGGCTTCTATGTCTGTACGGATGATGAGGGAAATCTGTATATGAACGACGGGGAGACCGAGGAGGAGGTTTTGGATTATATTAAGACCGCCAGCCTCCAGGATGACGTGGTGGACCTGAACAACCGCGTGGTCGTGGAATATAATGAACTGATGAAGAACCAGGTACAGTTGTTTGACTATATCTGTGAATTGGAGCGCGAGGTCGGCATAGCCGCAGGGGAAGCCCTTGCAGCCCAGGTGTCGGGAGAGGATGCCGGTGGGGAAAGCGTAACTAACGACGGCAGCGCGGACGGCTCTTCCAATGTGGATGGAGCGGGGCAGCCCTCCGATGAGGGTAGCATTCCTGCCACGGTCGCCATGGATGCCACGGGGACCGCGACCACGACGGTGAATGTCCGGGCTTCCGACAGCGAGCAGGCGGATAAGGTCGGCAAGTTGTCTGCGGGGGACCAGGTGAAGGTGACGGAACAGCGGGCCAATGGCTGGACCAAGGTCGTTTTTAATGGCAAGGACGGCTTCGTGAAATCGGAATACCTTATGGTGACGGGAGGAGAAGCGGTGAACGCTTCCGCCGCCAATCAGGGTGCGGACGCCGGGACGGCTTCGGACGCCCAAGGGCAGGATGCAGGAGAAGCCATCAAATCCGCGGTTGCCAGCACGAACCTGAATTTCCGCAAGGAGCCCAATGAGACGGCGGAGAAGATGGGGACCGTGGTTGGAGGCGATACGGTGGAAGTCCTTTCTGAGTCGGGCGGCTGGAGCCAGATCCGATACAACGGGCTGGTTGGCTATGTCAAAAGCGAGTTCTTGTTCTAAGTTTGGAGGAAAGCCTATAAAATCATGTATAAATCATGGAAATCCGGTCATCCTATGATTCAGGGATCGGAAATGGCTTCAAAAGGATTCTAAGATAGGAAAAGAGATGCGAAAGCATCTCTTTTTTGTGGCGGTAAAATGGCGTGTCGGTAAAATGACGTGGCGTTAAGCGAGTGTGACGTTAAGCAAGTGTGGCGTTAAGCAAGTGTGACGTTAAGCAAGTGTGGCGTTAAGTAAGTGTGACATTATGTAAGTATGGCACTAAGCGGGTGCGGCGTTAAATAGGCATGGCGGTAAATTGGGATAGTGTTAAAAGGGAAAGGGGAAGCGGCATGAAGTCACAGGAAGCGGAGATTTACAGACAGATCCAAAGGAGCGCGCAGAACGCGATGACCGCGCTCGATACGATTTCGGACAAGATATATGACGATCGGCTTGCCCTGCAGACCTCCCGGCAGGCGCTCCGGTATTCTGAAATCCATAATTCGGCGGTGGAGAAGCTGCTGCAGGCGAAAGCGGAGCTGTACCATCCCAATCACCTGTCCGACCTTCTGATCAAGGGGAACATTCATTACAACACCCTGCTCAACACGAGCACGGAGCGGATCGCGGAACTGTTGATCAAGGAGAGCAGCCAGGGGATCTTGTCCATGAACAAAGCCTTGAACCATAACGGGGAGGCGGGGGAGCAGCCGATGGCCTTGGCGAAGCAGTTCATCGAGTTCGAAGAGAAGAACATAGCCAGGCTGACCCGCTATTTATAAGGCTTTCCCAGGGGTGATATATTTGTATACATGTATATTTTCTTGTGCAACTTGCATAGAATTGATTCTGAAACTTTTACAATTTAGTGTAAAAAAGCAAGTTGTGAAATTGAGGGTTTCGTTATATAATAGGACGTGGGACAAAGGTGTCATAGGCATAGGCGTTAAATCCCTATGCCTTTTTTTAACAAGAAGCATCTTATCATAAACCATAAAGAAATAAGGAGGACATGGAAATGTCATATGTTGACGAGGTATTTGATATGGTGGTGGAGAAGAACCCGGTCCAGCCGGAGTTCCATCAGGCGGTGAAGGAAGTCCTGGAATCCCTTCGCGTGGTCATCGAGGCCAATGAGGAAGCTTATCGCAAGGATGCCCTTTTGGAGAGGCTGGTCACTCCCGAGAGGCAGATCTTGTTCCGCGTGCCTTGGGTGGACGATAAGGGACAGGTCCAGGTGAACAACGGCTTCCGCGTACAGTTCAACTCCGCGATCGGGCCCTACAAGGGAGGCCTTAGGCTTCATCCTTCCGTGAATCTGGGCATTATCAAATTCCTGGGCTTTGAACAGATTTTCAAAAATTCCCTGACCGGACTGCCGATCGGCGGCGGCAAGGGCGGTTCCGACTTTGACCCGAAGGGCAAGTCTGACAGGGAAGTGATGGCGTTCTGCCAGAGCTTCATTACGGAGCTGTATAAGTACATAGGGGCGGATACGGACGTTCCTGCAGGCGATATCGGGACCGGCGCAAGGGAAATCGGATACATGTATGGCCAGTATAAGAGGCTGACAGGGCTTTATGAGGGCGTCCTGACCGGAAAGGGGCTTACCTATGGCGGTTCCCTGGCGAGGACCGAGGCTACCGGCTATGGCTTGTTGTACCTGACGGAAGAGATGCTTAAGTGCAACGGCAAGGATATCGCGGGCAAGACCGTGGCAGTCTCCGGCTCCGGCAACGTGGCGATTTACGCGGTGCAGAAGGCGCAGCAGCTTGGCGCCAAGGTCGTGACCGTGTCTGATTCCACCGGTTGGATTTATGATCCCGAGGGCATTGATGTGGCTCTCTTAAAAGAGGTCAAGGAAGTGAAGCGCGCGAGGCTGACCGAGTATGCGGCGGCGAGAAGCAGCGCCCAGTATCATGACAAGGCTTTGGAGGGGACCAACCAGTGGATTGTGAAGTGTGATGTGGCGCTTCCTTGCGCGACGCAGAATGAGCTTGGCCTGGAGGATGCCAAGACTTTGGTGGAAAATGGCGTAATAGCTGTAGCGGAGGGCGCGAACATGCCCACCACTTTGGAAGCGACCAAATACCTGCAGGAGAGCGGCGTCCTGTTCTGCCCTGGCAAGGCTGCCAACGCCGGCGGCGTAGCGACCTCCGCCCTGGAGATGAGCCAGAACAGTGAACGTTTGAGCTGGACTTTTGAAGAGGTGGATGGAAAGCTTAAGGACATCATGGTGAACATTTTCCATAACCTGGATGCGGCAGCGAAGAAGTACGGCCTTGACGGTGATTATGTGGCAGGCGCGAATATCGCCGGCTTCTTAAAGGTGGCTGAGGCCATGACCGCCCAGGGCATCGTATAAGCGTTAAGGGTAAGGTAGGTTGCAGCCGCGCCCAGATTTTGGCAGTCGCCAAGATCTCGGGCGCGGCTGTTTTCAAATCAGGAGGGATAGTTTGGGAATGGGCTTGATAGCGCGTCCCTCAAATGGAAACGCTCCGGATTGGAGGTTAAATGGGTAAAAATTTAGAAGAAATGTCGGAACGGGAACTTTTGATCGAAATCGCGAAATTGCAGAGGAAGGAAGCGCGCAGCGGCAAGGTGGCCGCCGTGGCGACCGTCGTCTTGGCGCTGGTGCTTGTGCTTGCTTTGGGAGCGGCCGTCCCTGTGGTGTTTGACGCCCTGGGTCAAATGGGCGATGCTCTGGCAGAGGTGGAGCAGGTGGCCAAGGATGCCCAGGATTCTTTGAAAGATGTCGATGTATTAGTGGGGAACCTGAACATCGTCCTGGAGGACAACATGGACGCCTTGAATAAGACGTTGACGCAGGTGGGCGAAATCGACGTGGAATCATTAAATAAGTCAATCGAGGAGCTGGGGGCGATCCTGGAGCCCCTTGCCAAACTGTTTAAACGATAAGGATGGTCCATGGAAGCCTGCCCGGCGGACCGCGTGTAAATTTATCCGGCAGACTACGTGCAGGCTTATCCGGCGGGCTATGTGTAGGCTTATCCGGCGGACCGTGCAAGTTGACAGGGGACGGCTGTTGTTGTATGATGTTTATGGCAAAAGAAGCCGTCTGCACGAAAGTTGGGGCATGCCACAAAAGGGCAGCGGCCTTGCGAAAGGGTAGCTGTGCCGTCAAAGGTTTGCGGTATCGCCAAGGGTTCGCGGCATCGCCAAGAGAAGGGAACGTCGCCATGGGCAAGGGTTCAAAGAAGAGGAAAAGGACCGAGATGGAATGCTGGCAAGACCAGTGGATGAAGCAGGAAGGGAAGTTCATGGATTTCACCTCCTGCTTGTATCTGTTGTACATCCTGGTCCTTTTACCCTTGTACAGCCATTGGGATTACCGGGACATCGGCTCTTCGAAGGTGGAGTGTTTGTGGTTCGGCTGTAAGTGGTATTCCAGGGCGCTGTTTGCCGGTTGGACGGTGTTGCTGCTCCTTGCGCTCTGCAAGGATGGAAAAGGCAGGAAGTTAGGCGTAAGGCTAACGGCCTGGCTGCGGACCCAATGTTCTTCTACGGATTGGATGGTGGCGGGCTATGGCTTGGCGACGCTCCTGTCTTATTTTTGTTCCGATTATCGGAGCGTCTCCTATATGGGCAATTCTGGCTGGGGCATGGGGATGTTGGTGCAGCTTACATTCGTAGGAAGCTATTTCGCCCTTTCCCGCTTCTGGAAAAAGCGCGTCTGGATGTTGGCCGCTGCCCTGCCTGCTACGGCCATCCTTTATTTCCTGGGATATTGCAACCGGTTCGGCTTGTATCCGATCCCGATGAAGACCGCGATCAGCCCGGAGTTCATCTCCCTGGTGGGCAATATTAACTGGTATTGCGGCTATATGATCCTGCCACTTTTTGCTGTGGCATACCTTGCATGGAACCTGGACCGCAAGGAAAGGAAGCTTGCATATGTGCTGGATTTATATCTGTTCCTTGGCTTCCTTGCCCTGACGACCAATGGGAGCAGCAGCGGTTATCTGGTCTTGGTAGGCATCTTTTTCGCGCTATTTTTGTTTTCGGTCCGGGATGCCGAAGGCTTGTCCTCATATTGCCGCCTGGTTACGGTATTATCCCTTTCCTGTTTCGTCACGCTTCTGATCCGCCTGGTTTTCCCGGATGCGATCACCTATCGGGGCGGCCTCATGGATCTGTTTACCCTAAGCGTTTTGCCGGTCCTTTTGCTCTTATGCGCCCTCCTTTTGCGCCTCCTTTGCCGTAAATGGATGCAAAAGGGAGGTTATCCCGGGAAAGCGTTCGCCCTGTTGGCAAAGTTGTCGGCGGTGGGCTTAGCCATGGCTTTTCTGGTAACGGTAGGCCTGATTGTGGCCAATACCATGCACCCAGGCAGCATCGGCCCTCTTTCGGCTTATGGCTTTTTTACCTTTTCTAATGAATGGGGGAGCCTGCGCGGCGCGGCTTGGAAGACGAGCTTGATGCTCTGGAAAGACTTAAGCCCCTTTCAAAAGCTGGTAGGCATCGGTCCGGATTGCATCAAAGAACACTTGCTGTATGGGGCGGACCGTGACATTTATGAATTTGCCCGGTCCATCTGGCCCTCAGCAAACCTGTCGAACGCGCACATGGAATGGCTGACCGTCCTCATCCAGGAGGGCGTATTGGGGGCGGTTTCCTTCATCGGCTTGGAGG
>CANPWC010000051.1 GCA_947581905.1 uncultured Acetatifactor sp.
CGCAGTCCAGCGACTCCCGGCTGCTGCGCCGGTGCTGGCGGCTCTCATAGAGGAAAGGCATGATGACGTTGATGCGCCGCGCCTTGCCGCCCACCGCGGCGATGATGCGCTTCAGATCCTGGTAATGGTCGTCCGGGGACATGTGGTTGGTATAGCCGTTGATGTTATAAGTGACGCTGTGGTTGCATACATCCACGAGCAGGAAGAGGTCCTTGCCGCGGATGGATTCATGGAAGTTGGCCTTGGCTTCCCCGGTGCCGAAACGCGGCAGGTCTATGTCGACGAGGTAATTCTCCTCGCTGTAGCCGTGGAAGGCAGGGTCTTTCTTCACCTTGTCATTGTGTACCTGTTTGCGGAATTCCACCATATACTGGTTGATCCTTGCCCCCAGCTTCTTCGCGGAAGGCAGGGCGACGATCTTTAAGGGGGCCACTGGCATGGCTTTTTCCAATTCTTGTAAGTTAGGCATGAAGTTCCTCCGGTCATGTGTCATGAGCTGTCAGAAACGAAGCAGTTACATAATTAATTTATCATTCCGGTAGTGACACGTCAAGGAAATTCTAGTAAAATACAGATATCGGTTCGCCATTCCTGGCCGTAAGCCTTTCTTTTTTGGAAAAGCGGGCCTAGAGCTTGGCGAATGGCATGCGAGGATGGAAGATAAGGATGAGGAAGACGAAGAAGCATAAGATTGATGGGGTAGGGCCCGGAAGCATCGCGGAGGAAATGGGGATCGAGGCGGGGGATTTCCTGTTGGAGATCGATCAGACGCCGATTGAGGATATTTTTGACTATCAGTTCCTGGTACAAGAGGAGCAAATCGAGGTCCTGGTCGAGAAGCCCGATGGGGAACAATGGCTGCTGGAGATCGATAAGGATCCTGACGAAGACTTGGGCATCGTGTTTGAGAACGGGTTGATGGACGAGTACCGGCATTGCCGGAACAAATGTATTTTCTGCTTTATCGACCAAATGCCGCCCGGGATGCGCCCCACCCTCTATTTTAAAGACGATGATTCCAGGCTGTCTTTCCTGCAGGGCAATTATGTGACGCTGACCAATATGTCGGACCATGATATAGACAGGATCATCCGATACCGTTTGTCGCCCATCAATATTTCTTTCCATACGATGAACCCGTCCCTCCGCTGCCAGATGCTGCGCAACCGTTTCGCCGGGGATGCCTTGAAAAAGGTGCAAAGGCTTTATGACGCGGGAATCTCCATGAACGGGCAGATCGTACTGTGTAAGGGGATCAATGACGGGGTAGAGCTGGAATACAGCATCCGGGAGCTTATGAAGTACCTGCCTTGCCTGGAAAGCGTATCCGTGGTGCCGGTGGGGCTGACAAAATACCGGGAGGGGCTTTATCCCCTTGAACCCTTCGGACCTGAGGATGCGAGGCAGGTCCTCGAGATGGTCCACCGTTACCAGAAAGAGTGTTATGAAGCTTATGGATCGCATTTCATCCATGCCAGCGACGAGTGGTATGTCCTGGCAGGAGAGGAAGTGCCCGAGGAGGGACGGTACGACGGCTACCTCCAGCTGGAGAATGGGGTAGGGATGCTTCGCCTGTTCCTGGATGAATTTGAAGAAGCTTTCGCGGAAGCGGGAAATAGGGCCGGCACGGACCGTCCCGCCCGGGAAATCTCCATTGCCACGGGGCGGCTGCCCCATCCCTATATCGAACGCATGGCGCGGCGCATGATGGAGGCGTTTCCTTGGCTTGCCATCCATGTCTATCCCATCCGCAACGATTTCTTCGGTGAGAAGATCACGGTTTCCGGCCTGCTTACGGGAGGCGACGTGCTGGCCCAGCTTAAGGGACAACCCCTGGGGGAGGCCTTGTTTTTGCCGGAGAACATCTTAAGAAGCGGAGAAGACGTTTTTTTGGATGATTTCCGGGTGTCGGATTTGGAAAAGGCTTTACAAGTTCCCATTAATATTGTAAAATCAAGCGGACATGATTTTGTAGCCGCGCTCTTGGGGCCAGACGCGGCCCCATGATGGAAACAGGAGGAAGTATGGCAAAAAGAAAGACCAAACCGATCGTGGCGGTGGTGGGCAGGCCTAACGTAGGGAAGTCCACCCTGTTCAACGCGTTGGCAGGTTCCAATATCTCGATCGTCAAGGATACGCCCGGGATCACCAGGGATCGGATTTATGCGGACGTCAGCTGGCTGGACCGGACGTTCACCCTGATCGATACCGGGGGCATTGAGCCGGAGAGCAAGGATGTGATCCTATCCCAGATGCGCAAACAGGCCCAGACCGCCATGGAGACGGCGGACGTCATCCTTTTTTTGGTGGATGTGAAGCAGGGGCTGGTAGATGCGGATTCCAAGGTGGCGGATATGCTGCGCCGTTCCCATAAGCCCGTGGTGTTGGTGGTCAATAAGGTGGACAGCCTTGACAAGTATATGGCGGACGTCTATGAATTTTACAACCTGGGGATCGGGGATCCCGTGCCCGTGTCCGCCGCTAACCGCATGGGGCTGGGCGATATGCTGGACCTGGTCGTATCCTATTTCCCGAAAGAGGACCTGGAGGAGGAAGAGGATGACCGCACCAGGGTGGCGATCGTAGGCAGGCCCAACGTGGGCAAGTCTTCCATCATCAACAGGCTGTTGGGGGAGGAACGCCTGATCGTTTCGGATATCGCCGGGACGACCCGGGATGCCGTGGACACGGAGCTTACCTATAAAGGGAAGGAATATGTGTTCATCGACACGGCTGGGCTGCGTCGGAAGAACAAGGTCAAGGAAGACCTGGAACGGTACATGATCGTGCGCACGGTCAGCGCCGTGGAGCGTTCGGACGTGGTGGTCTTAGTCATAGACGCGACGGAGGGCGTGGCGGAGCAGGATGCCAAGATCGCCGGGATCGCCCATGAAAGGGGCAAGGCTGTCATCATCGCCGTGAACAAATGGGACGCCATCGAGAAGGATGACAAGACGATTTATCGCTTCTCCGAAAAGGTACGGAACGTCCTTTCCTATATGCCATACGCGGAACTGCTCTTTATTTCGGCGAAGACCGGGCAGCGTCTGAACAAGCTGTTCGAGACCATCGACATGGTAAGCGCCAACCACGCCATGCGCATCTCCACCGGAGTGCTCAATGAGATCATGGCGGAGGCGGTGACTTTGCAGCAGCCCCCCTCCGACAAGGGCAAGCGGCTCAAGCTTTATTACATCACCCAGGCGTCCGTGAAGCCGCCCACGTTCGTGATCTTCGTCAACAATAAGGAATTGATGCACTTTTCTTATACAAGGTATATTGAGAACCAGATTCGTGAGACGTTCGGCTTCCGCGGGACGCCGTTGAAATTCATCATACGGGAACGAAAGGAAAAAGAAAAATGACGGAACGGATCATATGCTTGCTCATCGGTTATGTGTTCGGCCTGTTCCAAACGGCCTATTTCTACGGGAAAGCGCATGGGATCGACATCCGTAAGCACGGCAGCGGCAATTCCGGCACGACCAACGCGCTGCGCGTGCTGGGGACGAAGGCGGGGCTCATCGTGCTTTTGGGGGATTGCCTAAAGTGCATCCTGGCCATTTGCCTGGTGCGGTTTTTGTTCCGGGATTCCCATCCGGACCTAATCTACCTCCTGTGCATGTATGCCGCCACGGGGGCGATCCTGGGGCACAATTTCCCGTTCTATATGAATTTTAAAGGGGGAAAGGGGATTGCCGCGACGGCAGGGCTGATCTTGTCGTTCCATCCCTATTTCATCCCCATGGGAGTGATCTTGTTCTTCGGGATCTTCTTCACCACCCATTACGTATCCCTGGGCTCCCTGGTGGTTTATGCGGCATTCCTGGTCGAGATGGTCATTTGCGGTCAGGCGGGGGTGTTTACCGGGATGACTGGGGCGGAGCTTGCTGAACTGTACGCCCTTACGGCTTTCCTGACGGTGATGGCTTATTGGAAGCATCGGGAGAACATCAAGCGCCTGCTTAAGGGGGAAGAGCGGAAGACTTACCTGTTGAAAAAGAACAAAGTGGATTAAAAGGTTCCCTTTTACGTGCGCCGCCCGTGAAAGGGGCCGGTGTGGGCTTGGCGGCGGGAAATGAGGAAGGAAATGGCGAGAATCGGAATTATCGGGGCTGGAAGCTGGGGAAGCGCCTTGGCGGTATTGTTGCACAACAATGGGCATGAGGTCTGTATGTGGTCCAAGCTGGAGGACGAAATCGAGATGCTGAAGTTACGGCATGAACACAAGTCACTGCCGGGCGTAAAGCTTTCGGAAGAGATCCAGTTTACGGTGGACTTAAAAGAAGCGGTCCGCGGCAAGGATCTGCTGGTGCTGGCGGTCGCCAGCGCCTATACCAGGCAGACGGCAAAGCTTCTGGCAAAAGTGGTTTCCCCGGGGCAGGTCATCGTCAATGTCTCCAAGGGCATTGAGGACCACACGCTGATGACCCTCTCCCAGGTCGTGGAAGAGGAAGTGCCCCAGGCAGTGGTAGCGGTCATGTCCGGCCCGTCCCACGCCGAAGAGGTAGGCAGGGGCTTGCCCACCACCATCGTGGTAGGCGCGGAAAAGAAAGAGACGGCGCAGTTTGTCCAGAACATTTTCATGAGCGAGGTGTTCCGCGTCTATATCAGCCCGGATGTATTGGGCATGGAGCTGGGCGGCGCCTTAAAGAACGTGGTGGCCCTGGCCGCTGGCATCGCGGACGGGCTGGGCTACGGGGACAATACCAAGGCGGCCCTGATCACAAGAGGCATCATCGAGATCGCCAGGCTGGGCACGGCCATGGGGGGCAAATATGAGACTTTCTGCGGATTAAGCGGCATCGGCGACCTGATCGTCACCTGCGCCAGCATGCACTCCCGCAACCGCAGGGCGGGCATCCTGATCGGCAAAGGCTATACCATGGAAGAGGCGATGAAGGAAGTGAACATGGTGGTGGAGGGAGTCTATTCCGCCAAGGCGGCCATGGCTTTGGCGAAGAAATACCAGGTATCCCTGCCTATCATTGAACAGGTCAATGCGGTCCTGTTTGACCATAAGAATGCCGCTGACGCGGTCCGGGAGCTGATGCTGCGGGATCGGAAGATGGAGATCTCCCAGGAGTGGGGATGAAGATAAGGCGTTAGGAAAGGAAGAGGGCTATGAGCGCACAGGAATGGAAAGGCGGAAGTTTGGCAGGCGAGGGGGCGTCCATGGAGAACCGTTTCCAGGGAACCAGGGAATATGTGGCAAGCCCCGAGCTGATGGCGAGCGTGAATGTGGCGATCGCGCTGAAGAAGCCCCTGCTGATCAAGGGGGAGCCGGGCACGGGCAAGACGATGCTGGCGGAAGCGGTAGCGAAGGCGCTGGGCAAGCGCCTGATCATCTGGAACATCAAGTCCACCACCAAGGCCCAGGAGGGGCTGTATGTTTACGATACCATACAGCGCCTTTATGACGGGCAGTTCGGGGAGGAAGGCGTCGACGACATCTCCAGGTACATCAAGCTGGGCAAGCTGGGGGAGGCTTTTGACAGCGAGGACCAGGTGGTGCTGCTGATCGATGAGATCGACAAGGCGGACCTGGAATTTCCCAATGACCTGCTTTGGGAGTTAGACCAGATGGAATTCTATATCAACGAGACCCACAGGACGGTAAAGGCGAAGCACAGGCCCATCGTCATCATCACTTCCAACGCGGAGAAAGAGCTGCCGGACGCTTTTTTGCGCCGCTGCATCTTCCATTATATCGAATTTCCCGACAAGGAGTTGATGGAGGAAATCGTCAGGGTGCATTTCCCGGACGTGGAGGCGAACTTGCTTGCCAATGCCATGGATGTGTTCTATGAGATCCGTTCCATCCGGGACATCCGTAAGAAGCCCAGCACCTCGGAACTGATCGATTGGATCAACGCCCTGCAGATCGGGGGCATTCCGGCGCAGGAGATCCGGAAAGCCCTGCCGTTCGTGGGCGTGGTGGTGAAAAAGGACGAGGACTTGGAACTGGTGAAACACCGTTAAGGGGCATAAGCGAATGTTTATTGATTTTTTCCAGACGTTGCGTGCCAAGGGGCTGCATGTGACCCTTGGGGAATGGCTTACGCTGCAGGAGGCGCTGGACGGCGGCCTGTGCGGAAGTTCCCTGACGCAGTTTTATTATGTGGCCAGGATGATCCTGGTGAAAAGCGAGACGGACTTCGACAAGTTCGACATGGCGTTCGATGAATGCTTTAAGCCTGCCCAGAAGCAGACGGAGGTAGGCGCTGAAATGCTGCGGTGGCTGGATAAGTCAGACCTTTTGGAACTGGCCCATGAGGATGCCAGGCATCACTTGAACCAGATGGAAGAGGACCTTCAGATTGACAAGGAAGATGTGGAAGAGAAGTTTAAGCAGCGTCTGAAGGACCAGGATACGGAGCACAATGGGGGCAGCTTCTGGATCGGCACCATGGGGAAGACCTCTTTCGGCAATATGGGCGGCAACGTGGGAGGCGTCCGGGTAGGGGGCAAGACCGGCTACCAGTCCGCCTTTTCCGTGGTCGGGGCCCGGAAATACAGGGATTTCAGGGATGACAGGGTTTTGGACAACCGGCAGTTCCAGATGGCGTTTCGAAAGCTTCGGCAGTTTTCCAGCCGGCTGGACATCCCGGAAACGGAGCTTGACATCGATGGGACGGTGGATAAGACCTGCAACAACGGGGGCTGTTTGCAGATCGTGATGAAAAAGCCCAGGAAAAACGCGGTGAAGCTTCTGCTGCTCATGGACTCCGGGGGGACCATGATCCCGTTCAGCAGCTTATTGAACGACCTGTTCCAGGCGGTCCATAAGTCCAACCATTATAAGGATGTCAAAACCTATTATTTCCATAATTGCATCTACAGCAAGCTTTATAAGACCCCGGAATGTGAGAATGGGGATTGGATCGACACGGAATGGATGTTCCGCAACGTGGGGAGCGATTATAAAGTGATCATCGTAGGGGACGCGGCCATGGCCCCGGAAGAGTTATATTCCGATACCGGCAATTACAGGGGGCCTAACGGCGGCTTGTCCGGTTATGAGTGGCTGCAGCTCATCAAGCGGAAGTACAAAAAGGTGGTGTGGCTGAACCCGAAGATGGCTCCCGGCAGGGCGCCCTGGAGGGAAGCGGAGACCGCCATCAAGGAACTGTTCCCGATGTATAAGCTGACGGTGGACGGGCTCAACCAGGCCATGGTGAAATTGATGGTGAATAAGTAAGAGAGGTTTAAATGGGGGAGGAATAAGGATAGGAAGGATGGTTTCATGTCGGAAGAGTTAGGACAGGACAGGCAGGATGCGCGAAAGACAATGATGCTGAGGGAGCCCATTTATAAGATCATTCCCAAAATGGCGATCCCCACGATCGTTTCTTTCCTGATCACATCGATCTACAACCTGGCGGACACCTATTTTGTAAGTTCCCTGGGGACGAACGCCACGGCGGCGGTGAGCGTGAACGCCTCCTTAGACCAGATCATCATGATGGCCGGCTCCATGCTGGCCGTGGGCGCGAATAGCTTTATCGCCAGGCTTTTGGGAGCGAAGGAAGAGGAGAAGGCGAGCCGTGTGTTATCTACGGCGTTCTTCCTTGCCATTGGGTTCGGCCTGGTGGTGCTGATCCTTGGGGTGAGCTTCATGCACCCTATGGTGAGGCTTTTGGGGGCGACGGATACCTGCGAGCAGTATTCCATTGATTATGCCACTTATGTGGTGCTGGTGGCCCCCTTTATGGCTTCCAGCTTCGTGATGAACCAATGCCTGCGGGCGGAGGGCAGCGCCATGCTTTCCATGATCGGCATGGGCTTCGGCGGCGTATTGAATTGTTTCCTGGATCCTATTTTCATTTTCGGGTATTTTGGGCTGCCTGCCATGGGCGTGGCGGGCGCTTCCATGGCGACCGCCATTTCCAAGCTGGTAAGCTTCGCCATTTTGATCTTCCCGTACCTTGCAAAGAGGACGATCCTTAGGATCTCTGTTTCCAGGTTCCAGTTCAACCGGGAAAATATTTATGAGATCGTGAGCGTCGGCTCCTCCTCCATGTTCCGTTCCGGGCTGGCGGTGGTTTCCGCCATTGTGCTGAACAATATCGCCGGGGATATTTCCGATTCCGTCCTGGCGGGCATCGGCATCTCCACGAAGATCATGATGTTCCCGTTCGGCGTCATCCTGGGCTTTGGCGCAGGCTTCCAGCCGGTGGCGGGCTTTAACTGGGGCGCGAGGCGCTATGACCGTGTAAGGGAGAGTTATCGCTTTTCCGCCAAGGCAGCCTTGCTCGGAGCCGCTGTAATGGCGCTGCTCCTTGGAATCTTTGCCAACCAGGTGATTTACCTGTTCTCGGAATCCGACTTGGCAGTGCAGCAGGTCGGCGCTTTATGTATCCGCCTGCAATGCCTTGCCCTGCCGATCCATGCCTGGGTGGCGGTGGTCAATATGTTCTGCGCGGGGCTGGGCTTTGTCAAGGGGGCGCTTTTGCTTTCCACGGCCAGGCAGGGAAGCTGCTTCTTGCCCATCGTGTACCCGCTGTCTTACTTGTTCGGGTCAAACGGCGTGGCGAGCGTGCAGGCAGTGGCTGACGTGCTTAGCCTGTTTTTGGCGCTTCCCATCATACGGCATGTCATGCGGCAGGTATCGGAGGAGGAGCTTCGTTGGAAAGAAGGGAAAGGGACGTTAGAGGGGGATTGACAAAAAGGGCGTAACCTGTAAAATGAAAACAGGACGCGTCATTGGATAGATGGTTTGGATAGATGGTAAAACAGGAAGGAGCAAAAGGAAATGACGGTATTTGAGGAGTTGAAGGCGAGAGGGCTGTTGGCGCAGCTGACGGATGAGGAGGAGATCAAAGAACTGGTCAACGCCGGCAAGGCGGTATTCTATATTGGCTTCGACCCTACGGCGGATAGCCTCCATGTAGGGCATTTCATGGCGCTTTGCCTGATGAAGAGGCTGCAGATGGCGGGCAACAAGCCGATCGCCCTGATCGGCGCGGGCACCGCCATGGTGGGCGACCCTTCGGGCAGGAGCGACATGAGGAGCATGATGACCAAGGAGACCATTGACCATAACAGTGAATGCTTTAAGAAGCAGATGAGCCGTTTCATCGACTTTTCCGAAGGAAAGGCTTTGATGGTCAATAACGCGGATTGGCTGCTGGGACTGAATTATGTGGAGCTGCTTCGGGATGTAGGCGTGCATTTCAGCGTCAACAGGATGTTGACGGCGGAATGCTATAGGCAGCGTATGGAGAGGGGCTTAAGCTTCTTAGAGTTCAATTACATGATCATGCAAAGCTATGATTTCCTGGAGCTGTTCCAGAAATACGGCTGCAACATGCAGTTCGGCGGCGACGACCAGTGGAGCAATATGTTGGCCGGGACGGAGTTGATCCGCAGGAAGCTGGGCAAGGACGCCTATGCCATGACCATCACCCTGCTGCTTAATTCTGAGGGGAATAAGATGGGCAAGACGCAGAAGGGGGCCGTGTGGCTCGACCCCAACAAGACCTCCCCGTTCGAGTTCTATCAGTACTGGAGGAACGTATCGGACGCGGATGTGTTGAAATGCTTGCGGATGCTGACTTTCCTGCCCTTAGAGCAGATTGATGAAATGGACCGCTGGGAGGGAAGCCAGTTAAACCAGGCGAAAGAAATCCTGGCATATGAACTGACCAACCTGGTCCATGGGGAGGAAGAGGCGAAGAGGGCCCAGGAAAGCGCAAGGGCCTTGTTCGGCGGCATGAAAGCGACAGAAATGCCCACCTGCGTGCTGACGGGGGAGGATTTCCCCAATGGCACAATTGACATCCTGGGCGTTTTGGTGAAGTCCGGCTTAAGCGCTTCCCGTTCGGAGGCGAGGCGCGCCGTGGAGCAGGGAGGCGTCCTGGCGGGGGATGAGAAAGTGACGGATGTGCGCCGCGCTTATGCCCCGGAGGATTTCGATGGGGACGGCATCCTTTTCCGCCGCGGGAAGAAGAATTATAAACGGGTGAAGATGCAGCCTTAACGTATATTCGCCAGTCATTTTGCATACATATGTAACAGAAGGAGGCGGCGTAGGGGCGTTATGGGCCCGCATGGCCGGCGAAACGCTCCGGATGGGAGATTCATATGCAGAATGACACGGTGAATACCTATGAGCTTTATCATGATATACAACAAAGAACAGGCGGGGAAATTTACATAGGGGTGCTTGGCCCCGTGCGGACGGGCAAGTCCACATTCATCAAGCGGTTCATGGATGTGATGGTGCTTCCGTTTATGGAGGATGAGCATGCCCGCATGCGCGCGCAGGACGAATTGCCGCAAAGCGCGGGAGGCAAGACCATAACCACCACGGAGCCCAAATTCATTCCCAAGGAAGCGGCCAAGGTCGCCTTGAGCGGGGACGTGGAGGTATCCGTCCGCCTGATCGACTGCGTGGGATATATGGTGGATGGCGCCGCCGGCCATATGGAGGAAGATATAGAGCGGATGGTGAAGACGCCCTGGTCCGAGGAAGAGATTCCCTTTACCCAGGCGGCCCAAATCGGCACTGACAAGGTCATGAACGATCATTCCACCATCGGGCTGGTGGTCACGACGGACGCAAGCTTCGGCGAGATCCCCAGGGAGAACTTCCTGGCGGCGGAAGAGAAGACCATCCTGGCGCTCAAGAAGCTTAAGAAGCCTTTCTTAGTGCTTTTGAACAGCCAGAAGCCTTATTCCGAAGAAGCCAAGGCGCTGGCGCAGGACATCGCCGCAAAATACGAAGTGTCGGTGCTGCCGGTCAACTGCGAGCAGCTGAAGCGTGAGGACATCCATCGCATTTTGGAAAACATTTTATATGAATTCCCCTTGTCCGTCATGGAATTTTACCTGCCCAGATGGGTGGAGATGCTACCCATGGAAAGTCCCATGAAGCAGGACCTGGTGGGCAAGGTCAAGGACCTGATGAAGGATTACGGCACGGTGCGGGATGTGGTGGAACGCCCCATTTCCATTGACAGTGATTATGTGTCCCGGGTGAAGACGGACGCCGTCCGGATGTCGGATGGCTCCATCCGCGTCCAAATGGACGTGGACGAGAAATATTACTATGAAATGCTAACGGATATGGTGGGGGAGCCCATTTCGGACGAAGGGCAGCTGATTGGGAAATTAAGGGAATTCTCCGCCATGAAGAAAGAGTATGCCAAGGTGCTGGACGCGGTAGGCAGCGTGCGGATGAAAGGGTATGGCGTGGTGATGCCCGCCAGGTCGGAGATTACGCTGGATAAGCCGGAGCTGATCAAGCACGGCAACAAGTTCGGCGTTAAGATCAAGGCCGTAAGCCCTTCCATCCATATGATCCGCGCCAATATCGAGACGGAGATCGCGCCGATCGTCGGCACGCAGAACCAGGCGGACGACCTGATCGGCTACATCAACCAGGCGCAGGGAGAGGAAGAGGGCATTTGGAATACGAATATATTCGGTAAGACGGTGGAGCAGCTCGTCAAGGACGGCATTACCGCCAAGGTGGCTGCCATAGGGGAAGAAAGCCAGCAAAAGCTCCAAGATACCATGCAGAAGATCGTGAATGACAGCAATGGAGGGATGGTGTGCATCATCATCTAGCAGGATTTGGAAAGCGGCCGTATCGAACCTGGGGCAGGATCGGTACGGCCGCTTGATCGTGCAAGCGCTCCGAAATGAGGTGAAGGATGGACAAGGTTTCAGAGAAATGGATGGCATGTTACAGACAGGTTCGGGAGAAGACGGATTTTCGCCCGAAAGTGGCGATCGTCCTGGGGTCCGGGCTGGGGGATTACGCGTCCCAGATCCAGGTGGAGCAGGAACTTCCCTATGGGCAGATCGAGGGCTTTCCCGTTTCAACGGTGCCGGGACATGACGGCAAATTCCTGTTCGGGTACCTGGACGGCATCCCGGTGGTCTGCATGAAAGGCAGGGTGCATTATTACGAGGGATACGATGTGACGGACGTGGTGCTGCCAGTGCGCGTCATGAAGCTGTTAGGGGCGGGGATCCTGCTTTTGACCAATGCGGCCGGGGGCGTGAACCCCTCGTTCCAGGCCGGCGACCTGATGTTGATCAAAGACCATGTGTCCCTGTTCGTCCCAAACCCCCTGATCGGTCCAAACCCGGAAAGCCTGGGCGTACGTTTCCCGGATATGAGCGCCGTATACGATGGGAAGCTGCAGGATAAGATCCGTCAGGCGGCGACAGAACAGGGGATCGACTTGAAAGAGGGCGTCTATACGCAGCTGACCGGCCCGTCCTTTGAAACCCCGGCTGAAATCCGCCTGCTTAGGCAGTTGGGAAGCGACGCGGTGGGCATGAGCACAGTGGTGGAAGCCATCGCCGCCAATCACATGGGGATGCGGGTCTGCGGCATTTCCTGCATCAGCAATCTGGCGGCAGGGATGACGAAGCGGCCTTTGAGCCATGAAGAAGTACAGCTGGCCGCGGACCTGGCCGCCCCGCGTTTTACGAGGCTGGTGACGGAGAGCGTGAAGAAGTTCGTATAGGGGGCTTAGGGACAAGGTGGAACAGGAACAGATCAAAGAATTGATAAGGCTTGCTTTGCAGGCGCGTAAGGCCGCTTATGCGCCTTATTCCCATTTTCAGGTGGGCGCGGCCCTGCTTTGCGGAAACGGCAGGGTTTATACGGGATGCAATATTGAGAACGCCTCCTATGGCGCAACCTGCTGCGCGGAAAGGACCGCGGTCTATAAGGCGGTCAGCCAAGGGGAGAGGGGCTTCCTGGCGATCGCCATCGCCGGGGGCTTAGGGAAAGACGGGCCAGACGGCTATGCCTATCCATGCGGCATATGCAGGCAGGTGATGAAAGAGTTCTGCGGCGGCTCCTTTCTCATCATCGTGGCAAAGGGGGAAGAGGAATACCGCGTCCATACCCTGGAGGAACTGCTTCCCTGTGGCTTCGGAGGGGAAGCCCTTTCGGGGGAGGAACGGTCCTAAAAGGAGGGGATGGCTTGAACATTCGTTTTTTTAACGCAAGGATCTTGACCATGGAAGAGGGAAGGGATGTCTTTCGCGGGGAACTTTGGGTAAAGGACGGACGGATCGAACGCGTGTTTTCGGAAAATGATGCGCCAGATGGGGCAGGAGGGCCTTCCCCGCGCTGGGACAAGGAGGTTGACTGTGAGGACAATCTCCTGATGCCTGGCTTTAAAGACGCCCATACCCATTCCGGCATGACGTTTTTGCGGTCCATGGCGGACGACCTGCCCTTGCAGGAGTGGCTTGCGGGCAAGGTGTTCCCATTGGAGGCCAGGCTTACCGGGGACGACATTTACTATTTGGCCAAGCTTGCGGTGTTGGAATATCTGACTTCCGGCATCACATCCATTATTGACATGTATTTGGACCCGGCGGCGACCGCGCAGGCATGCCTGGACATGGGGATGCGCTGCGTGCTGGTGAGCGGGTTGAATTCCTTTACTTCTTCCGTCCAACAAATGGAATCAGAGTATAAAAGATGGAACCAGAAGGATGGCCTGATCCATTATTGCCTGGGCTTCCATGCGCCTTATACCTGCTCCAGGGAGCTGTTGGCCGAGGTGGCGGATCTGTCGTGGCGGCTTCACGCCCCTGTTTACACGCATCTGTCGGAGACGGAGAAAGAGGTGGAAGACATAAAAAGGCAGTATGGCCTGACGCCGGGGTTGTTCTTGGATTCCCTGGGATTGTTCCGTTATGGGGGAGGTGGTTATCACTGCGTCTACCTGACGGAGGAAGAGAAGGAATTATTCCGGAAAAGGGGCTTGTATGTCATCACCAACCCGGCTTCGAACCTGAAGCTGGCCAGCGGCATCGCGCCAGTGGCGGAATATGACCGGCGTGGGATCCCGGTCGCCATTGGCACGGACGGACCGGCCAGCAACAACTGTCTGGACATGTTCCGGGAAATGTTTTTGGTCACGGCGTTAAGCAAGCTTCAGGAGATGGACGCGTCCAGCATGGATGCCGGGAGGGTGTTATATTTTGCCACGGTCCAGGGCGCCCATGCCATGGGGCTTTGGGACTGTGACCTCCTGTCGGCTGGCAAGCGCGCGGACCTGGTCTTGATCGACTTAAAGCAGCCCAATATGCAGCCCATCCACAACATTCCGAAAAACCTGGTCTATAGCGGGAGCAAGGCAAACGTCCTTATGACCATGATCGATGGGAAGATCCTTTATTGGAAAGGCGATTT
Organism: uncultured Acetatifactor sp.; assembly: GCA_947581905.1. Lineage (GTDB taxonomy): Bacteria > Bacillota > Clostridia > Lachnospirales > Lachnospiraceae > Acetatifactor. Next base: position 14,174 of record CANPWC010000051.1, read on the forward strand.
CCGGGTCGGGGAGGATGTTGGGAGGCTTTATGCCAAGTGCCAGGGCATCGTGGGGCGCTTGTTGGGAGATGGGCGATAAGGCATATT
>CANPWC010000052.1 GCA_947581905.1 uncultured Acetatifactor sp.
TATGATGCCGGATGGGGAGGCCGACGTGGAGCGCTATCCTGATGTGGCGGAAGAAGTGATCCGCATGTATGGCTATGACCATGTCGTGCCTACGTTCATGCCTTCCGCCCAGGTCACGATGGGAGGTTACAACGCCCAGCAGAAAGGGGAGTTGGCGTTAAAGAGGACCCTTTGCACCTTAGGCATCTATGAGTGCATGCACTATTCCTTCTTTTCTCCCGCGGACCTGGATCTGCTGCGTTTCCCGGCGGACGCACAGGAGCGCGACGCCATCCAGATCTTAAACCCGATCAATATCGACCTGTCCCTGATGCGCACCACCCTGGCCGCGTCCATGCTCAACGCCATCGCCCGGAATGAGAAACAGGGCATCTTAGAGGGCAGGCTGTTCGAAGTGGCTAGGATTTATACGCCGAAGTCCTTGCCGCTTACAGAGTATCCGGATGAAAAGAAAGTGCTTTGCGTCGGGATTTTCGGGGCGGAAGAATCGTTCTACACCATGAAGGGGATCGCGGATTCCATCGCGGAAAGCCTGGACGTGTGCTTTGCCTATGAGCCGACGACGAAGCCGTTCCTCCATCCATATCAGGCGGTGTCCGTCTACTGCGGCAAGGAACTGCTGGGATATTTTGGCAAGGTCGCATATGACATCCAGAATGAGCTGAACATGCGCGCCTCCGCTTATGTGATGGAGCTTGACCTGCGCGTCCTGTCCCAGTGGTACGGCAAGAAGCGCACGTTCGAGCCGCTGCCGAAGTTCGCCGAGGAAAAGAGGGACCTGGCGTTCGTCATGGATAAGTCCGTGACCAACGGGGAAGTGGAAAGCTGCATCCGCAAAGCGAATAAATATGTCAAGGAAATCAAGCTCTTTGATGTGTATGAGGGCGGCCAGATTCCCGAAGGAAAGAAGAGCATGGCTTATACCGTGACTTTCGCCCCCAAGGAAGAGGCGTTCGACTTTGAGACGATCCAGAAGTTCGTGGATAAGATTTGCGCCAGGTTGAAGAACGAGCTCCATATTGATTTAAGGGGTTAAAAAAACGAAGTGCCCTCGTTTGGCTATTATGCCGAAGCGGCACAAATAGCCTTGATGGCTTAAAATAGGAAGAAAAGCACCCCGTCAGGCGAGGGATGCGCAAAAGAGGCAGCCATGTCCAGGGTCCATCCGGGCATGGCTGTGCTTCGTCCTATCGAAAGGTTTTCAGAAAGCTTGCAGTGCAAAGTTACAACATATGCCTCAAGGCACTTCCTGCTCCGGCTTCTTTTTTATCGTGGGCCAGGTTTCATTGATCTTCTTATAGCAGGGACAGTCGATGGCGTGGTCATTGATGATGCCGCAGGCCTGCAGGTGGGAATAGATCGTCACCGGTCCCACGAACTGGAAGCCCCGCTTTTTGAGGTCGCGGGCGATTTTGTCAGAAAGACCGTTGCTGACGGGGATTTTCCCATCGGCGTGTCCGTCATACAAAATGGTCTTCCCATCTGTATAAGCCCACAGGTAGTCACAGAAGCTGCCATGCTCCGTGCGGATTTCCTGATAGCGCCTGGCATTGTTGATGACCGCCCGAACCTTCCGCTCGGACCGCAGCATCCCATCCGTATTCAAAATCCGCCTTACGTCCTCCTCATGATAGGCGGCGATTTTGTCATACTCGAAATTTTCAAAGCATTGACGGAAGATTTCTCGTTTCTTCAACATCAATCCCCAGCTTAGGCCACATTGAAGGCATTCCAGCGTCAGATGCTCGAACATCCGGCGGTCGTCATGTACAGGGACGCCCCACTCATAGTCATGATAAAAACGGTCTCTTTCACTGGCAAACGCCCAGTCGCAATGACCCATCTTTCCTTCCTCCAAAACGCTTTTGCAGCCATCGATCAATGCGGATGGCGGCAGCATGTATGCGGCCTGTCCCATCCCTTATATTCCATCGTCTTTAAACAGTCTCGAACTGTGCCTGGTAGAGTTCGTGGTAAAAGCCTTCCTGCGCCATCAGGCTCTCATGGGTGCCTTGTTCCACCACTTGCCCGTCGCGCATGACCAGGATGTGGTTGGCGGAACGGATGGTGGACAGGCGGTGGGCGATGACGAAACAGGTCTTATCTTTCATCAGTTCCCGCATCGCCGCCTGGATCTGCTGTTCCGTCCGGGTGTCCACGTTGGAGGTGGCTTCATCCAAGATCAGCATATGGGCGTCCAGGAGCATGGCCCGGGCGATGGTGAGGAGCTGTTTCTGGCCTTTGGAAATGCTGGTCCCGTTATCAGAGAGGATGGTGTTGTACCCATCCGGCAGACGGGAAATATAGGAATGGATCTTGGCCGCCTTGGCCGCCCTGACCACGTCCTCCATGGTGGCGTCCGGTTTGCCGTAGGCGATATTCTCATAAATCGTCCCATAGAAGAGCCAGGTATCCTGGAGGACCATGGTATAGGCGCGCCTGAGCGAATCCCGGGTCAGGTCCCTGATATCGTGCCCGTCCACCCGGACCGCGCCGCCGTCCACGTCATAGAAACGCATGAGGAGGTTGATGATGGTCGTCTTGCCTGCGCCGGTAGGTCCCACGATGGCGGTCAGCGAGCCGGGCTTGGCAAGCATGCTGAAGTCCTTGATGATGGGCTTTTCCGGCACGTAGGAGAAATCCACATGGTCTAGGGACACTTGCCCGTCCACCTGTTCCAGGACCTGGGCGTCGGGGGAGTCCGCTTTTTCCGGCTCCGCGTCGATTAGGCCGAACACGCGCTCCGCCGCGGCGAAAGCGCTCTGCAGCTCGGCGATGATGTTCGCCACCTCGTTGATGGGGCCGGAGAACTTGCGGGAATATTGCACGAAGCTGGACAGGTCCCCTAACAGGATGTCGCCCCGTAGGAAAAGGAGCGCGCCGAAGACGCAGACCAGGGTCAAGGAGATGTTGTTGATACAGGTGACGGCCGGACCGGTGACGGTGCCGTTTGCCTCTGCCATGGTATAGGCGTCCACGGCAATCTGGTTCTTCACCTCAAACCGTTCCAGCACGGCGTCTTCCCGTCCGTAAGCCCGGATCGTTTTTTGCCCGGAGATCATTTCCTCCACGAAGCCGTTCAATTCTCCCAGCTTGGCGCTGCGCTTGCGGAACATGGGGCGCACCCGGTTCGCCAGCCAGCGGGTGAAGAGGGCGGTGGCGGGCACGGTGAAAAGGAAGATGATCACCAGCTTGGGCGCGATGGTGAGCATCATGACGAAAGAGACCAGGACGGTGACGACGCTTTGCAGGATCTGTAAAAGGTCCGAGGACATGGATTGGTTCACGGTGTCCACGTCATAGGTCACGATGCTGATAATGTTGCCGGTTTGATAGCGATCGTAAAAGCTGACCGGGAGACGCGCCATATTTTCAAAAATATCATGGCGCATCTGCTTGGATATTTTCTTGGAAAGGCGGATCATGACCGCGTTCAGCAGGTAGGTGAGGATGGCGGACAGCAAATAAAAGACAGCCATCAAAAGGACGCAGCGGTAAACCATGGGGAAGTCCACGGCTCCCTTGCCTAAGTCGATGGCGTTGATCGCCTGTCCGGAAAGCTTGGGGCCATACAGGGAGAAAAGGCTGCTGGTGACGGACAAGAAAAGCGCCAGCACCAAAAGCAGGCGGTTGTATCCCAAGTATTTCCAGAGGCGTTTCAGCAGCACGCCCCTGGAGTGCTGCGTGGCGTGGGGGCCCTGCGCCTTCAGATCATCGTTTTTACGCGGGTTCGGTTCTGTCCTCATGCGCTCTCCTTTCCCTCGCCCATCTGGGACTGGGCGATGATGCGGTATTCTTCGCAAGTGTCCATCAATTCCTCATGAGTGCCGTAGCCGATCGCGTGTCCGTCGCTCAACACCAGGATGTGGGTGCAGTTGCGGATGGAACTGATCCGCTGGGCGACCAGGATCGTGGTGGTGGAACGGTAGTTCCTATGTAAGGCTTTGCGCAGGAGGGCGTCCGTGCGGTAGTCTAAGGCGGAAGAGGCGTCGTCCAGCAAAAGGATGTCCGGACGGGAAGCTAGGGCGCGGGAGATCAAGAGGCGCTGCTTCTGTCCGCCGGACAGGTTGTTGCCGCGCACCGCCACGGCGGCATCCATCCCTTCGTCCCTGGCGGCGATGAATTCCGCCGCCTGCGCGTCCTGGGAAGCCTCAGCGATGGCGGCATCCTCGATCGGACGGAAGAAACGGATGTTGTCCCCGATCGTCCCTTCCATGACGAAATCGTTCTGGAACGCCACACCGAACAAGGAACGCAGTTCCTCATGGGAATAGGAGCGCACGTCCCGGCCATTGATCAGGATTTTCCCTTCGTCTACGTCATAGAAGCGTAAAAGCAGGTTTAAGACGGTGGATTTGCCCGCGCCGGTCTCCCCCAGGATGCCCAGGCTTTCGCCGCGGTTTAAGCGGAAGCTGATATGGTCCAGGTTCGTGCCGATGCCAGTATAAGAGAAGGATACGTCGCGAAATTCCACATGGGGCGTGGCGTCGCCTGCGTCCTTGCCATCGGCGTCCGCATCCCTGCCTGCGTCAGGAACCACGGCCAGGTCCTCCGGCAGGGCGAGGACGTCCGCCACCCGGTGGGCGCTGGCCTCTCCCTTGGACCACATGACGAAGATGCGGGTGATGCCCAGCATGGCGTTGAGGATCATGACGAAATATTGAAGGAAAGCGATGATGACGCCACTTTGGCTGTTGCCGGAATTGACCCGGAACGCCCCGATGAGCACCACCAGCGTAAGCCCCAGGTTCAGGATGAGGGAGGTGGAGGGGTTCGTGGCGGCCGTGATCAGGCCCGCTTTCTGGTCGATGCTGGTCAGGTCGCTGTTGACCTTGTGGAAGCGTTGCTTTTCATATTCCGTCTTGCTGAGCGCCTTGATGACCCTGACTCCGGTAATGTTCTCCTGCAGTACCCGGACCACCTGGTCCAGGATGCTTTGTTCTTCCTTATAAAGGGGCACGCTTTTCTTCGTGACCACATAGACGATCACGCCGATCAAGGGGAGCAGGGAAATCAATACCAGGGCCAGGACAGGGTCCATCCCTAGCATCATGACGACCCCGCCCAGAAGCAGGATCGGGGCCCGTACCCCCAGACGCTGCATCCTGGCCAAGAGTTGGTTAATGTTATAGGTATCGCTGGTCAGGCGGCTTTCCGCGGAGGATACCGTAAGCGTGTCCATCTGCCGGGCGGAAAGGCGTTCCAGTTTTTCAAACAAGTCATAACGCAGCTTGCGGGTGATTTTGCCCGAACTGATGGCGGACATACGGTTCGCCCCGACGTTGGCGGTCAGGCACCCGGCGGCGCACAGGAGCATCAGCCCACCGTACAGGAAAATAGGGAACAGCTTCCCCGTCGGGACCACATCGTCCAGGATGATTTCCATGAAATAAGGGATCAGGAGCTCTAAGACGGCTCCCAACAGCTTGATCCCCATGGTCAGCACCATATACCAGATGTAAGGCTTAATGTATTTTCCTAATTTTTCCATTCTGCCTCCTTTTCCAGGAGCGCGTCCGCCTGCCGCTTCATTTTCTTCAAGACGTCGCCCGTCCGCAAGATATCTTCCTCGCTTAATCCTTGCAAGACGAAAGCATCCCATTCCGCCTGCTTTTCCAAAATCAGGGGCAGCAGCCCCAGCGCTTTTTCAGTAGGATAGACATGCAGCAGGCGCTTGTCTTCCGCGTCGGTTTCCCGGGATACATACCCGCCCTCTTCCAGGAAGGCGATTTGCCTGGCGATATTGCTCTTATTGGTGTACAGGCGCCTGGCAAGCTGTTCCTGGGAGATGCCCGGCGATTCGCACAGGATGGAAAGGTATCTGGCATGGCAGCCTTTCAGCCCCAGCTGTTCCATATAGCTTGCCCGGTGCCGCATCTGGCAGCGGGCGACATCATGCAGGTCCGAAGTGATCGAATTCATTTGCAACTCCATTCTGAAACGTGGTATGGAACGCTTTGGCACGAACATAAGGCAAGGATGCCAAGGCACGGACATCCTGGCAGGGACGCCCGGTTCGTTGCGTTCGCAACCGTTATAACATAAGTGGGGAAGGTTGTCAACTCCCGAAAGAGGAAAAAGAATGTCTGACACTGCCGAAAAAGGAAAAAGAATGGCGAAAATAAAAAGCATATCGTTTTTTGGGCGGAAGCGATATCCTTTTGGCGGAAGATGTGTTAAAATACAAACAGTATAAATGTTTTGAGGAGGTAGGCATGAGGTTTGAGTATTGTCCGCATTGCGGGGGGAAGTTGATCAAAAAGGAGATTGGGGATGAGGGGAAGATCCCATACTGCGAGCGGTGCGGCGTCCCCCTGTGGGATATGTTCACGACCAGCATCATCGCCGCCGTGGTGAATGAAAAACGGGAGGTCGCCCTGCTGAAACAGGGTTATGTCTCCAAGGCTTCTTATGTCTGCGTGGCCGGCATCATGAAGCTGGGGGAATCCGCGGAAGAGACGGTCAGGCGTGAAGTGGAGGAGGAGATCGGGCAGCAGGTGGAGGAGGTTTCCTTTGTCAAGAGTTATCCTTATGAAAAAAAGGAAATGTTGATGCTGGGCTTTAAAGCGACGGTGCACAAGCGTCCGCTGTCCTTGTCGGGGGAGGTGGACGCCGCCGAATGGTTCCCTTATGAGGAAGCATTGTCTATGCTGCGGGAGGGAAGCATCGCCTGGCAGCTGGTCAAAAGCGTGATCGAAGCATAATCTATTTTATCCATTGCTTAATAGGACTTAACCTGATATGATGGGGGTAACTGGATGACAGGTCTAAGCAGGCCTGCAGGGCGGGCTTGCTTAGATGGCGTAAAAAGAAGGAAAAGGAGGAAGGCATACTATGGTTTATGATGTGTCGGAATACTCGAAAAAGGCGCGGCAGGCCGTTGCGGAAGGCATCGTGATGCTGCGTAATGAGAATGGGACGCTGCCGCTTCACGCGGGGGAGCGGGTCGCGTTGTTTGGACGCGCCCAGTTCCATTATTATAAGAGCGGGACAGGTTCAGGCGGCTTGGTCAACGCCAGTCATGTGGTCGGCATACGGGAAGCTTTCCAGGACAGCAGCTTTGTGCTGGACGAGGAATTGGAGGCCGCCTATGAAGCGTGGCTTGCGGACAATCCGTTCGATGAGGGCACGGGCTGGGCTGGGGAGCCCTGGTTCCAGGAAGAGATGCCTTTGCGTGAGGAATTGGTGCAAAAGGTCCGCGCCAGGTCCGAGGCGGCAGTCGTCGTGATCGGCAGGACCGCCGGAGAGGATAAGGACAACCTGGCGGAGGAGGGAAGTTATTACCTGACCCGGGCGGAAGAGGACATGCTCCGGAAAGTTTGCGGCGCGTTCGAGCGCACGGTGGTCTTATTGAACGTGGGCAACATCATTGACATGAAATGGGTGGAGGAATTTCATCCCTCTGCCGTCCTGTACGTATGGCAGGGCGGCCAGGAGGGCGGCAACGGCGTCCTGGACGTCCTGGATGGGACGGTCTCTCCCTCCGGCAAGCTGGCGGACACCATCGCTTATGACATCGCGGATTATCCCTCTACGGCCAACTATGGGGATGTAAGACGCAACGTTTATGAAGAAGACATTTATGTAGGGTATCGTTATTTTGAGACTTTTGCCAAAGAAAAGGTGCAATACCCCTTCGGCTTCGGCCTGTCCTATACCACGTTCTCCCTGGAAGATGCCGTCGTGGAAACGGGGGAGGATGGGATCCGGGCCCGCGTTAAGGTGACGAACCAGGGCACGGTTTGCGGCAAAGAGGTGGTGCAGGTCTATGTAGGCGCGCCGCAGGGCCTTTTGGGGCAGCCGGCGCGCAGGCTGTGCGGCTTTGCCAAGACGCGTGCGCTCATGCCCGGGGAAAGCGAAACGGTGACGGTGGAGGCTGGCTGGAACGTCTTGGCAAGCTATGATGACGGCGGAATCACGGGCAATCGGTCCTGCTACGTGATGGAGGGCGGCACCTGGAACATCTATATCGGCACGGACGTGCGCAGCGCAACCCTGGCAGGTCAGTTTGAACGCGGCCAAACCGTGGTGGTGGAACGCCTGGAAGAGGCTTGCGCGCCGGTTGTGCCGTTCCAGAGGATGAAGCCTGTAGAATGTGAGGGCGGGTACCGCATGGAAAAGGAGGACGCCCCCCTGCGCACGGTCTCTCCCAATGCGCGCCGCCTGGAGCGGATGCCGCAGGCCCTGCCCTATGCCGGGGATCTGGGCTATCGGTTGGAGCAGGTGGAGGATGGGACGGTTTCCATGGAGACTTTCCTGAGCCAGTTTAGTGAGGAAGACTTGACCTGCATCGTGCGCGGCGAGGGCATGTGTTCTCCGAAGGTGACGCCTGGCACCGCCGGGGCGTTCGCTGGGGTGACGGACAGGCTTGTGCATTTTGGCCTCCCGACCGCCTGCTGCTCGGATGGCCCCAGCGGCATCCGCATGGATTGCGGCAGCATCGCTTTTTCCATGCCGAACGGCACTTGCCTGGCATGCACTTTCAATGCCCCTTTGTCTGAAGAACTGTATCAGTGGGAGGGCATGGAGCTTCGCAAGAATCAGATTGACACCCTCTTAGGGCCCGGCATCAACATCCACAGGAATCCCTTGAACGGAAGGAACTTTGAGTATTTCAGCGAAGATCCCCTGCTTACGGGCAAAATGGCGGCGGCGCAGCTGCGCGGCATGGGGAAGTACGGCGTCACGGGGACGATCAAGCACTTCGCCTGCAACAGCCAGGAAAAGGAACGCCATATGGTGGAAGCGGTGGTTTCCGAGCGCGCCCTGCGGGAGATTTATTTCAAAGGCTATGAGATCGCGGTAAAGGAAGGCGGCGCTTATTCCATCATGACCTCCTATAATCCGATCAACGGCTTCTGGAGCTCCAGCAATTACGACATGCTGACCACGATCCTGCGGGGAGAATGGGGATATGACGGCATCGTGATGACCGACTGGTGGGCGAAGGGCAACGATGAGGGCGAAATCGGCAGGACGGAGAACATTGCCGCCATGGTGCGCGCCCAGAACGACCTGTTCATGGTGACAGCCAACGCGGAAGCGAACACGCAGAAGGACAACGGCCTGGAGAGCCTGAAGAAAGGCACGGTGACAAGGGCGGAGTATGTCAGGAGCGCGGCGAACATCTGCCGGTATGTGCTCAGGACGCCGGCATGGCTTCGTAAGAAAGGGATTTTGACGGATTTGGACCGGGAGCTTGCCAAGTACGCGGCCACGGAGCAGGGAGGATTCCGGCAGCTTTTCCGCATGACGGTGGAAAAGGACGGCGAGCGTGTGGCGGTAGAAGAGATGGATGCCTCCAGGGGAAGCTCGATCTTGGTGGAGTTGTCCGTGAAAGAGGGCGGCCCTTATCGGCTGGAGTTCTGGTGCCGCGTACAGGGACAAGCTAGCTTGGCCCAGGTGCCTTTGACCCTGTCCCAGGATAAGCAGATTTTGAAGACCATCTCCCTGACCGGAGAGGACCAGGAATGGAGAAAGCAAGAGATACAGCTGCATCCTCTCTATGAAGGCGTGTCATACTTAAAGTTCTATTTCGCCCAGGGCGGCATGGAACTGCGCGATGCGCGCCTGGTACGAGCGTAGCCAGGCGGATCGCGCAAAATGGCATAAAGCATAGGTGTCGCGCTATCGGCAGGGGCCTTTAGGAAAGCTCCTGCGTCAAGGCGCAGATTTCATCGATCATATCTCCGATTTTAGCGATGGTGGCAAGGAGCGGGGCATCCGTCGTGATGTCCACGCCTGCCATCTTCGCAAGCTCTGTAGGGGTATGCGTGCCTCCGGCGGCAAGGACATGCTTCCAATCCTCCACGGCAGGCTGCCCCTCTTTTTCTATGCGTTCGCAGACCTGCGTCGCGATGGTAAGCCCGGCGCTGTAGGTATAGGAATATAAGCCCATGTAATAGTGGGGCTGGCGCATCCAGGTCAGCTCCGAACCAGGCAAAAGTTCCACGGCGTCCCCCCAGAACCTGGAGAGGGTCTTACGCATCAGGTCGCTTAAGGTTTCGGCCTGCACGCTGCCGCCCGCGTCGATGATGCGGTAGACTTCCCTTTGGTAGGCGGCTTCCAGAAGGTGCGTCACGAAATTATGGTAATAAGTGTTCCCGATCATGGAGCTTAGCACCCAGCGGCGGAACCTAGGGTCCGGGTTGGTCTTTAACAGGTAATGCGCCATGATCAATTCATTCATTGTGGACGGAGCTTCCAGGAAATAGGTGGAGACTTGCGTGCCGAAAAGGGACTGCGCTTGGTTGCAGGCCTTAAAATGCCCGGCGTGGCCGAGTTCATGCGCCAGGGTGAAGACGTCTGACATCCGGTCGTTCCAAGTCAACAGGATGAAGGAATGGGAGCCGTAGGGGCTGGCGCAGAAGCCGCCTGTGGACTTGCCCTGGTTCTTGGCAAAGTCCACCCAGCGCTCCTGGTAAGCGTCCCGCACCATCTGCCGATAATCCTCGCCCAGGATGGAAAGCCCCTCTTCAATATAACGCTTGGACTCTTCAATCGTCACCCTGGGGTCATAATCGGGATCTACCGGAAGCTTCAAGTCGGCGTAGGTCATCTTATCCAAGTGATGTACTTCTTTCAGCAGGTTCGCGTATTTGCGCATATGTGGGGCAAGCTTGTCCATGATCAGGTCGATCTGGCGGTGGTAGAGGTCCTGATCCACCTTTTGATCGAACAGGAGGCTGTCGAAAACGGAAGGGAAGCCCCGAAGGGTCGCCATGACCTTTTCCGTCTGCACCTGGGACTGGTAAGCGGCCGCCGTCACATTGACGTATTCGCCCAGCTTGTCGTAGAAAGCGCGGAAAGCGGCGCGGCGCACGTCGGTCCGGGAGTCATATTCATAATCATCTTCAAAAAGGGAATAGCCCAGGGGAAATTCCTGCCCGCGGGCAAAAAAGGACGTAAAGCGCATATCCGCCAGCTTTGCCATATTGTAGACCTCATACGGGGCGTTGAACGCGTTGGAAAGGGCGGCCAGGGCCCGCTCCGTGGACGCGTCCAGCTGATGGGGCTTCTGGCGCAGCAGATCTTCCAGGTAGGGACGGTTTTCCCTAGACGCGTCAGCCGCTTCCTGGATGACCTGGGCGTCTAGCTGCAGGATTTCACTGTTGATGAAGGTCAGGCGGCTTGCCAGTCCGGCAAACCGAAGCAGCAAACGGTCGTTGCGTTCCTTATTGTAAGCGTCGGAATAGTCTACGGAGAGCGCCAGGTCCGTATAATGGGATACCAACGTGACCAGTCCGTTCAGCTTTCGGTAATCATCCAGGCAGGCGTTGATCTGTTCCGGCGTATCCAGCCTGCCCTTATAACGTTCTTCGATTGCCTTGCCCAGTTCCATCGCCCGGTCGGCGTCGGCGTACATGTCCGCCTCTGTGGCATAAATGGCGGACAAATCCCAGGTCAGCTCCTGTGGGACGTCTTTTCTCTTGCTAAGTTCCATGCTCGACTCCTTTCTTGGGGCGGCCCTAGGCATGCCCAAAGCGCCGCCCCTCTTTCCTATTTCGTCTTGTTTTGCATCAAAATGTTCTGGCCGGTCAGCAGGGGGTAGGAAACGACCTGGTTGGAATCCAGGTCCTCCGCATACATGTCCACGCCAGTGATCTGGCTGTTTTCATAGGTGGTGTAGTAGTAAATCCCCTTGTCCGCGTTGCAGCAGGAGGAATAAATCGTATATTCAAACAACCCTTTTCCCATGTGCACCAAGCCCTTTTGCTGTTCCACGGAGGTCAGGATGTGGAAGAACTGGCTGACGCTCTCGGATTCGGAATCCCCGGAAACGGAATTCATCTTGGTAAACGTGGCTTTCACGAAGCGGGAAGCGCTGGACAGGTCCCCGGGCAGCCCCAGAGCGCCCATGCCGCGGCTGTAAGGGGTGAGGGACAGGTCTTTGGAGAAATTGTTTTCCGGCTGCTCGATGGAAAGGTGCATATAATTGGCAAGGTTGAACAGCTGCATATCAAAAGGAGGGTTGTTGGTCAGGATGCCTACAGGGTTCTCATAGACTTTGAGGCCCTCTTTGACGGATTCCACGGTAAGGGAACCGCTTCTGTCCGACACGATCCAATGCAGGGGGGACAGGGGCAGCGCCTCGCTAAAGTTGATGTTCACCATGTTCATCCGGTCCAAAAGGGCGCGCGCCTCCTTAAGGTTGGCGCATTGTCCCAGGATCCAGGGGATGAACTCGAACGGGGCCACATTGTCCATGCCCTCTACGGGGTCTTTGTAATCCGCGTTGCCGGGGAAGTTAAGGCCTGCCATGGATAAACCTTTCTCATTGGTGGCATCATAATAGAGCGGGCAGCCGTCCGCCATGGTGGCCATTCCGATCAAGGCATAGTGCGTCTCCAGGTCGTGCGTTTCGCGAAAATGGAAAGGGAAGTTCCTGGGCGTGACAGCCACCGTTTCATGGTAGGAAATCTCATAATCCAAGTTGCGTCCGAAGTAAAAGTCTTTTGTTAAATAGGTTGCAGCAGTGCACATAGCCAGGTCCTCCTTGAAATGTTGGTATATTTTGGGCGGGAAAGTCCCCGCTTTCTATCAGTATAACACCAATCCCGGGATTCCACAACAGTAGCTTTTGGAATGGTCCGCATGTCGTTTCGGTCATGGCTGAACTGTTAGCAAATTCGAGGATTGACACGTCCGGGAAAACATGTTAGAATAAGACGATTTCCAATGAGGGAGTAGCAGGCGCGCGAAGGCGCGTGGCAAGTCAACAATCTCAACCGTTAAGCGGTTTGGCTTGTATTAAATTGCGAGACTCAGGTAACTGCCTTGCGCGGTGCATCGGTCCCGGATATGGATGGGCGGAATCGGACTCGGGCGTACGCGCGGCGGATGCCTGGGTTTTTTCTATGCACGCGGATGAAGGGGCATGCCCCTTTTCCAGCCGTCATGCCCTGCTTGTGAAAAGGTACCAAGAGAGGAGAATGTCAAAATGTTACAGCCAATCTTATTATTCATCCTGGGGCTGGTCTTGTTGATCAAGGGCGGCGATTGGTTCGTGGATGGCGCTACGGGGATCGCCCATCGTTTCCATGTGCCTGAGCTTTTGATCGGGGCCACCGTGGTCTCCATCGGGACCACCCTGCCGGAGGTCATGGTGTCCGCCACCTCCGCCATCAGCGGGCATGGCGAGATCGCGTATGGCAACGCCATCGGCTCGGTCATCTGCAACACTTCCCTGATCGCCGCCATCACCGTGGCGGTCCGTCCCTCCAAAGTGGACCGCGCCGCCCTGCGCACGCCGGTGCTTTTCTTCTTCGCGTCGGCCCTGTTTTACGCGGCGGTCGCCTATTTCACAGGGAAGTTCACCAGGCCTGTCGGCTTTGTGCTGCTCGCGGTTTTCGTGGCCTATATGGTCATCTTGGTCAGGCAGGCATTGGGCCCTAAGGCTGGAAGTTCGGACGCCCCCCAGGAAGAGGAGCGTAAAGAGGACGGCTCCATCCTCAAAGATGTGGTATTCCTAGTGTTGGGCGCCGCCCTGATCGCCATCGGCGCGGACCTGTTGGTGGATAACGGGACCCTGATCGCCCAATGGATGGGCGTGCCGGAGTCCGTCATCGCTTTGACGTTCGTGGCCCTGGGGACGTCCCTGCCGGAACTGGTGACGGCGATCACCTCCTTGGCCAAAGGGCACGGGGCCCTATCCCTTGGCAACGTCATCGGGGCGAACCTGTTCAACCTGGTGCTGGTCAGCGGCGTGTCCGTGGCCCTTTCCCCTTTTGCCATTCCGGCGAATAAGAAGATCGCGGGCTGGAACGCGTCCCTGGTCGTGGACATCCCGGTCATGATGGCCGTCATGCTGATCCTGACCGTCCCCGCCTTGGCCCGGGGCAAGCTTTCCCGCGTCCAGGGCATCCTCCTGCTGGGGATTTACGCCGCGTTCTGCACGTTCCAGTTCATCGGCTGACAAGCGGTAACAGTTCAGCCGCGCCATTCCAAAGCAAGGGGCGTTCTTGACAGGATAAACTTATAAAGTTACAAAAATATTATAGCCTGGAAGATATTAAAAGGAATGGAATTTTCCATTCCTTTT
>CANPWC010000053.1 GCA_947581905.1 uncultured Acetatifactor sp.
GGATGAAGAAGCCGGAATATGCCGCGGGCGTTACCGCCATTTACCGCAGGGCCTTGGATCGTTATGAAAGGGACCCAGACAAGGGCTTGCATGTGGCGCGTGAGGATAGGGAAGCCCTTTCCCGGCTCTACATCCGTACCGGCATCCAGGACGGCTATTTGGACAAGCACAACGGGGCGGACATGGTCACGTTACAAAGCCCTGGGTATAACGGAAGCGACGATGCCCTGACCGCCCAGATCAGAGAACGTTACCTGGATCAAAAGCCTTTGATGGAGATCGATCTGTATGTGCAGTTTCGGCAGGGGGAGCCGGCTAAGCTTACCCTCGTATGCGGAGGGCATTCCGCTTCGGTCGAGGGGGCGGTCGTCCTGCCTGCGCGGGGCGCGCCTATCACGCGAAAGGACCTGGCCAGCCGGCTTGGCAGGCTGGGCGACACTTCTTTTCGCATCGGGGAAGCCTGGATTGATTTAGAGGAAAATGTGTTTTATCCTTTGGGCGCGTTGAACGACTTGCGCAGGAGGGCGGTCAGGGCGCTGGAGGACCAGATCATCCTGGGGCACGGGCTATGCCCGGGACGAGCCGCAAGCCGGGCCAGTGTGGACATGGCGGAGGAGGCAGGTCTTGTACATGGGACTTGCCCGGGACGGACCACAAGCCGGGCTAGTACGGATGCGGCGGCCGCGGCAAGTCTTGTACATGGGACTTGCCCGGGACGTGCCTCCTGCCGGCAGGAGGAAGCGTCCACAGGCAGGAGGGGCAACTTCGCCGACGATAGCGCCATCCGGCAAGAAGGCTCGCCCCTGTTTGTCAGCCTATCCACCCTGGAACAGTGTAAGGCGTTGGCAAAATCCGGCATTTTGCCGCGGCGCGTTTATGTGGAGGGGGATTTGTGGGTCCAAAAGGCGACTGCGGATGCCGTGGGCGAACTCCTTTGGCCCCTGGCGGCCAGGACTTCGCTTTTCCTGTCCCTGCCTCGCGTTTTACGGCAAAAAGAGGAAGAATACCTGCGAAAAGTGCTGGAAGCCTCCCAAGCGGAGGATATCGCGGGCATCCAGGTCCGCAGCCTGGAGGGCTTCGCGTTCCTGGATGCGCATGGATTTCAAAAGCAAATCGCCGCGGATGCGTCCTTCCATATCTGGAATAGCCAGACGCTTCGGTCCTGGCAGGGGAAGCTTTCTTCTTTTTGCCTTCCCTACGAGTTGAACGCCAGGGAACAGTGGGACTTCCTTCAGGCTGCACATGCTGTGCAGGGCATGGACATGCCGCTTGTGGAAAAGGTGGTCTTTGGCCGCATTCCCATGATGGTGACGGCAAATTGCGTGCTGCAGACGACTATGGGCTGCGGCGGGCGCAAGGGCGGTCAGCTTGCCTGGCTGGAGGACCGCAAAAGGATGCGCTTCCCTGTTGTGGCGGATTGCGGGCATTGCTTTAATACGATTTACAATACCGTGCCCTTGTCGCTCCATCAGACCTTAGGCAAATGGACCTCCGTTGCCGCGCCCCGTTTGGATTTTACGACGGAAGACGGGAAGGAATGCGGCGCGGTCCTGCGCTTTTTCGCCCAGGCGGCCGCAGGGGGAAGCCTTACGCTAAAGCCGCCTTACGATGAATATACCACCGGACATGAACGAAGGGGCGTTGAATAAATCCACACGGAAAGCCAAAACATTTTTGGCGCTGATTGGGACAATTCTATCGATTGCTATAAATTTTTGTTGCGAGTTAGGAAAGAATAAGCTATACTTGTGAGTAGTCAATCGTTTTGACACACCAAATCAGGAGGAATTGCAATGATAGAAGCAACAAGCTGTGGTGGTGTGGTAATTTTTCGTGGGAAGATTTTACTCTTGTACAAGAATTATAAGAACAAGTATGAAGGCTGGGTCCTGCCCAAGGGCACCGTGGAACCCGGAGAAGAATACAAGGAGACGGCTTTGCGGGAAGTGTTGGAGGAATCAGGCGCCAAGGCTTCCATCATCAAATATATCGGCAAGAGTGAATATTCCTTTACTGTCCCGGAAGACACCGTGGCCAAGGAGGTCCATTGGTATCTGATGATGGCGGACAGCTATTACAGCAAGCCACAAAAAGAAGAATATTTTGTCGATTCAGGCTTCTATAAATACCATGAAGCCTATCATCTTTTGAAATTCGCCAATGAGAAGCAGATTCTGGAAAAGGCCTATGGGGAATACCTGGAGCTTAAGAAAGGCAACCTCTGGGGGAGCAAGAAGTATTATTGACCGATGAAGGAGATAGAATGACGGCAGATATCCATTATCGCTCCAGGCTCTATTTAAGCGATGGGCTGGAGGGGAAGAAACTGGATCGGGCAAAGAGGCGCCTTGAAAGGAAACCCTGGATGGGGGGCGTCTATGTGGTTTCCCTGTCCAGGAACGGGCAGGACCTGCTGGATATCTATGACTGCAAGGTCCTGGCCTGGCCGTATTTTCGCAAGCATCCTCCCGTCATCGTCGGACTAGCGCTTTCCTATGGGGAATCCGTAGGACTGGTGGAGCAGATGGTCCGGGAATGCTGGGAAGCGCGTGGGGACTGCGCGCTTAAGGAGTATCTGTCATGTTAGGTTTTTTGTGGAAAATCATCGGCATATTAGGCATGGTCCTATTAGCCCTGCTTGCCGTCCTGTTCGCGGTCCTTTTGCTGGCCTTGTTTTTCCCGATCACGTATCGGGTCCACGCAAGCCGCAAGGAAGGGGAGCTTAAGCTTTCCGCCGGGGCGAAATGGCTGTTCGGCTTCATCCGGGTGGATTTCGGTTATCCGAATCCCGGCAAACTGGCCGCCCGCCTGTTGGGCATCCGCATTTTTGAGACGGGCGGGGACGACGAGGAGCCTGAGGAGGACGCAAAGAAAGAGGAAGGCGCCCAAAAGCCTGGGAAAAGCACAAAGCAAGAAAGGAAACAAGAAAAGCCTGGGAAGACCGCAAAGAAGGAAGACAAGCGGAAAGGTTCCAAGGAAAGCGCAAAGAAGAAAGAGGCAGGAAAGCCCAAAGAAAGCGCAGGAGGGTCCGAGGAAGGCGCAGGGCAGGAGAAAGAAGCGCAAGGGGAGCCGTCGGGAAAGCCCAACGAGGGGGCGGATGCGCAACCTGCCCCAGATGGGACGGAGAGCGCGCCTAAGGAGGGCGGCAGCAAGCCCCTCTTCGAGACAGTAAGGGAAAAGGGGAAGCATTTTAAGGAAGCCCTGGAGGGCCTGGTAAGGAAAGGGAAAGAGGTTTTAGGCAAGGTCGGATTCTATTGGGGGCTTATGCGGGAAGAGGATACGCTCCAGTTGTTTTCCCATGGCATGTTCCGTTTGGGACGCATTTTAAAAAGCATACGTCCGCGCCGTGTCAAAGGCTGGCTCCATTTTGGCACCGGTTCGCCAGACACCACAGGTTATTGTATGGCGCTTTACGGTATGCTTTCCCCATATTTGGGGAACGCTTTTGCTGTAACGACTGATTTCGAGGAAGCCGTGCTGGAAGGGGAGCTTGACACGCGGGGGCATGTGCTGGTGGCAGTCCTTTTGTTCCATGTCGTCCGGGTCCTGTTGGATAGAA
Source organism: uncultured Acetatifactor sp. (assembly GCA_947581905.1). GTDB lineage: Bacteria > Bacillota > Clostridia > Lachnospirales > Lachnospiraceae > Acetatifactor. Next base: position 3,560 of record CANPWC010000053.1, read on the forward strand.
GGTTTCACGCATTGATCCGTAAATTGAAAAGGGAGGGTAAATAAATGGCAGACAAAGAAAATCAATTCCAAGGGGTCGTGGATTCCCTGCTTCATGGCATGGACACCGTCCTGTCCACGAAGACCGTGGTGGGAGAGCCCACGCAGATTGGGGATACCATCATCCTGCCTCTGGTGGACGTGACGTTCGGCGTAGGGGCGGGAGCCGGGAACAATAACCAGAAAGGAACCTCTTCCGGGGCCGGCGGGCTTGGCGGGAAGATGTCCCCGAATTCCATCCTGGTCATCAAGAACGGTTCCACCAAACTGGTAAATGTGAAGAACCAGGATTCCCTGACGAAGGTCATTGACCTGATCCCGGACCTGGTGGATAAATTTACGACGAAAAAAGAAGAGATGATGTCCGACGAGGCGGCCAAGGAGATCGCTTTCCCTGAAAAAGAGGAAAAAGAAGGGGAGAAATAGTGTTTTCCCGGGGGATTGGCGCATAGAATGGGGTAAGGTGGTCGGTACGCTTCTGACGGGGCGGGTGGCATAAGTGGACCTTAAGAAAATCATTGGCCTTGTTTCGTCCTTTATCGCGCTTGGGATGCTTTTGATGGTGGTCGTGAACAACCGCTTCGTTGGGCTGATCATGATCGCCCTGCTTTTCTTCGTTGGCTATTCTTGCTTTACAGATTAAAAGCCCGACCCGGAAGGGTGCGGGCTTTTGACATTGGACGAATCGCCCAAATAGGGAGCATCGGGAATTAAGGGAGGCAGGAGGGCTGCAAAAAACGGTCCAGCCGCTTGGTTGCACCGTCCCCTGCTTCTTTTCTTCATTTAATACGCCGTCCCTTTCGGGCCAGGCTTTCATTTCAGGCTGTCCTTAAGCTCTTTCCACTTTGCCGGATTTCAAGCAGCTCGTGCAAACGTGCAACCTCTTGACGCCGCCGTTCACCTTGCATTTCACGTTCTGGACATTAGAATTCCAAACCGCGTTCGTCCTTCTATGAGAATGGCTCACATTGTTTCCAAAAAGAACGCCCTTACCGCAAATATCGCATTTAGCCATGATTGACACCTCCTAACGTCTGCGTGATAACGCCTTTATAGTCTGATGGATATGTGTTTGTAAAATATTCACAACATTGATATCTTAACAGAAACGGGAAAGAAAAGCAAGTGGAAATCCATCTTTTTTTCGTTTTTTTCAAAATTCATATTTCCTTTTTGGGGGAAACCATGTATAATAGGTAATGTTGGCACAGAGAATAAGGCAATCCAGAGGAAGAGGTCTATTGTAAGTAAGCTTTCAACAGCAAGGAGGTTCAATATGAAAGGTTCCATGAATACCCATATGGGCAGCATCGTCATAGATAATGAAGTGATCGCCCAGTACGCTGGGATGATTGCCACGGAATGCTTCGGCATCGTCGGAATGGCAGGCGTCAGCATGAAGGACGGACTGGTCCGCCTCTTGAAGAAAGACAGCATCACCCGCGGGATTTCCGTGTCCCTTAGCAACAACAAGCTCATTCTGGACTTCCACGTGATCGTGGCGTACGGCGTCAGCATCATTGCCGTTTCCGACAACCTGATCGACAGCGTGAAATACAAGGTGGAAGCTTTTACCGGCATTGAAATTGAGAAGATCAACATCTTTGTGGAAGGTGTTAGAGTGATTGATTAAGGAGGACGACGTACCGTGGCAAAAAATACGATCGATGCGAAGATGCTTTCCAAGATGTTCCTAGCAGGCGCCAAAAATCTGGAAGCCAAGAAAGAATGGATCAATGAATTGAACGTGTTCCCGGTGCCTGACGGCGATACGGGCACGAATATGACGATGACGATCATGTCCGCGGCCAAGGAGGTGCTGGCCTTAGGGGAAGAGCTTACCATGGAGGGCTTGTGCAAGGCGATTTCCGGAGGCTCCCTAAGGGGCGCCCGGGGAAATTCCGGCGTCATCCTTTCCCAGTTGTTCCGGGGCTTCACCAAGGGCATCAAGGAGGTCGACGTCATCACCATCCAGGTGCTGGCGGACTCCCTTGACAAGGCGGTGGAGACCGCTTACAAGGCGGTCATGAAGCCTAAGGAGGGAACCATCCTTACGGTCGCCAAGGGAGTGGCGGACAAGGCGAGGGAGCTGTCGGAGGATGGCGCGGAGGATATGGGTGAGTTCCTGGGCGCTGTCCTGGAGCAGGCTAAGGCGGTCCTGCTTCGCACGCCGGAGCTGTTGCCCGTCTTAAAGCAGGCAGGCGTGGTGGATTCCGGCGGACAGGGCCTGGTAGAGGTCCTAAGCGGCGCTTATGACGCATTCTTAGGCAAGGAAGTCGACTTGTCCTTTAAGGAAGCCCCCGCAGGGGCGGCGTCCGGTAAAACCAGCGCCGGTCCCTCTTATCAGGCGCAGGCGGAAGCGGAGATCAAGTTCGGCTACTGCACGGAATTCATCATCCTGTTGAACAAGCCGTTCCCTTTGCGGCAGGAGATGGATTTCAAGGCTTATCTGGAGTCCATCGGGGATTCCATCGTATGCGTGGCGGATGAAGACGTGGTGAAAGTACACGTACATACCAACGACCCGGGGCTTGCCTTGCAGCGGGCGCTTAAGTATGGCGCGCTTTCCAATATGAAGATTGACAATATGCGCCTTGAGCACCAGGAGAAGCTTTTCAAGATGACGGAGAAGGGCGCTGTGGAGAAAGACCTGGATGTCCCTGTGAAGCAGCATGAGGCCGGTCAGGAAAAGGCGCAAGAAGCGGCGCAAGAATCCTCGGGCAAAGAGGAGGATGGGGATCCCCTCCCCAAGGAGGAACCCAAGCCGGTAGGCTTCATCGCGGTTTCCGTAGGGGACGGCATCAATGAAATCTTTACCAGCTTGGGGATAGACCATATCATTGAAGGCGGACAGACCATGAATCCCAGCACCGCGGACATCTTAGACGCGGTAGACCAGGTCAATGCGCAGACCATCTTTGTCCTGCCCAATAACAAGAACATTATCCTGGCGGCGAACCAGGCGGCGGAGCTGATGACGGATAAGAACCTCTTAGTCATCCCGACGAAGACCATCCCCCAGGGCATTACCGCAGTCATCAACTATGTCCCGGAGCTTCCCGTGGATGAGAACGAGGCGACCATGCTGGATGAGATCAGGCATGTGAAGACCGGTGAAGTGACCTACGCCGTGCGCGATACCATGATTGACGACAAGGAAATCCGCCAGGGGGACTACATGGGGATCGGCGACGAGGGCATCCTTTCCGTCGGAGAGGACCTAAAGTTCGTGACGGAGGAAATGGTGTCGCAGATGGTGGATGAAGAGACCGAACTGATCAGCATTTACTATGGAAGCGATGTAAACGACGAAGACGCCCAGAGCCTTTATAAAGACCTGGAAGACGCATATCCTTCCTGTGACGTTGAACTACAATACGGCGGACAGCCAATTTATTACTATGTCATTTCCGTAGAGTGATCCAAAGGGCTAACGTCCAATCCACGTTAGCCCTTTTTCCTTGGCATTGTTCCCGTGGGGCTGGAGGCGCTTCCCCAGGGACGATGCCCAATACGCTGATGGCAGGAAAGCCAGGTGGAACCCATGGATGACCGTACATCCCTCATCGAACTGCGGGGAATCGGGGAGAAGACGCAGAAGCTTTTCCAAAAACTGGATATCGACACGGTGGGCGACCTGGTCCGCCATTACCCTAGGGCTTACGAGGAGTACGGGGAGCCGCTCTTGATCCAGCAGGCCAAGCCTGGGACGGTTTGCGCCATCCGCGCCTGTGTGACAGGCATTCCCAATTTAAGGCGCATAAAGGGCTTATCCATCCTGAACATATCCGTCCGGGACGCGTCCGGCGGCATGCTGCTGACCTATTACAACATGCCTTACATGAAGAGCATCTTAAAAAGCGGGGGCTTCTATATCTTCCGCGGGCTGGTGCAGGCTAAGGGGAAGGCAAAGGTCATGGAGCAGCCGAGGCTGTTTTCCCTTACGGATTATGCAGACAGGATGCGCTGCATCCAGCCGAAGTATGCCTTGACCAAGGGCCTTACCAACCAGGTCCTGCAGAAGGCGGTAAGGCAGGCATTGTCTGCCTATGAATTTGAGGAAGAGTATTATCCGAAATGGATCTTGGGAAACTATGGCCTGATCCCTTATCGGGAGGCGCTTTGCAGCATCCACTTCCCCCAGGACGTGCCTGCCCTGCAAAAGGGGCACAGGCGGCTTGCCTTTGACGAGTTCTTCCAGTTTTTGCTGGTCCTTAGGCAGAATAAGGGCAAGCTAAGCAGCCTGCCCAACGCTTACCCCATGCGGGACGCTTCCTGGGCGGACCGCTTCCTGGAATCCTTATCCTTTTCCCTGACCGGGGCGCAGCGCAGGGTATGGGAGGAAATCCGTCAGGACCTGTCCGGGCCGCGCTGCATGAACCGGCTCATCCAGGGGGACGTGGGCTCCGGCAAGACCATCATCGCCGTCCTTGCCCTGCTTACCTGTGTCCAAAACGGCTTCCAGGGGGCCCTGATGGCGCCGACGGAGGTGCTCGCGGCGCAGCATTTTGAGACGATCGTCCGATATACGAAGCAGTATGGGCTTCCTTTCCGCCCCGTCCTGTTGGTAGGCTCCTTAGGGGCCAAGGAAAGGCGGGAGGCCTACAGACGCCTGGAAGACGGCGACGCCAACCTGGCCATCGGCACCCATGCCGTCATCCAGGAGAAAGTCTCCTTTCATTCCCTGGCCCTGGTGGTCACGGATGAGCAGCATCGTTTTGGCGTCCGCCAGCGGGAGAGGCTTGCGGACAAGGGAGGCACCCCCCATGTGCTGGTCATGAGCGCCACGCCGATCCCGAGGACGTTGGCCATCATCCTGTATGGCGACCTTAACCTGTCCGTCATAGACGAGCTCCCCGCGGACCGCCATCCTATCAAGAACTGCGTGGTGGACGCTTCCTATCGCCCCAAGGCTTATGAATTCATTGCTAGGCAGGTAGCGGCCGGGCGGCAGGCTTATGTGATCTGCCCCATGGTGGAAGAGGGGGAAATGGATGGGGTGGAAAACGTGGCGGAATATGCCGAAAAACTGCGCCTTGCCCTGCCGGACTCCATCCGGGTCGCGTCCCTGCACGGCAGGATGCGTCCCCAGGATAAGAACCGCATCATGGAAGAGTTCGCTTCCGGAAGCATCCAGGTGCTGGTCTCCACGACCGTGGTCGAGGTGGGCATCAATGTGCCCAACGCTACGGTGATGATGGTGGAGAACGCGGAACGCTTCGGCCTGGCCCAGCTGCACCAGCTTAGGGGGCGGGTAGGGAGGGGGGCGCACCAAAGCTACTGCATCTTCCTAAGCGCCATACAGAACAAGGAAACCATGGAGCGCCTTGAAATCTTGAACCACTCCAACGATGGCTTCCAAATCGCGTCCGAAGACTTGAGGCTGCGTGGGCCGGGCGATTTGTTCGGCGTACGGCAAAGCGGGGAATTTTCTTTCCGCATCGGGGACATCTATGCGGACGCGTCCCTGCTGGGACAGGCGTCCGAAGCCGTAGAGAGGCTTTTGGAGGAAGACCCTGCCCTGGAAGCGCCCGCAAACGCCTTGCTGCGCAGACATCTTGAAAGGATTGCTTCGGTTGGTGTTGACTTTCGAAGTATTTGAAAGTAAAATAGAAAGGGTTTATGCTAAAACAGAAAGAAAGCATGTAGTGAGGAGAGTATTTATGTCTAAAATAGCGATCGTAACCGATTCGAACAGTGGGATTTCCCAAAAGGAGGCCAAGGAGCGGGGCGTTTATGTGTTGCCTATGCCCTTTTTCATCAATGATGAGCTCTTTTACGAGGATATCAGCCTGACGGTGCCTGAATTTTATGAGAGGCTCAAAGAGGGGGCCAATATTTCCACCAGCCAGCCGACGCCGGATTCCGTGACCTCCCTGTGGAACGACCTGCTCCAGGAATATGATGAGATCGTCCATATCCCGATGAGCAGCGGCTTAAGCAGTTCCTGCGCCAGCGCCCTCATCTTGGCCGAAGATTATGGCGGAAAGGTTTCCGTGGTCAACAACCAGAGGATATCCGTGACCCAGCGGCAGTCGGTGCTGGATGCCATCGAACTTGCGAAGCGCGGCAAGAGCGCCGCCCAGATCCGCCAGATCCTGGAAGAGGATAAATTTAACAGCAGCATCTATATCATGCTGGATACTTTGTATTATTTGAAAAAGGGCGGACGCATCACGCCGGCGGCCGCTGCCTTGGGGACGCTGCTGCGCCTAAAGCCCGTCCTGCAGATCCAAGGGGAGAAGTTGGACGCTTTCGCCAAGGCCAGGACTACCGGACAGGGCAAGACCATTATGATGAACGCCATCCACAGCGATATCGAGAACCGTTTCGGCGGCATCACGGACCAGGGCGGCGTCTGGCTTGAGATCGCCCATACGCAGAATGAAGAGGCTGCCAAGGCCCTAAAGGAGGAGCTTCAGGCGCTGTATCCCACGACGGACATCCATATCGACCCCTTATCCTTAAGCGTCGCCTGCCACATCGGACCCGGCTCCCTGGCGATCGCCTGCTGCAAACAGCTGCGGTATGACGAAGCCTAAAGGGAATGAGGCTTTAAGCTGCAGTATGGCGCGGCCAAAGGGAACGCGGCTTTAAGCTGCGGCATGGCGCGGCGAAAGGGAACGCGGCGTGATTGAAAAAGAAGGAAAGGTGGATCTCATGGCGAATGCAAATACCTATGACGCTTCCAGCATCACGGTCCTGGAGGGCCTGGAGGCGGTCAGGAAGCGTCCCGGCATGTATATCGGAAGCGTCTCCACCAGGGGCTTGAACCACTTGATCTACGAAATCGTGGACAATTCCGTGGACGAACATCTGGCAGGATATTGTTCCGAGATCCATGTCACCCTGGAGGAGGATGGGTCGGCCACGGTTTCGGACAATGGCAGGGGGATCCCGGTCGGCATGCACGAGAAAGGCGTCAGCGCGGAGCGTTTGGTCTTCACCACCCTCCACGCGGGCGGGAAGTTTGATAATACGGCATATAAGACCAGCGGAGGCCTGCATGGCGTGGGTTCCTCCGTGGTCAACGCCCTTTCCCAGAGGCTGACCGTTACGGTCAAGACGGAGGGGAAGATTTATCAGGATACCTATGAAAAGGGGATCCCTACCCTGGAGCTTAAGGATGGGCTTCTGCCCGTCATCGGCAAGACGAAGGAGACAGGAACGTGCGTGAACTTCCTGCCGGACGATACGATTTTCGATAAGACCCGTTTCAAGGAGGACGAGGTGAAGAGCAGGCTCCATGAAACGGCTTATTTGAATCCGCTCCTACACATCTTTTATGAGGACAAAAGGCCGGAGAGCAAAGAGCAGCTCGTTTTCCATGAGCCGGACGGCATCGTCGGCTTCATCAAAGACCTGAACAAGTCCCGGGAAACCGTGTCCGATGTGATTTATTTCACAGGGGAGGCGGAAGGGATCACGGTGGAAGTGGCCCTCCAGTACGTGAATGAGTTCCATGAGAACGTGCTGGGCTTCTGCAACAATATTTATAATTCCGAGGGCGGCACCCACCTGACCGGCTTCAAGGCCACCTTTACCAACGTCATCAATTCCTATGCCAGGGAATTGAATATTTTAAAGGAAAAGGACCAGAACTTCACGGGGACGGACGTGCGTAACGGCATGACGGCCGTGGTAAGCATCAAGCATCCGGATCCCAGGTTCGAGGGGCAGACCAAGACCAAGCTGGACAACCAGGACGCGGCGAAGGTGGTCAGCAAGGTGACGGGCGAGGAGATCGTGCGTTTCTTCGACCGCAACCTGGATACCCTGAAGAATATCATCGGCTGCGCGGAAAAGGCGGCGAAGATCCGCAAGACGGAGGAAAAGGCCAAGACCAATATGCTGACCAAGCAGAAGTTTTCCTTTGACTCCAATGGGAAATTGGCCAACTGTGAATCCAAGGATCCCTCCAAATGTGAGATCTTCATCGTGGAGGGAGATTCCGCCGGCGGCAGCGCCAAGTCCGCCAGGGACCGCAGTTATCAGGCGATCCTGCCTATCCGGGGCAAAATTTTGAATGTGGAAAAAGCCAGCATCGATAAGATCCTGGCCAACGCGGAGATCAAGACCATGATCAACGCTTTCGGCTGCGGCTTCTCGGAAGGCTATGGCAATGATTTCGATATCAGCAAACTAAGGTACGACAAGATCATCATCATGACGGATGCGGACGTGGATGGGGCCCATATCTCCACCTTGCTGCTTACGCTGTTTTATCGCTTTATGCCGGAACTGATCTATGAGGGGCATGTCTACGTCGCCATGCCGCCCCTTTATAAGGCGATGCCGCAAAAGGGCAAGGAGGAATACCTCTATGATGATAAGGCCCTGGAAAGGTACCGCAAGAAGCACAAGGGGCCCTTTACGCTGCAGCGTTACAAGGGCTTGGGGGAAATGGATGCCCAGCAGTTATGGGAGACCACGTTGGACCCTGCCACCAGGCTGCTTAAGCTGGTGGAGATCGAAGATGGCAGGATGGCCAGCGAGGTGACGGAAATGCTGATGGGGACCGACGTGCCGCCCCGTAAGGCGTTCATTTACGACCATGCCACGGACGCCGAACTGGACGTATGACGGGACATCGGATGCGGCGTTGGAAGCCAGGCTTTATGCAATATCACGGGCAAGCCCATAATATGCGGGGGTATCAGAATGGAAGACAGGATCCTTAAGACGGAATATTCGGAATTGATGCAGAAATCCTATATCGACTATGCCATGAGCGTCATCATCGCCCGTGCCCTTCCTGATGTGCGGGACGGCTTAAAGCCTGTACAGCGCCGGACCCTTTATGACATGTATGAGCTGGGCATCCGATATGACAAGCCTTACCGCAAGAGCGCCCGTATCGTCGGCGATACCATGGGTAAGTTCCATCCCCATGGGGATAGTTCCATCTATGACGCCCTGGTGGTCATGGCGCAGGACTTCAAAAAGGGGATGGCCCTGGTGGACGGCCATGGCAATTTCGGCAATATCGAGGGCGACGGCGCCGCGGCCATGCGATATACGGAAGCCCGTCTCATGAAAGTGACCCAGGAGGCGTTCCTGGCAGACCTGGACAAGGACGTGGTCGACTTCATGCCCAATTTCGACGAGACGGAAAAGGAGCCCACGGTCCTGCCGGCGAAGGTCCCCAACCTGCTGGTGAACGGGTCCGAGGGGATCGCCGTAGGCATGGTGACAAGCATCCCGCCCCATAACCTGGCGGAAGTGGTCGACGCCATGAAGGCATATATGAAGAACAACTCGATCACCACTAAGGAACTGATGCGTTATATCAAAGGACCGGACTTCCCGACCGGGGGCATCGTCATCAACCAGGACGATCTGTTGGAGATTTATGAGACCGGCGTGGGCAAGGTCAAGGTCCGCGGCAAGGTCGAATATGAGAAGGCGAAGAACGGCAAGACCAACCTGGTGGTCACGGAAATCCCTTACCCTATGATCGGGGCGAACATCGCAAAGTTCCTTACGGATGTGGCGGCCTTGGCGGAATCCAAGAAGACCTCGGACATCGTGGACATCTCCAACCAATCCTCCAAGGAAGGCATCCGCATCGTCATCGAACTGCGTAAGGACGCGGATGTGGAGAATTTCACGAACCTGCTTTATAAGAAGACCCGCCTGGAGGACACGTTCGGCGTCAATATGCTGGCGATCTATAACGGGCGTCCGGAAATCATGGGGCTTAAGCAGATCCTTAAGGCGAACGTGGACTTCCAGTTCGAAATAGCCACCAGGAAATATACCAACCTTCTGGCAAAGGAGACGCAGAAGCGGGAGGTCCAGGAGGGGCTGATCAAGGCCTGCAACGTGATCGACCTGATCATCGAGATCCTGCGGGGCTCCAAGGACCGGAGCATGGCCAAGGCCTGCCTGGTGGAGGGAAAGGTGGATGGCATCCGGTTCAAATCCAAAGAATCCAAGATCATGGCGACCCAGCTCATGTTCACGGAAAGGCAGGCGGACGCCATCCTGGAAATGCGCCTGTATAAGCTGATCGGCCTGGAAATCGAGGCCCTCATCAAGGAGCATGAGGAGACCATGGCGAACATCTACCGCTATGAGGACATCCTGGAACGGCGGGACTCCATGGCGCAGGTCATCATGAACGAACTAGACGACATCAAGCGACAATACGGGCATGGACGACGCACCCGCATTGAGAACGCGCAGGAAGCGGTGTATAAGGAAAAAGAAGTGGAGGAAATGTCCGTCTGTTTCCTGATGGACCGTTTCGGGTATGCCAAGACGATCGACATGGCTACCTATG